>JADZED010000015.1 GCA_020850715.1 Acidobacteriota bacterium
CAGCAGCTGGTTGAGCGTCTGCTCGCGCTCGTCGTGGCCGCCGCCGAGGCCCGCGCCCCGATGCCGGCCGACCGCATCGATCTCGTCGATGAACACGATGCAGGGCGCGTGCTTCTTCGCCTGCTCGAACATGTCGCGCACGCGCGAGGCACCGACGCCGACGAACATCTCGACGAAATCGGAGCCGGAGATGGTGAAGAACGGCACCTTGGCCTCGCCGGCGATCGCGCGCGCCAGCAGCGTCTTGCCGGTACCGGGCGAGCCGACCATCAGCACGCCCTTGGGGATCTTGCCGCCGAGCTTCTGGAACTTGCCCGGGTCCTTGAGGAAATCGACGATCTCGGCGACTTCCTGCTTGGCCTCCTCGACACCCGCCACGTCGGCGAACGTGACGTTGACCTGGTCCTCGCCCAGCAGGCGCGCCCGGCTCTTGCCGAAGGACATCGCGCCGCGGCCGCCGGCCGAGCCCTGCATCTGCCGCAGCATGTAGATGAACACCAGGATGAGCAGTGCCGCCGGCGCGATGGACAGCAGGAACTGCAGCAGCAGGCTCGGCTGCTTGGGCGGCCGCCCCTCGATCACGACGTTGGACTTGGCCAGCTCGCCGATCAGCGCCGTGTAGTTGGTCTCGGGGTTGTAGGTCTGGAACTTGCTCTTGTCCTTGCGCGTGCCGGTGATCGTCTCGCCCTGCAGGACGACTTCGCCGATGCGCCCCTCCTGCACGTCCGTCAGGAAGGAGGAATAGGGCACCTGCTCGGGCTCGGCGGCGCCGGGCATGAAGTGGCTGAACATGACCAGCAGCAGCAAGGCCACGCCCACCCACACCAGAATGTTCTTGGTCAGATCGTTCAACTTCCACGCACCTTCAGGACGCCAGGGCAGGAACCCGGCCTGTTTCGCAAGTTAGACGCACTTACCATCGACGCTACACCATCCTCGCCGCCATCGCCAGCAAGCAGGTCCCGCGGCCCGGGCACGCCTGCGATACGTTCCTGAAATGCGGGCGTTGCCGGCCGGCTTCAAGACCGGTCCCGCCCTGGCGTTCGCCCCCGGCGGGATGCAGTGCTGCTGGCCGATCGATCGCGTCCGTTGCAGCCCAGTTCGGCGCCATATCCGACCGGACCACAGCGCCGGTCCGGCAACCGGGGAGCGCCGTGTTCCGGGCCGCAAACGCCCCGCCGGCAGGCCGACGCCGGCCTCCGCGCCGCGCCCGACGCACACCCGCGCAGTGTCTCGTGGATAATCCCGCCCATGCCACTTGCCGAAAACCAGCTGCGCTTCCTGCGCGGCCGCGCGCACCCCCTCAAGCCGGTCATCCTCATCGGCCAGCACGGGCTCAGCGACGCGCTCGTCGCCGAGACGGCGCGTGCCCTGGCCGATCACGAACTCCTCAAGGTGAAGGTACGCGGCGCGGAACGCGGCGCGCGCGATGCCCTGCTGGCGGAGCTCGCGCGACGCACGCGCGCCGAGCTGGTCACGCGGATCGGCCATGTCGCCGTGCTCTACCGGCCGCGCGAACGCGAGCCGCGCCTGGCACTGCCGGAACCGACGGGCAGCGCTCAGACGTAACGCACCGCCACGATCTCGTAGGAGCGCGTCCGGCCCGGCGCCGCGACATCGACCACATCGCCGCCCGTCTTGCCGATCAGCGCACGCGCGATCGGCGAGCCGACGGAGATGCGTCCGGCACGGATGTCGGCCTCGTCCTCGCCGACGATCTGGTAGCTCACCTTGCTGCCATCGTCCTGGTCCTCGAGGTCCACGGTGGCGCCAAACACGACCCTGCCGCCGGCATTGAGCGTGGCGACGTCGATGATCTCCGCGGTCGACAGCCGCGCCTCGATCTCGCGGATACGGCCCTCGATGAAGCCCTGCTGCTCGCGGGCCGCGTGGTATTCGGCGTTCTCCGACAGGTCGCCGTGCGAGCGCGCCTCGGCGATCGCCTTGATCACGCGCGGGCGGTCCTCGCTCTTGAGCCGCTTGAGCTCGGCGCGCAGCTGCTCGGCACCGCGCGCCGTCATCGGCGAGCGCTTCACGCCGGAACCTCGCCGTGCAGGTCCTGCAGGCGGTTGACCCCGACCTCATCGAGGTGGTCGAGCGCCTCGCAGGTGGCGAGCGCCGCGGCCAGCGTGGTGTAGTAGGTCACGCGGCGGTAGACGGCCTCGCGCCGTATCGAGTTCGATTCCAGCGTCGCCTGGCGCCCCTCGGTGGTGTTGATGATCAGGTCGATCTCGTCGTTCTTGATCATGTCGACGATATGCGGTCGGCCCTCGCGCACCTTGTTGACGCGCCGGCAGGCGATGCCCGCCGCCTCGATGACCGCGGCGGTACCGGAAGTCGCAACGATCTCGAAGCCGTGGCCGACGATGCGGCGCGCCAGGTCGACGGCACCGCTCTTGTCGCGCTCGCGCACGCTGATCAGGCAGACGCCGCTGCGCGGCAGCGTCACGCCGGAGGCCGACTGGCTCTTCGCATAGGCCTCGCCGAACGTGCGGCCGGTCCCCATGACCTCGCCGGTCGACTTCATCTCGGGACCGAGTATCGGATCGGCCTCCGGGAACTTGGTGAAGGGAAACACCGCCTCCTTGACCGAGTAGTACTTCGGTATGCGCTCGCCGCCGATGCCAAGATCGGCGAGCTTGCGGCCGGCCATCACGCGCGCCGCGACCTTGGCGAGCGCGAGGCCGGTCGCCTTGGAGACGAACGGCACGGTGCGCGAGGCGCGCGGATTCACCTCGAGCACTTAGATGGCGCCGTTCTGGATGGCGAACTGGATGTTCATCAGCCCGACGACGTTGAGCGCCCGTGCCAGCCGCCGCGTCTGCTCGCGCAGCTCGTCCTGCAGCGCCGCCGGCAGGCTGTTCGGCGGCAGCGAGCAGCTCGAATCGCCCGAATGCACGCCGGCCTGCTCGACGTGCTCCATGATGCCGCCGATCAGCACGTCCTCGCCATCGCAGACCGCGTCGACGTCGACCTCGATGGCTACGTCGAGGAAGCGGTCGAGCAGCACCGGGCTGTCGTTGGACACCTGCACCGCCGAGCCCATGTAGGCGCGCAGGTCCTCCTCGTTGAAGACGATCTCCATCGCGCGGCCGCCGAGCACGTAGCTCGGGC
>JADZED010000016.1 GCA_020850715.1 Acidobacteriota bacterium
CCGCCGCGCCCGCCGGGCCGGCGGGCCCCGCCGGTCCCATCGGGCCGACTGGCCCCGCCTCGCCCGGATCGCCCTTGGCTCCCGCCGGCCCCGGCAGGCCAGGGTCACCCTTCGGTCCCTCAATACCCGGTGCCCCCGGCGCGCCTGGCGCACCCGTGGCACCTGGTGCACCCGGTGCACCCTGTTCGCCCGCCGCGCCCACCGGGCCGGCGGGCCCCGCCGGTCCCATCGGGCCGACTGGCCCCGCCTCGCCCGGATCGCCCTTGGCTCCCGCCGGCCCCGGCAGGCCAGGATCACCCTTCGGTCCTTCAGCCCCCGGTGCCCCCGGCGCGCCTGTCGCACCTTGCGGACCCGTGGCACCCGCCGGTCCAGCCGGCCCTGCCGGTCCGACGACGTTCCACGAGATGCGGATCTCGGCCGGGCGGCACGCCTCGTTCGCCGCGACGATGCGGACTCGATCGCTGAGGCGCTGGACGCAGGCATAGATCACGGGAGCGGGCGATGGAGGCGGCGGCGCGGGTCTGCGGATGCCTTGCGCCTGCACGAACGACGAGCCCAGGGCCAGCAACGCGCCCGCGAGCGGCACAACGATGGACGATCGACGTTGAATGCTGGTCACTTCGCCTCCAGAATGATGAGAACCGCACCAGAACTCGCGGTTGCGCTCGCGGCCGCCGCCGGCACGTCGGCCATGAAAGGGCGCCATTTCCTGACGGCCGTGCAAATCGAGGAATGTCGGGAAACCGGCATGTTCGGGCGCAGCTGAGCAATAATCAAACCATGAAAAAACAATAAAAAATTCGCAGGCTTCGTGGGTGCACACCGGAAACCCGGCATGGATGACTGCGCTCCCGGACCTGATGGGCGGGCGCACCGCGGCTTCCGCCCGCTCACGGTGACGCGCGGCTGTGCCGAACACCATCGGAGACCGCCCCAGCGGGCCGACCGGGCCGCGCCACCTCCGCAGCCGGATGTCGGGCAGGCGGCGCGGCCCGCTTCGGCGTCCCGGGGGCGCGGCGCGAGGCGGCCGCCTCGCTGCGTCCTCGATGATGCCGGAGCCGTGAGGAACGGCGACGCGCGTGCGCGACTCAGCGCGCCGTGCCCGCGGGCGCGCCCGGCACGCGGCCAGCGAATCTGATGTAGCCGGAGTCGACCGCCACCGCCACGTCGCAGAATCCCGCCGCCGCGAGGCGTCGCGCCGCCGTATCGGGCGGGATCGGCATGAACGTGTCGCCGACATGCGCGAGCCACAAGGCGGCGCTGAATTGCACGTCCACGCCGACAAACAGGCCGCCCGGGCGCAGCGTCCGCGCCGCCTCGCGCAGCAGGCGATCCTGCAGCAGCGTCGTGGGCACGTGATGGAGCATCGTCAGCGCAACGGCCGTCGAGAAGGTGGCAGAAGCGAATGGCAGCGCCGTCGCGTCGCCGCGGACGAGCCGGACCGCAGCCGCATCTCGGCGCTGAAGCGCGGCGAGTCCCCACGTGTCGTTGTCGATGGCGGTCACGCGTCGCGCACCCGCCGCCAGCATCGGCGTCGCCACGCCAGGGCCGCAGCCCAGTTCGAGCACATGGTCGCCGAGATCGACGCCGGCGAGCGCCTGCGGGAGCAGGCGTGCGAGAGTCGATCGCCACCGCGGCGACGCGCAGTACCAGCGATGCAGGCGGTTCATCGCTGCCAGCCCGCGGGCCGCCGGACGATCGCAAACATGTATTCAGAATACATGTATGTGATATGCTCCGCGCATCGAACCCGCTTTCGATATGATGCCGATCCGCGAGGCTGTCGACAGAGGTTCCGACCAGGCGAGATGAGCATGAGCGCGTTGTCCGATCCGACACCGGGGCCGCGATCGGCCATCGGGAGCGAAGCGACGGTCGCCGTCGCTTCGACGGATCGCGCCGCGTGATGCTGCCGCGGATCATCCAGGGCGGCATGGGCGTCGGGATCTCCGACTGGCGCCTGGCGCGCGCCGTGTCCAGCCTCGGCCAGCTCGGCGTCGTCTCCGGCACCGCGCTCGATCAGATTCTCGCGAGACGGCTGCAGGACGGCGACCCGGGCGGACACATGGAACGGGCGCTGGCGAGGTTCCCCGTGCCGGCCCTGGCCGCCCGCGTGTGGGACACCTACTTCGTTCCCGGCGGCAAACCGCCGCAGCAGTCCTACAAGGCCGTGCCGATGCAGACGGTCGACGGCCCGCCCGATCTGCGGGCGCTCACCATCGTCGCCAATTTCGTCGAGGTCGTGCTGGCGCGCGAGGGACATCGCCATCCGGTCGGCATCAACTACCTCGAGAAGATTCAGATTCCCCACCTGCCGTCGCTCTACGGCGCGATGCTCGGCGGCGTCGACGTGGTGCTGATGGGCGCCGGCATCCCGCTGCGGATCCCCGGGGCGCTCGATCGACTCGCCCGGCACGAGCCCGCGAGTTATCCGCTGCAGGTGACCGGCGCGGCCGGCGACGACGCGACGCTCTCCTTCGCGCCGGAACACTTCATCCCCGCGCCAGCCGGCCCGCTGCGGCGGCCGATCTTTCTCGCCATCGTCTCCTCCGACGTCCTCGCGAAGACGCTCCAGAAGAAGGCGAATGGGCGGGTGGATGGATTCATCGTCGAAGGTCCCACGGCCGGTGGCCACAACGCGCCGCCGCGCGGCGCCCTTCGACTCGACGAGCGCGGCGAGCCGATCTACGGCGATCGCGATCGGGTCGACCTGACGAAGCTGCGCGAGCTGGGACTGCCATTCTGGCTTGCTGGCGGCTACGGCCGCCCGGAGCGCGTGCGCGAGGCCATCGCCGCGGGCGCTGCGGGCGTCCAGGTCGGCACCGCGTTCAGCCTCTGCGCCGAGTCGGGGCTGCGCCAGGATCTCCGGCAGGCGCTGCTCCAGCGCGTGCTCGACGGCACCGCGCACGTGCGGACCGATCCTCACGCCTCTCCGACCGGGTTTCCGTTCAAGGTGGCCGAGCTCGAAGGCTCGCTGTCGGAAGCGGAGGTCTACGAGGCGCGGCCGCGGATCTGCGACCTCGGCTACCTCCGGGAAGCCTATCGGCAACCGGATGGCGTGATCGGCTTCCGCTGTCCCGCCGAGCCGGTGTCCATCTACACGTCGAAAGGCGGCGACGAGGCCGACACGCACGGCCGAAAGTGCATCTGCAACGCGCTCGTTGCGAACATCGGACACGGGCAGATCCGGGCCGGCAAGTACGTCGAGCAGGCGCTCGTCACCATGGGCGACGACATCGAGAGCGTCCGGCAGTTCCTGCGCTCCGGCGCGACCGACTACACGGCCGCCGATGTCGTGGCACGGCTGCTCGAGGGAGAGGCGGCCGACGAGTGCGGCGAGGGCCTGACCAGCCATCCGCTGTCGCTCTGACTTCCGACCCGCACCAGCATCCCTGACGAAGAAACTGCGTTCGGCGTCGCCGCGCCCGTGGAACGACGGGGGCCTCATCGGCGGCGTCGGCGCAAGACCGCTCGCGCGGCCGGTCGATCGGCGCCTTCGGCGCACCGCTCGCGGAGATCTCGGAGGCCCGCGACGCTCATCGGCGCCCCAGCGGCCGATCCGCCCGATGCCAGGGCGCGCGGCTCTCGGCCAGGTTCGCGAACGTGCGCGCCGGGTTGAAGAGCATCCGGACGGCAGCGCGCGCCGTTCGGTTGCCGGTGTGCCGCTCCACGAATTCGACGAGGTACCGGTCGATCGCATCCTCGGCCACGAGCAGAGCCAGGCCGCCCACCGGAGTAACGACGTGATCGACCCACCCGGTGGTTTCCGGCCGCATGCCGACGTTGCCGATCGAGGCTTCGCTCAGCGGACCGAACTCGAACTGCAGGCTGTAGACAGCGATGAACGCGGCACTGCGGGCCCGCGACGTCCAATAGCGCGAATCCATGCTGAGGCGCAGCGGCTCGTCGCGCCCGTGGTCCAGCCAGATCAGGCCGGCGGCCGCGCCATGCACCGGATGGCCCAGGTAGTTCACCCACCAGGCATCGCCGTCCTCCCACCGCCGCGGCACGCGCAGCGAGTCCCGGTAGTCGCTCCAGAACGGGCCTCTCAAGGCGTCCCGCGTCTTCTGCTGAAACGCGATACGGGTGGAGTGCTCGATGAGCAGCAGCGTCATCGAGTCGCCCAGCGCGCCGGCGATCGCCGTGCCGCGCCCGGCCGCGTCCGGCGCCGGCGAAGTGGCGGCGGGCGCCTGGGCCCGTGCAGGCGCCGCGGTGAGCGAGAGGAGCAACGCGAAGCCGACGGCGGCGCGCACGTCCACGAGTGTACCGCGACATGGCGCCGCACACCGCTGTGGACTCATGGGCTGCATGTACTGCGGTGGGACTGCGAGCGGGCTAGGGGGCGCGGCGGAGCGCGAAGTCGACGCTGAGATCGCGCGTGAGATCGACGATCGGCGTCGCGCGCTCGTATCCTGGCGCCTCGATCGTCACGGTGAACCGGCCACTCGAGAGGCCGGTGAACGCGTAGCGGCCCGCCGCATCGCTGGCGGCCCGTGTTCCAGCATCCGATCCGCTGACGACGGTGAGGGTCGCCGCCGCGATCGGCCCTTCGGCGAGGTTGAAGATCGTGCCGCTCAGGTTGTGGCGCAATCCGGTCGGCGCAGGCGCCGCCGGCTCAGAATGCTCCAGCAGCTGACATGCTGCCGTCGCGCACAGCGCGACGCCGAGCAGCATCGCGCACATCCACCGCCGCATTCACATCCTCCGCTGTATTCGATTGCGGACGCGCCGGTTCCGCACCGGCAATCGCCGTACCAGCATGGCGATCGTGCCGGCCGCCGTGTATCGCTGGCGGCACCCGACCGGCGACGGCGAGAACCGGGATCGGACCTACGGTTCTGCAATCACGGGTAGAATCGCTGCTGGTGGACAGAGCCTTTCTCTTCGTCGGCTCGCTCGCGGCGTTTCTGGCCGTGATGCTCGGCGCCTTCGGCGCGCACGGATTGCGCGGCCGGCTCCCGCCCGAGATGCTCGCGGTCTTCGAAACGGGCGTACGGTACCACATGTATCACGCGCTCGCGATTCTCGCAGCCGGCCTGATTGTGCCGGCGATGGGCGGGTGGATCGTCCGCGCCGCCGGGTGGGCGTTCACGATCGGCATCGTCCTGTTCTCGGGCAGCCTCTACGCGCTGGCGCTCACGGGCGTCACCACGCTCGGCATGGTCACTCCGCTCGGGGGGTTGGCATTTCTGGTCGGCTGGGCGCTGCTCGTGTACGCGGCCCTCTGACAGGAGCTTGGGAAGGTCCTCCCGATCGTCCCGCCCTTACTGTTCAGTACGTCTTCTCCTGACCTCGCGACCTCCGGTACGATGCCGAGCCGCACCCCCAGCCGCCGATCGCGAGCGCCTGCCGGCACCACTGCAGGCCGTACGCCTCGTCGCTGCGGTTGTTGTAGGCGTCGTAGATGAACTCGAAGGCGAGCAGATCGACCGACGCCCATTGCGGAGCCCCGGCGCCCGCACGCGCCGCCGCAGCCTCCGGGTCGTTGGCCAGCCGGACGACCACCTCGAAATAGCGGCCGAGCGCTCCCGGATGCCCCGTGTAGTTCGGATGCGAGAGCGGCTGCAGATACTCGGCGCCGACACCGAACTGATACAGCAGCCCGTCGCACCAGCCGTCGGCCGTGCACCGCTGCCAGGCCCGCAGCTTGTTGCCGCCGTTCGGATCGTCTCCCTCACCCGGCCTCGACGACCATGAATCGGCGCCGGCGGTCAGGTGCTGGCCGTGCCACGCGCGCGGGAACGCCTCGGCCACGGCCTTCCCGAGGCGCTCATACGTGCCGGCGGTCATGAAATCGGCCTGCGGACGGCATTCCCAGCACACCGCCGTGCCGGCCACCTGATCGGCGGCCACCGCGGCCAGGGCGCGGATGTCGCGCAGGGCGTGCGCCTCCGCCTCGGGATCGGGCACGCCGTGCGCTCCATTCTTCAGAAAGCTGCGGATATGCGAGTCGCCGGCCAGGAACAGGAGCACCTCGAAGCGCTCGCCGCGATCGTTCGAGTGGCGCCGGATATCGACGAGGAACTCGCGGAACCGTGCAGGCTCGTGCCACAGGTCGACGATGCCGCCGCCCTGCCCGCCGTGATAGTCGGCGCGCGGGTCGACGACCACACGATTGTCGCCGCGGCTCGCATGAGCCGCCATTGCCTTCTCGAAGCAGGGACGATTGTTGGTCCAGGTGACCAGCAGGGCGACCGGATCGAAAAGATTGTCGTTGTGAAAGCCGCAGCCGCTCACTTCGATGCTGCCGAAATTGCCCTGATAGCGGCGGATGAAGTCGCCGGCCGACGGCAGCGGCTGCGCCGCGAGCGGCACGCAGGTCGTGCTCGCCGCGAAAACGGCCAGCACGATCGCGAGCCTTCCGCGCGGCATCAGCACCTTGATGGCTCGTCCGAGCCGAACGGGGAATCTCGACATGGCTGCGCGTCCGTCCGCCTTGGTTCGAGCGCCGCGCCTGCGTGAGCCGCCCTGGGCGGGAGAGACGATCTTTGGACGACCGGCGGCGCCGCGCGGCTGGCACGGGCCGCGAATGCGCGGCCTGCCGCGCCACGGGTTCGCCCGCCCGCTCGGTTCAGCTCGAAGCGATCCGCGGTGCCGCGGTCTGGGCGAGCGCACGCAGCGCGTCGCCGGTCAGCCGTTGAACGGTCCACTCGTCCATGGGCCGCGCGCCGACCGCTCGGTACACGCCCAGCGCCTGTTCGTTCCAGTCGAGCACCGACCACTCCATGCGACCATATCCGCGCTCGACCGCGACGCGCGCCAGGTGGGCCAGGAGCTGGCGGCCCAGGCCGCGGCCGCGCCACTCCGGCAGCACGAACAGATCCTCGAGGTACATGCCTGGTCTGGCCAGAAACGTGGAGTAGGTCTGGAAGTACATCGCGAAACCGGCCGGTTCATCCCCCGCGCGCGCGACGACGACCTCGGCGGCCGGGCGCGCACCAAACAGCGTCGCCCTCAGCAGGTCTTCGGTGGCGACGACTTCGTGCGACAGCCGCTCATAGGCCGCCAGTTCCCGGATGAATCGCAGGATGAGCGGGACGTCGTCCGGCGATGCGGCCTGGATGCGGAACGCGGGAGCGGCGAGCGCCATGCGGCTATGGTAGCGGAACGGCGTGCGCCCCGCGCCGTTCGTCAGCGCGCGAGCATGATGCCCGCGATCGCACCGGCCGCCCGCGCCGGCCGGAATGAAGAAGGCCTGGCCCCACCCGGCCTTCGCGGGAGGCCGGCACGGTCCGGCGTGCGGCTCTGCACGTGCGCCACCTTTCCCGGTATCGTCCACAAGTACACCGGACCGTCCGAGGCGGTGATTGTGCGATCGGGCTTCCAGCCGCCCATGTCGAACAGGTGCGACACGACGCGCGCGCCGGGCCGGAGCTCGGCGAGCAGCCTGGGCCGAAGCTTGACGTTGAGGTCGGGCAGGAGGAACAGCGTGACGACCGTCGCCTCGTGGATGTCGGTCTCGAACAGATCCGCCGTGATGAATTTCACCCGGCTGGTGACACCCGCCCGCCGCGCGTTCATCGTCGCTTCCTCGATCCGATCCGGATCGATGTCCACGCCGACGCCGCGCGCGCCGCGCTTTGCGGCGCTGATCACGAAGCGGCCGTCGCCGCAGCCGAGGTCGTAAACCACGTCTCCCGGCTTCACACCCGCGAGATCCAGCATCGCGTCGACCACGTCCTGCGGCGTCGGCACGTAGATCACGTCGGGCTTGCGGGCGGGCGCCTGCGCGGTCTGCCAGACGACGAGCGCGGCGAGGAGCGGATTCAGCATCCGGGAATTCTAGCAGCGTGTGGTGAAACCCCAGCGGCATTCGGCCGCCGATGCATCCCCGCGGGCGGCGCTGCTCGTCGCTCGGATATGCCCGATGTCCTCGTGCCTCGCGCCTTGCCATCCGGGCGCGATGCCCCGCGGCTTCCGCCACGAATCACTGACGCGGGACACCGGCGCGAGACACGGCCGAGCGGACTCGGGCGGCGTGCCGCCTCGCAGGCCGCGACCCGGCACGCTATCGAACGAGAGACCGGGTGATTCGGACGAGGTCTTCGATCCAGAGCGGCTTGAAGAACACGGCCGCGCCGAGCCCCTGCAGTTCGTGCGAGAGCACGTCGTCCAGGAAGTAGTCGCCCGTGACGATTGCAACCGGCGTCGCGCGCTGATCCGCGCGCGCACGCAGTCGCCGCAGGAACGCCACGCCGTCGACGATTGGCATGCGCAGATCCAGGAGGATCGCGTCGGGGCGCGCCGCCTCGGCCTCGCGAAGCCCCGCTTCGGCCGTGACCGCCCCGCGCACGGTATAGCCCTCGAGCAGCAGCATCCGGGAGAACGTCTCGGTCACGGCGGGGTCGTCGTCCACGATCAGCACGGTCGGCGGCCGGCCGCCGCGGCGCGGATCCCGGTCCGCCGCCCAAGGCTCCGGTCCGTCCGGAGGCAACGCTTCGCTTCGACCAAGAGTCGGATGCCACATCGTGCGCAAGAGGCCTTCCCAGTCGCTCAGACGCTACTGGAGTCATACAACTATTGCGCCAGGCGTCCCGTCGAATCAACGGCCTTCGTCAGTACAGGTTGCGATGCTGCACGACACTGCACGGCCGCTCGAAATGTCAGGAAATGGAACATCAGCCGGCGAGAACCGGCTCATCGTCGTCGTTTCGCCGCACCAGACGGAACGTGGCCTCGTCGCCCGGGATCCGCTCGACCGTGTCGGCCATCCAGATCCCGGAAAGCGCGCGCAAGTCGGGAAACTCGAAGGCCGCGCCTTCGAGCTCCAGCCGCAGGTGCGCGAGGCTCCAGAGGCTGTCGCCCCGCTCGATCAGCAGCACGCGCCGGTCGGCCGACGCGGCCGAGAGCCGCGGCAGCTTCTGCTGCAGCCGCTCCCGTACGATCGCTTCGAAGTTGCCCGGCGGATGCGCGCCGGCAATCGCGAGCCTGCCGCACTCGCCGGGACAGGCGGTCTTCTCGACCTGGATCTTCACCGCCGTACCCGAGATCATGACCACATGGGTGGACTCCCCTTCGGGCGCGCTCTGCATGCGGCGCGCACACCACCCGCGGACCGCGCCGGCGAGCAGCCGTGCATCGATGGACGCCGGCAGGTGCGCCACCGGCACGGCGAGATCGACGTGCCATCCTGGTGCGCGCAGCGCGGGATCCTGTTCGAGGGCGGCGAGCGCAGGTCTGAAACGGGGGCCGTCCTGCGTGTCGGCCGAGAATCCGGCCAGCGGCAGGTGTTCGATGGCGGTCGTCCGTCCGCTGGCCTCCATGGCGATCACCTGGACGGCGTCGCGGCTGTGGATGCGCTCCTCGGGGAAGTCGAGCGAGCGCCATTGCCACCCGGCCCGCCGCGCGAGGTGCGCCAGCAGCCGCTTCACCAGCTGGCGGTCGTATCGCTCGCCCGGGAGAATCTCGATCGCGCTCTTCTGCGTCGTCATCTCGCTGCGCGCGGATTATAGCGTCAGGCGCGGCCTCGCACGAGCGTGGCGACGCCAAGCGCGAGGATGGCGGCGCCGACGAGCGCGCGGAAGCGCGCCTCGGGAATGCGCGCCAGCAGCCGATCGCCCCAGAGCGTGCCGGCGACCACGCCGGCGACGGCGATGCTCATCGGCCCGGCCGCGGCCGCGAGCGCTGCGCCCTGCGTGGCTGCATAGACCGGCATGCGCGCCGCGTCGACCAGCAGCGCCGTGGCGGTGGCGGTGGCGACGAACGCGTGACGCGAGATGTCGAAGCCCAGCATCGCCGCCGAGCGAATGCCGCCCTGGTTGCCGACCAGCCCCCCCAGGAATCCGGAGACGCCGCCCGCGAGCCAGGCGACCCACCCGCGGAACCGCCACGCGCGCCCCGTCAGTTGCGTCGCGCCGGCCAACACGAGGAGCGCGCCGAAGACCGACGCGAGCGATCGGCTCGACGTCACGCCATGCAGCAACGCGCCGGCCAGTCCGCCGGCCGCGCTCGTGAGGCCGAATCGCCAGAGGAGCCGGCGGTCCACGAGGCGGCGGAGCCTCACGAAGCGTACGAATGTGCCGATCGCGTGCGGAACCGATACGATGGCCACGGCGAGCTTCGTTCCGGTCTGGAGCGCGATCAGCGGGGTGAGCAGACTGCCGATGCCGAAGCCGGCCACCGCCGCGACCGCCCCGGCCGCCGCCGACACGACCAGGAGCGCTGCAGCGAACATCGGCAGCGGCGGCTAGCGCCGGCTCGTCGCATACTCGATCGCCCACCGGCGGAGCGCCGCGCTGGTCTGCCCGAGCGCCTCCGCTTCGGCGCTCGCACGATCGGCGTCCCAGCCGTCCACGGCCATCCGCTTGATGAGCCACATCGTGGCGGCGCGGTTGCCGCCCGAGCAGTGGATGAAGGCCGGTTCGGCGCCCTCCGCGGTGATCGCCTCGAGGAAACGATCGGCGGCCGCGGGATCGGGCGACGCACCGCTGAACGGCACGTGGACATAGCGCAGGCCCGATGCTTCAGCCGCCGCGCGGTTCCTCTCGATCTCGGCGCCAGGCTCGTCGGCGAGGCGCAGGTTGACAATCGAGACGAAACCCATCGCCTTGATCGCGGGGATGGCAACGGGCGTGATCGCGCCGGCGCACGCGACGGTCGTCTCCAGCCGGGCGAGCTTGTCGATCCCGGCGACCGCTTCCCGCGTCACCTGCTGGCCCGCGGCGGGAGGGCTGGCCAGCGCGGCGGCGAACGAGGCGACCAGTGCCATCAGCGGTGCGCGCATATCCACCCTCCGTTCATGTGCCGTCGCGTACGACCCGGCAGGAGTCGATGTCGAAGGTCACGCCGCCAATCGCGAGCCGCGTCTGGCCGCGGAACCCTTCGAGAAAGCCTACGAAGCGCTGCGCGTCGGCGAAGTTGCTGGCCAGGCCGAACGAGACGCGGATGGCGCCGATGCTCTTGCCGCCGCGGCGCTGCAGCACGTCGAGGAAGCGGCCCAGCGTGACGCCGTCGCCCAGCGCCAGCGCCGCGCGCACCTCCTCGTCGCCGATGCCTTCGGCCCATTCGGCCGCGCCGGGATTGCAGAAGCAGCCCGTGCGCAGCGAGATGCCCTGCGCGCTGGCGAGCTCTTCCACGCGGCGGTAATCGAGCAGGTGGCCCTCCGGATCGTAGAGGTTCAGCGTAATCGTTCCGCCGCGCCCGATCGTGTCGGCCGGCCCGTAGATCCGGACCATCGGGCGTCCGCCGGGGTGGCGCAGTGCGAGCAGTTGCTCGAGCAGCCACGCCGTCAGGCAGCGCACGCGGGTGCCGATGGCCTCGACGCCGATCGCCTCGAGGTGGTCAAGGCCGGTCTCGACCGCCGGGATGTCGAGGTAGTTCAGCGTGCCGTCTTCGAAGCCCGCTTCGCCGGGCGCGAGCACGTGCGCGTGCCCGTGCACCGTCGACAGCCGCACCGTGCCGCCGCCGAACCAGGGTCGCGCGAGCCGCGCCAATGCCGCCGTGCGGACCAGCAGGCAGCCGACGCCGGTGGGATAGCCGAACATCTTGTAGAACGAGAGGCTGACGAAGTCCGGGCGGACGGCCGCGAGATCGAGCCGGCTGGAAGGGACGAACGCGGCCGCATCGAGCAGCACGTCCCATCCGCGCGCCCTGGCGCGCTCGACCAGATCGAGCGGGTGCTTCACGCCTGAGAAGTTCGACTGCGCCGGATAGGCGAACAGGTTGGGCCTGGTCCGATCGGCCGCCGCCAGCAGCGCGTCGAGCGCCGGCAGGTCGAGCCGGAGCTGCGGCGTCGTCAGCGGCGCGTACCCGAAGGTGGCGCCGCGCGCGGCTGCGAGCTCGCGGATGCCGTTCACCGAGTTGTGGTTGTCGGCCGCGAGCAGCAGCCGGCCGCCCGGCGCGAAGGCGTACGACTCGCCGACGTGCTTCAGCGCTCCGGTGGCGTTCGCGGTGAATATCGCGACGTACTCGCCAGGCGGCGCGTTGAAGTACTCGAGCACGCGGCGGCGCGTGCGCTCGACCAGCTCGGTGGTCGCGGCCGACGTGCGGTTCGCCGAGTGCGGGTTGCTGAAAACCTGCCCGGCGAGCAGCTCGGCGTGCTGGTGGATCTGCGACGCGGCGTAGAGACTGCCGCCCGTATAGTCCAGATACGTCTGTCCGCTCGCGTCGAGCCTGCCGTACTCGGCGGCGCGCAGCGCGTCGACGTGGCTGGTCTCGCGGTACTCCGGATGCGCCTGCAGGAAGCCGGCAAACGCGCGATCCGGCGTCACGGGCCCTCGTCGGTGACGCACCCGTCGCTGGCGCTCCTGACCAGCCGGATGTACTTTGCGAGCGTGCCGCGCTCAGCCTTGAACGGCGGCCGCTTCCACTCGCGCCGCCGCCGCGCCATCTCCTCGCCGGTCACGTCGACCGAGATCAGGTTCGTCTCGGCGTCGATCGTGATCCGGTCGCCGGGCCGTACGAGGGCGATCGGTCCGCCCTCCTGCGCCTCCGGCGTGATGTGGCCCACCAGGAAGCCGTGCGAGCCGCCGGAGAAGCGGCCGTCCGTCAGCAGCGCCACGTCCTTGCCGAGGCCGGCGCCCATGATGGCGGAGGTCGGCGTGAGCATTTCCGGCATGCCCGGCCCTCCCTTGGGCCCTTCGTACCGGATGACGATCACGTCCCCCTTGCCGATCGCCCCCTGCTCGAGCGCCTGCAGCATGTCTTCCTCGGAGTCGTAGACCTTTGCCGGGCCCGCGAAGCGCAATCCTTCTTTTCCGGTGATCTTCGCCACCGCGCCGTCCGGCGCGAGGTTGCCCCGGAGAATCTGGATGTGACCGGTCGTCTTGATCGGATTCGAGAGCGGCCGCACAATCGGCTGTCCGGGCGTCAACCCCGGCAGGTCTGCCAGGTTCTCGGCCATCGTCCTGCCGGTCACCGTCAGGCAGTTCCCGTCGATCAAGCCCGCGCCGAGCAGCAGCCCGAGCACGGCCGGCGTGCCGCCCACCTGCTGCAGGTCCTCCATCACGTACTGGCCGCTCGGCTTGAAGTCGGCGAGCATCGGCACGCGGTCGCTCACGCGTTGGAAGTCGTCGATTGTCAGCGGCACGCCGACGGCGCGCGCCATCGCGATCAGGTGCAGCACCGCGTTGGTCGACCCGCCCAGCGCGACCGCAATCGTCATCGCGTTGTCGAACGCCTGGCGCGTCATGATGTCGCGAGGCTTCAGGTCGAGCTCCAGCAGCCGCCGCGCGGCCGCGCCCGCCGCGACGCACTCCTCGATCTTGCGCGGATCTTCCGCGGGGGTCGACGAGCTGTACGGCAGGCTCATGCCGAGCGCCTCGATCGCGGCGGCCATCGTGTTCGCCGTGTACATGCCGCCGCACGCGCCGGCACCCGGGCACGCGTGCCGGATGATGTCGCACCGCTCGGGCTCGGCAATCGCGCCCGACAGGAACTGCCCGTAGCTCTGGAATGCGGAGATGACGTCCAGCTTCGGGTGCGCGGCGTCGTGGCCGGCGCGGATCGTCCCGCCGTAGACCATCAGCGACGGCCGGTTCAGCCGTCCCATCGCGATGAGGCACCCCGGCATGTTCTTGTCGCAGCCGGGAATCGAGATGTTCGCGTCGTACCAATGCGCCGACATGACCGTCTCGATCGAGTCGGCGATCAGGTCGCGCGACTGGAGCGAGAAGCTCATGCCGTCGGTGCCCATCGAGATGCCGTCGCTGACGCCGATGGTATTGAACCGCATGCCGACCATGCCGGCCGCCACGACCCCCCGCTTCACGTGCTCCGCGAGCGAGAGCAGGTGCATGTTGCACGGGTTGCCTTCGTACCAGACGCTGGCGATGCCGACCTGCGGCTTCTGCATGTCCTCGTCGGCCATGCCCGTCGCGTGGAGCATGGCCTGCGAGGCGCCTTGTGATTTCGGTTGCGTGATGTGTGCGCTGAACTTGTTGAGGATGGCCATGTCCAGACTAGTGTAATTCGGGAGCCTGTCGGGGCGCAGTTCGGGCGGGAGCCCCGCGGCAGAACGCGGAGCACTACTGGGGCATCCGGGTGCGGCGTCGCGCCTCGCCCGCCGGCGGGCGAGGCGTTCGGTCAGTTCTCGAGCGGCTGTGTCATCTCGCGCGACCCGCCGACAAAATCGGTGGCGGTTGCGCCGACTTCCCGCGGCTGGCCCCCGCGCCACGGCAGGCCGCCGGCGGTCTTGAACTCGGCGAGCGGGATCTCGCGACGTTCACTCGACTGCATCGTGGTCAGCCGGTACTGGAACACCGAGGAGCCTCTGGACGGCCGGAGCGTCAGATTGACGTCCTTCAGCGGCATCCCGGCTTTGTTGGCGACGATCACGGACGAGGGTTGAACCTGGAACTCGATGAACGGGGGTTCAGTGCTGCCCGACGTGCCGGCGGCCCCCGAGGTGCCGGCCGCAGGCGCCGAGGCCGAGCAGGCGTAAACGGCGAGGCTAGCGAGGAAGACGGTGACGACGACGAAGAGACGCCGGAACACTGAGGTCATGGCCCCTCCTTGCCTGAGGCCAGCCTACGCCTGTCGGGCATCGGCTGCAAGCCCGCTCTGGTGCCGGAGCGCCGGCAATCGCGCTAAGATTCGGAACCTCGGTCCATGCCGATTTACGATTACCGGTGCCGCGCTTGCGGCCAGCGGTTCGAAGCGATCGTGCGGCCGCAGGACGGTCCGCCGGTGTGCCCCACCTGCGGGAGCGCCGAGATCGTCCGCCAGGCTTCGAGCTTCGCCGTGGCGACGGCCGAAAAGCGGCGGGCGATCGCCGACCGGCAGGTGAGGAAGGCGGCCGAGGATCACCGGCGCGGCCAAGCGGAGCGCGATCGCGACGCCGATCGGCACCGGCTCGAAGAACATTGAGGCGACACCGCTGATTCCAGGCTCCGCGCTCTTCCTGCTGACCGTCGCGCTGCTCGGCGCGAGCGTCAATCGTCTGGTCCGTCGCCGCCTGGCGCTGGCGGCAGCGCTCTTCGCCCTGCACGCGCTCGGCGCCGCGGCGCTGGTCTACGCGCCGCTGTCAACCGCCGCCGCCGGCCAGGTCCGCACCTTCCTGCCGCTGCTGCTCGCCCTGGGCGTCGCCATCGTTCTCGTCGTGGCGGCGGTCAACCCGTGGCGCGAGAATCGCCTGCCCGATCGGTTTCCCGCCATCGTGCAGGATGCGATGGTCATCGGGCTGTTCGCGCTGATTGCCGCGCTGGTGCTGCAGGAGCGGGTGTTTGCGACGACCGCCGTGGGCGCCGTCGTCGTCGGCTTCGCGCTGCAGGACACGCTCGGGAACCTGTTTGCGGGGCTCGCGATCCAGATCGAGAAGCCGTTCCGCGTCGGGCACTGGGTGGGCATCGGCGGCATCGACGGCCAGGTGACGGAGGTCACGTGGCGCGCGACCAGGCTGCGCACCAGATCCGGGCACTTCGTGGTCGTGCCGAACAGCAGCGTCGGCAAGGAGGTCATCACCAACTATTCCGAGCCGACGCGCGAGAACCGGATGGAGATCCAGGTCGGCGTCAGCTACGACGCGGCGCCGAACACGGTGAAGGCCGTGATTCTCGACGCGCTCCGCGACGATCCGCTGTTCTCGGGCGCGCCGCCGCCGGAAGTCGTCCTCGCCGGCTTCGATGCGTCGGCGATCGCCTACGACGTCTACGTCTGGACCACCGAGTTCGCCTTCGACTACCGGGTCCGCGATCGCATCCGCTCGCGCATCTACTACGCGCTGCGGCGCCACGGCATCTCGATTCCGTATCCGATTCAGGTCGAGCAGCGCGGCGAGCCGGCGCCGCCGCCCCCGGCGGGTCCGGCCGTCGCGGCCCTCGCCTCGGTGGCGATCCTCGCGCCGCTGACCGAGGCGCAGCGCCTCGACCTGGTGGAGACCGGGCGGCGCCTCCTGTTCGCGCGAGGCGAGGCGATCGTGCGCGAAGGCGAGGCGGGCAGCTCGATGTTCGTCCTCGTGGCCGGCGAGGCCTCGGTGACGCTCGCGGGTGCCGAAGGCGAGCTCCGCCGTCTGGGCGCCGGCGATTTCTTCGGGGAAATGTCGCTGCTGACCGGCGCGCCGCGCTCCGCGACGGTCAGCGCGGCCAGCGACTGCGACGTGCTGGAGATCGGCGTCGACTCGTTCCGGCGGCTGATCCTCGGCGAGCCGTCGATGGTCGACGCGGTCGCCTCGGCGGTGAGCCTGCGCCGCGCGGAGCTCGAACGGCACCGGACCGAGCGGGTCGCGGGCGCCTCGGTGCTGCCGGAGGCGCCGCATTCGCTGCTGGCGCGCGTCCGGCAGTTCCTCGGGCTGTCTCCGCTCTAGGCAATCCCTTTCTTGAACGCCGCGAGAGCGGCGTCGCTCACGGCCACCTTGACTAGCGAGGGATTGCCGCCGCCGCGCGCCATGCGATCGGGGCCGACGCCTCGCGCGCCGCCCGATGCCGACACCTGCGCCGTCTGGCGCTCCGATCCGGCCGACTTGCTGAGGCTGGCCAGACCGAAACCCTTCTTTGGCGCCGCGTCCACCTTCTCGTCCTTCTTCGCGCCGGCCTTCCCGCCGGTGGAGCCGGCCAATCCCGCGGCGCCTTCTTCGACCGTCGCAATCTTCGTCACGTCGACCGGCTCGTACTTGACGTTCGAGGCGTAGCGCGCCTCGACGGTCGGGCCACCCCGTGTGCCGGCGAGCTTCGCAATCGCCTGGATGCGCGCCGTCATGTCGGGGTGCGAGGCGAAGAGGCCGTTGGCGGCCGGTTGGTCGCGGTTCCGTTCGTCGAGGCGCGTCAGGAAGTCGGCGAGCTTGCCGGGGGCGTAACCGGCCTTCCCGGCCAGCGCGACCGATACCTTGTCGGCGTCCATCTCGTCGCCGCGGTCGAACTTGTTCTCGAGCACCATCTCGTACGCCTTGTTCGCGATCAGATCGAGGAACGGCCCGCGCGACGCCAGCGTCTCGCTGGTGCCGAGCTGCACGGCCTTGCTCTTCTGAATCGCGTTGACGGTGTGCTTGCGCGCCACATGTCCGATCTCGTGGCCCAGCACGGCCGCGAGCTCGGCCTCGCTCGCGACCAGCGCCAGCGCGCCGCGCGTGACATGAACGATGCCGCCGGGCGAGGCGAACGCATTCACGCCGTCGGTATCGAGCACGACGAACGTCCACGGCAGGCCCGGCCGGTCCGACAGCCGGGCGAGCGTCAGTCCGACCAGCGCCACGTACTCGTGGATGGCTGGATCCTGGACGACCCCGAAGCGCGCGCGGATCTTCGCGCTCACGCCCTCGCCGATCGTCCGTTCCTCTTCCTCGGTGACGTTCAGATCGTCCAGCTTGTCCTTGGCGTCCCTGGCCTGCTGGACCCGGCGCAGCGCGCCTCCCAGCTGCGCGAACGACGGCGCGGCGCATGCGACCAGCGCCGCCGCCAGCACGATCGTCTTCATGGAGTCCTTCTTCATACGGTTGCCCCTCCGGCCGCGGGCGCTCGCCCGACGACCTCGAATATCGCCACCGGCTGCGTCCTGCCCTTCACGACGGCGTCGCCGAGCGGGCGGAGCTGGTAGGAGCCCGTGAGCTGGGCCCGGGTCGCCTCGGAGATGATAATCCGGGTCCCGTACTGCTTGTTGATCGATTCGAGCCGCGCGCCGAGGTTCACGGCGTCGCCGATGACGGTATAGCTCATGATCTGCTCGGACCCGATATTGCCGGCGATCATCGGTCCGGTGTTGATGCCGATGCCGATGTCCAGGCCCGTCACGCGCCCCTCGGCGGCCCATTGCGCGTTGAGCGCGCGCAGCGCGTCGAGCATGTCGAGCGCGGCCTCGACGGCGTGGTCGGCATGCCGGGGATCGTCGAGCGGCGCGCCGAACAACGCCATCACCATGTCGCCGACGAACTTGTCGATCGTGCCCTGGCGGCGGAAGACGACGTCGACCATGCGCGTGAAATACTCGTTCAGCATGCCGACGATCTCCTCCGCCCGGCCGCGCTCGGTCACCGTCGTGAAGCCGCGGATGTCCGAGAACAGCACCGTCATCTCGCGGCGGCGGCCGCCGAGCTGGGCGAGCCCCGGGTTCGCGACCAGCTGCGCGTACACGTCCTTCGAGACGTAGCGCCCGAACAGCCGTTTCATCGCCCGCTTCTCCCGTCCCTCGACGAGATACTGGTACGCCACGCCGCCGAAGACCGCCAGCGACGAGGCGAGCACCGGCTGGGTGAGATTCAGCCACGTGCCGCGCGCGAACATGTCCAACCCGATCGCGGCAAAGCCGCAGACCAGCGCCGCGGTCGCGGCGACGGCCCACCAGACGGGCAGCAACGTCGCGGCCGCGCCGGCGAGGATGCCCATCCCGGCGACGGTTGACGCGCGCACCGTCTCGTCGATCGGGTGCATGAAGCGGTTCGAGAGGACGTCGTCGGCCAGCGCCGCGTGAATCTGCACGCCGGCCATCTTGCCGAGCGCGAACGGCGTCGCGAAGGTGTCGCCGATGCCCGACGCCGAGGTGCCGACGAACACGATCTTGTCGCGGAGCTCCGCCGGGTCCACGTCGGGCGTCTGCCCGGCGAGCAGCTGCTCGTTGGAGTACAGCAGATCGAAGAACGAGTAGGTCTCGTAGGTCGCGCCGCGCGGATACGCCGCACCGCGGAAGTCGATCAGCGCCCAGAGATACGTGATCGGACCTTCCGTGCTGGCGACCGTGTTGCTCGCCAGCGGCATGACACGGTCGCCGAGCCGCAGCAGCCGGCCGTCGAGCCGGACCTCGGAGGGCGCGATCCCCGCCGCACGCAACGCCGCGGCAAGGCCGAGCGACGGCAGCGCGCCGCCGCGCGAACGGACGAACGGCACCGCATGGCGCATCGGGCCGTCGCGGTCGAAGAGGAACAGGTTGTGGCCGAGGCCGGCGGCGGCGCCGGCCAGCGCGGCGAAAGGCGGAAAGATCACGCGCCGCTCGACGATGCCGTCGGCATCGAGCGCGGAGAACCCCGAGGGCGGCGGCGGGGGGGGCGCGACGTCGCCGTCGAATGTGGCGTCGGCGAGCAGGATCACGTTGCCCGCGTTCTTCACCGAGTCGATGAGCGCCCGGTCGGATTCCTCTCCCGAGAGCGTGGTCCCGCCCATCGTGAAGCCGGCGCGGCTGTCGGCCTCGGCGAAGTTGATGTCGTAGGCGATCAGCGCCGGCTTCGCACGCGCGAGAAAATCGATCACCAGCGAGTGCACGGCGCGCGGCCACGGCCAGCGGCCGGCGTTGGGCTCCAGGCTGCGCAGCGACGCTTCGTCGATGTCGACGAGCACGATGTCCTTGCGCGCCCCGCCCGGCCGCGCCGTGCGCGCCATGCGCCAGTCGTAGGTCTTCAGCTCGATCGTCTCGAAGGGGTTCTGGCCCGTGGGGCCGGCCGCGGCGGCAAACAGCGCCGCGAGCGCCAGCACGAACCCGGCGGCACATGCCCCGATCCCCGCGCCCGCCCCCGCGCGCCCCGGCACCACGCTAGACCTCGAAGCTCACGCCCTCGCGCGCCGCGCGGGTGTTCGGGAAGATTGCCGAAGCCTCCACCTCGATTCCAGCCATCTCGGCATCGGTCCGCCCCGGCTTGTGATGGAACAGCCAGAGCTCGCCGATGTTCCCCGCCAAGGCGAACTCCGCGCACTGCCGCCAGGAGCTGTGCCCCCAGCCGCGGTGCGCCGGCAGCTCCGCCGGCGTGAAGTGCGCGTCGAGGACGACCGCACGCGCGCCGCGCACGAACCCGGCAAACGCCGCGTCATGCACCGCATCGCCCAGCTCGTGGTCGGTCGCGTAGACGAAGTCGCCGCCGGCGCCGCGCAGGCGATACGCGAGCGCGCCGCCCGGATGGCGGAGCCGGTGGGCGCGGATGCGGAACACGCCGATGTCCACCTCGAGGCCGCTCCAGCAGCGGAGCACCGGCCGGGATGGCAGATGTGCGTACGGCACCGGGTAGAACGGGCTCTGGAACATCGTCTCGACCCGGGCGGCGTCGATCGCGCCGAGCCGCGGCGCCCAGATCTCGGTACGCAGGCCGCGCGTGTAGAGCGGCGCGAAGAACGGCAGACCCTGGGTGTGATCCCAATGGTAATGGGTCAGCAGCACCGGCACCGCGCCGGACGCACCGCCGGCGAGCTCCTGGCCGAGGCCGACGAGACCCGAGCCGGCGTCGAGCACCAACTGCGCGCCGGTCCGCTCGTCGCGGACCGCGACGCACGGCGTGTTGCAGCCGACGCCGATCGACGCAGCCGTTGCCCACGGCACCGAGCCGCGCACGCCCCAGAAGGTGACCCGCACCCCTACCCTATCGGCTCGAATCGCCGCCCCGGTGAGGGCCCATCGGTCCGCGATACGATGGAGCGATGGCCCATCTGACGCGGCTGGCGACAATCGGCGCCGGCTTCGCCCTGCTCGGCGCCGGGATCGCGATGCTCGTGCTGCCGGGCCCCGGGATCGTCGTCGGCGCGCTCGGTCTCGCGCTGCTGGCCCGCGAATTCCATTGGGCCCGGCGGCTGCTCGACCATCTCAAGACCCGGGCGGCGACGCTCAAGGATCGGGTGATAAAGTAGTGCTGATGAAGAACCGAGCCTTGCTGCCCATCGGCCTCATGCTCATGGCGATCGCGGGGGTCTGGATCGCGGTGCAGGGCGGCAGCCCGAGCGAGGCGGAATCGGCCGCGGCCGACGCCGCGCTCGCGGAGATGCCCGCCGGCGATCCCGTCACGCTCCAGTTCTTCCGCAATCCCCAGCCGGTCGCGGCGTTCGATCTCGCAACGATTGACGGCGGCACGCTCTCCTCGGCCGACTGGCGCGGCACGGTCACCCTGGTGAACTTCTGGGCGACCTGGTGCGGCCCCTGCCGCGCGGAAATTCCGGATCTGATCAGGCTGCAGAAGAAGTACGCGAAGCACCTGCGGGTGATCGGCATCTCGGAGGACGAGACGCCGGATGTCGTGAAGACGTTCATCGACGAGCAGGGCATGAACTATCCGGTGGCCATGGCCACCGACCAGACGCGAGCGGCCTTTCCGGGCATCGCCGCGCTGCCGACGTCGTACCTGATCGATCGCGAAGGACGGATCGTCCAGAAGCACGTCGGGCTGCTGAACGCCGAGCGGACCGAGCGCGAAGCGCGCGCGCTGGCCGGCCTGCCGGTCAATGCCGTCATCGAACAGGTCGACCCCGTTCAACGCATCGTGCTCGACGAGGGGCCCGGCGCGGTGACCGAGATTCCGGGCGTCGATCTGTCGTCGATCCCCGCCGAATCACGCGGCGAGGCGCTCAACAAGCTGAACGCGGAGAACTGCACCTGCGGGTGTCAGCTGTCGGTCGCCAAGTGCCGCGTCGACGATCCTACGTGCGGCGTCAGCCTGCCGCTCGCGCGATCGATCGTGAAGAGCTTTGGCGTGAAGGAATAGGAAGAGGGTGCTCCGGGTGCACGGGGTGCACGCGGCACACGAGATGCCCGGGGTGCGCGGGGCGCTGCCTCAGCCGATCGCGCCGGCCCCGCGGCCGCGCGCCTTTCTTCCCGCGGTCCTCCTCGCGGCAGCGACCGCCGCGGCCGCCGGCGCGGCGCCGATCACGGTCACCACCGACGCCCGTTCAATCAGGCCAGGCGAGCTCGTCGTCTTCACGATCGGCGTGCCGGACGGCACCGACCATGTCACGGTCCGCGCCTTCGATCGCGACGTGCCCGCGACGCGCCTGGACAACGGCGCCTGGCGCGCGCTCGTCGGGATCGACGTCGGCGTGCGCCCGCGCCGCTATCGCGTGGAGATCTCCGCGGAAGGCGGGGACGGACCGGCGGCGACGCTCAGTTATCCCCTGCCCGTCGCCTCGCGAACGTTCCCCACGCGCCGGCTGCGCGTCGATCCGGATTTCGTGAATCCGCCGGCCGGCCAGCTCGATCGCATCCTTCGCGAGGCGAAGGAGCTGAACGGGCTCTGGGAGCGCGCCGCCGAGGCGCCGTGGCGGACGGGACCATTCGTGCGTCCCGTGCCGGGACCGGCCAACAGCGCGTTCGGCACCCGCAGCATCTTCAACGGCGAAGAGCGCAGCCGCCACAGCGGCGGCGACTTCCGCGCGGCAACCGGCACGCCGGTCCGCGCGCCGGGCGGCGGACGCGTTGCGCTGGCGGACGATCTCTATTTCTCCGGCCGCACCGTCGTCATCGATCACGGGCTCGGACTCTTCTCGCTGCTGGCGCATCTCTCCGAGATCGACGTGACGGCCGGCGATGTCATCGAGGCGGGCGACACGGTGGGCAGGACGGGCGCGACCGGGCGGGTGACGGGGCCGCACCTGCACTGGGCCGTGCGGGTGAACGGCGCGCGCGTCGATCCGCTGTCTGTGCTCGCGGTCCTCGGGCCGGCGCGGTAGCCCTGTCGGCGGCGAGCAGTCGATGCGCCGCCCGCGAGTTGTGTCGCGAACCACTGGGACGGGACGTCAGCGCGCCCGCTCGAGACGGCCGGTCGCGCCCGCGATCGCGCCCAGCAGCTCGGCGACGCCGGTCGGCTTGGACAGGTGCGCCGCGAACCCCGCCGCCAGCGATCGCTCGCGATCCTCGGCACGGGCGAACGCGCTGAGCGCGATCACCGGGAGCGCCGCCCGCGCGGCATCGGCGCTCTGCCGCAGGAGCCGGAGGAAATCGAAGCCGTCCTGCCCCGCCATGGCGATGTCGCTGACGACCGCGTCGATCGGCCCGCTGTCGAACTCGGCCAGCGCCGCAGCGACCGAACCGGCGGCGCGCGCCTCCACGCCGAACTCGCCGAGCAGTTCCGTCGCCAGCTCGCGCGCGTCCGGATCGTCGTCCAGCACGAGCACGCGGAGGCCGGCAACCGCCCGGACCAGCGCGTCCGGGATCGACCTGCCGGCCCCTGGCCCGTCGTCGATGGGCGGACGCGCGCCCGAGGGTAGGGCCGGCAGCGCGATCGTGAAGATGGCGCCGCGCCCCTTCCCTTCGCTCCTCACCCCCACGTGTCCGCCGTGGAGCTCGACGATGTGGCGAACGATGGCGAGGCCGAGACCCAGCCCCATGTGTCCGCGCGTACTGCCGCTCTCGCCCTGATGGAAGCGGTCGAACACGTAGGGCAGCACGTCGGCGGCAATGCCTTCGCCAGAATCCTCGACCTCGACGATCACCTGGCTGGCGACCCCGCGCAGCGACAGGGCGACTCGGCCGCCCGGCGGCGTGAACTTGATGGCGTTCGACAGCAGGTTCCAGACCGCCTGCTGCAGCCGCTCGGCATCGCCGTGCACGAGGCCCGCGTCGACATCGGCGTCGACCGTGAGCGCGATGTTCTTCGCGCTGGCGGCCGGCTGCACGGCCGCGACCGCGGCGTCGATCGCACCGGTGAGATGGATGGGCCGCACGTCCAGCCTGAATTTGCCGGTGATGATCCGCGACAGGTCGAGCAGGTCTTCGACCAGGCGCAGCTGCGCCCCGGCGTTGCTCTCGATGACCTCGAGGGCCCGCGGGATCTTCGTCGGCGACACCGATCCTGCGCGAAGCATGCGCACCCATCCGAGAACGGCGTTCAGCGGCGTCCGCAGCTCGTGCGACAGCGTCGCCAGAAACTCGTCCTTCGCGCGGTTCGCGGCGTTCGCCCGCGCGTACGCGCGCGCATTGTCGACGGCAATGGCCGATCGGTAAGCCACGTCCTGGGCGAAGGCGAGGTCGTCGTCGCTGTAGATGCGGCCCGACTCGGCGTTCACGAAGGTGATCGCGCCCAGCGTCCGGCCGTGGGCGACCAGCGGGACGCAGAGAAACGACGCAATCTGGAGCGTCTTCAGATCGGCCAGGTGCTGCGGCGTCCTGGCGATCCGCACGAGCGTGGCTTCGGTCACGTGGCGGATCATGAGCGGCTGTCCGTCGCGGATCACCGAACGCACGCCGACCGGGCCCTCGACGGCGTCCGGATAGTGCTCCTGCAGCCGGCGCGCGAGCTCGGCCTTCCCCGGATCGACGTGGGCGGCGGCCAGACGCCGCACCGTGCCGGCGTCGTCCGCGATGTCCACGGCGCACCAGTCGGCCACATGCGGCACGGCGAGACGCACGACCCGGTTGAGCGTCGCCTCGTAGTCGAGCGAGCTCGAGAGCGCCGCGCTCGCCTCGGCGAGAAACTGCGCCTGCCGGCCGCGGTACTCGGCCTCGTGCCGGATGCGGCGCTGCGCGTCGTACAACTCGGCCGTCGTCATCGCCGCCGACGTCAGGTTGGCGAGCGCCAGCGCGATCTGAACCTCCACGTCGTCGAAATGGTGCGGGCGCGCGAAGTACGCCACCAGGGCCGCCGACAGCTCGCCGCCAACCTCCAGCGGCGCCGCCAGGAGCGACTGGATGCCTTCCGAGCGGTACGCGTCCAGGTATTCGCTCAAGCGCGGCTCTGCGGCGACGTCTTCGGCGACGAGCGCGCCACTGAACGAGACCGTGGAGGCGGCGAGCCGTTCGAGCGTCGCGACCATGCGATCGATGAAGCGGGCCGAGATCCCCGACGACGCGCCAAGCCGCCAGCGGTGCGTGAGCCGGTCCAGCCGCCACAGCGCATAGCCGTCCGCGGGCAGCAGCGCCCCGGCCAGCGCGATCGCGGCCGGCAGCACGTCGTCGAGCTTCGGCGATCGGAACAGCGTGCTCGAGGCGCCGACCAGCGTCACCAGACGCGCCTGCAGATCGCGCTGCTGGTCCATGAGCGAGGCGAGCTGCTGCTCGGCCCGCCGGCGGTCGGAGATGTCCCGGGAGATGTTCGACGCGCCGACGACAACCCCTTCGGCGTTGCGGAGCGGCGAAACGGTCAGCGAGATCGGGATGAGCGACCCGTCCTTGCGGCGGCGCACCGTCTCGTAGTGGTCCGCCGCTTCGCCGCGCGAGATTCTGGCGATGACGTCGGCTTCTTCTCGCAGACGGTCCGGCGGGACGATGAGCGTGATCGGCTGTCCGATTGCCTCCGCGGCCGTGAAGCCGAACATGCGTTCGGCGGCCCGGTTCCAGGAGAGGATCGTGCCGCCGAGATCCTTGCTCAGGATCGCGTCGTCCGACGATTCGACGATGGCGCCGAGCCTGATCGCTGTGAGGTCAAAGGAACGCGGCATCCACTCTTCATTGTATGCGTACGGTGCGCCGGACGCGTTCGGGCCGCTGAGCTGTACGGGGCGAGCGGCCATGCGGCTCCGGCAGCACCCCATCCAGCCGGACGTCAGATACGGATCAGCATCGCGCGGACGTTCCCGCCGGTCACCCGGGCGACCGCCGCGGCGTACACCGCCACCTGCCGGCGATATCGATCCTCGCCTTCGGAGGCGAGCTCGCGGTCGCTCTTGTAGTCGACGATCGTCCAGCCCTCGGGCTCTTCGAACGCGAGGTCGACGCTGCCTTCGACGATCGATCCGTCGGCCATCATCAGCGCAATCGGCGACTCGCGCCGGCAGGCGCCGCGCGCCGCGGCGGCGCGCGCCCGCGCCAGCAGGTCGTGGCCGAGCACGCGCTCCGCGGTGGCCGCCGCGGCTGCCATCTCGTCGGCGGTGGCGGCGAGGATGCGTCCCTGCACGGCGGCGAGCGCGTCGAGATCGCCGCGCACGGCATCGAGCGGCGCCGCGGCCAGCACCGCGTGCACGAGCTCGCCGAACCGCAGGCCGCCAGGGCGCTCGGCTCCCCGTGCGTCGATCAGCGTCACCGGCGGCAGCGCGTCCGGTTCCGCTTCGGGCGCAAGATCCGCCGCCGGCGCGTCGACTTCGAACAGCCCGCGCTGCTGCGGCGGGGGCGCCCGGCCGCCCGTTGCCCCCGCCGCGACGGGCATTGCCAGGGCGGCCCATTGCGTGGCCGCGGCGACCGAGCGCGACGGCGTCGAACCGCCTGCGATCGTCGCCTCACGCGCATCCTTCCAGCGCTGGTATCCCGCCATCCCCTCGGCATTCACGGAAGCCGGCGCATCCTTCGCGATCAGCATCTCGCCGCGGATGCCCGCCGGCGCGCCCACGTCCAGATCGAGCGCGTGCGGGTCCCACCACACGAGCGGAAAGGCCGCGTCGCCGTCGCCGATTCGGTGCAGTCCGGGCGCGACCGTCTGCGGCGTGAATGGCTCGTCATCGGGGCGGCGCCGGACCGAATCCGACCGGAACGGCGGGCACCCTGGCGCGGGCACCGCCGCGCGGCGTTCGCCCGCGATCGGATAGATCGCGCCGTTCAACGGGCCTGTCCAGCCCCCCTCCCACGGCGCATCGCCGACGGCGGGCACGACCAGCAGGTCGCGCGCCCGGGTGGCGGCGACGTACGCCACACGAACGCCTTCGGCCGCATCACGCTCGATCTCGCGCGGCTCGGCGGCGGAGAGCTCCGCCGGCGTCCAGCGCCCGAGGCGCAGGAAGCAGGCCCGGGCCCCGCGATCGACGAGGCGGTCGGCCCGCGTGCCGCGCAGCTTCGCTGTCATGTCGGCCAGCACGACGACCGGGAACTCGAGCCCCTTGGCCTTGTGGACCGTCATCAATCGCACGCCGTCGCTGCCTTCCTCCAGAATCGGCGCCTCGGCCGCCTGCGCGCCGTCGGATTGCCGTCGCAGTTCTTCCACGAAGCCGCGAAACGACAGGCCGCCGTCGAGCTCGTACTGGCGCGCCAGCTCGGACACGTGCAGCACGTTGGCGAGCGCCTGTTCACCAGCCGGCCGCAGCACGAAGCCCACGTGCGCACGCGTCACGGCGAGCAACTCCATGAGGGTGTCGGCGGCGGGGCGACGGTTGCGCCGCAGGTGCAGCTCTTTCAGACATTCGAGCGCCTCGCCCACTTCCCGCAACGGCGGCTCGAGCCCGGGCGGAACGCGGAAGGGATGAAGTGTCTTGTGGCGATGCCGGAACTCGAGCAGCGCCTCGTCGCCGAGCGCGAACAGCGCGCCCCTGAGGGTGGCGAAGACCGAGAGCTCGTCCTCCGGCCACTCGACGGCCGCCAGGGCGGCCCGCAGCGTTTCAACCTCTTCGCGATCGTGAAACGACTTGCCGCCGACGAGCAGATGCGGCACGCCGCGCGCCTCGAGCGCCTCGACGTAGGGTCGCGTCACGTCGGCGCCGAACTGGAGGAAGCGCCGGAACAACACGCAGACGTGGCGCGGCTGAACGGGCACGCGAATCGGGAGCTCGCCGCGGTTGGTCCGCTCGGTGACGGTCCAGCCGCTGCGGCCGACCAGCCAGTCGACGAAGGCCCCGACCGCGCCTGGGAGCGAGTCCTCGATCGCGTAGCCGGCGATTCGCCGAGTGCCGTAGGGCGCGGGGACCGGCAGCGCGACGACCGCGGGTTGGTCGGGTGCGTCGTCGCGGCTGGGCATGAGCGGCCGATAGCTCGCCTGCAGCGTTTCGCGATCGCCATCCATCAGCGGCGCGAATGCCGCGTTCACGGCGCGCTGAATCACGGGCGTCGAGCGGAAGCTGGTGGTGAGCACGGCGCGCTTCGCGCCCCCCGCGTCGAGCCGTTCGCACACTTCGCGATACGTCTCCACGTCGGCGCGCCGGAACCGGTAGATCGCCTGCTTCGGGTCTCCTACGACGAACAGCTTGCCCGGCCGCGGCGCCGCGCGCCGCCAGTCGCGCTCGTGCGGATCGCCGGCGGCGAGCAGCAGCAGAATCTCCGCCTGCACCGGGTCGGTGTCCTGGAACTCGTCGACGAACAGATGGGTGAACCGGCGCTGAAACGTGCGGCGCACCTCGTCGTGCCCGACCAGCAGATCGCGGGCGGAAAGCAGAAGATCGACGAAATCGAGCGCGCCGGCCGCCCGCTTCAACCGCTGGTAACCCTCCACCACCGCCGCGAGCTCGGCGTGCAGGAGCGCCGCCAGGTCGGCGTCGGCGGCGCGCTGGAACCCGTCGAGCCCCGCGGTGAGCGCCTCGAGGGCGGTCCACACCGCCTCGCGATCGACGCCATCTCCGTATGCCTGGCCGCGTCCCTTCCGCGCGCGCCTGAAATCCCTGTTCTGGGCGAGGTCGACGACGCGCGCTTCCCACCGGTCGGGATCGGCCAGGTCGAGGCGCCCGGCAACCTCCACGTCGTGCGCCAGTTCGCGGACGACGCGGGTGTCCAGATACAGCGGATCGCGGGTGGAGCCCGCGCCTTCGCTCATCCGGGCGACGCCGCCGAGGGCGGAGAGCACCTGGGCGAGCTCGGCGTCCCGATCGAACGGGTCGCGGCGCCAGGGGCCATCGAAGTCGCGCCACTGCGAGAGCTCCCAGGCCGCACGGCGCAGGCTGTCGATCGGGCCGTCGTCGGCGCCGCTGTCGCGCGTCCAGACGCTCCGCCGAAGCGCCCGCCGGACGCCTTCGGGCGGACGCTCGAGCTGCCCGTGCAGCCAGACGTGAAACGCCTCGTCGAACAGCCGCGCGGCGCGCGCTTCGGTGAGCACCTCGAAGAGCGGATCGACCCGCGCCTCGACGGGGCGTTCGCGCAGCAGGTCGGCGCAGAACCCGTGAATCGTGCTGACGTGCGCCTCCTCGAGGCGCTGAATCGCGGCGGTGATGCGCGCCAGGACCGCGGGCTCGCGCAGGCCGTTGCGCAACTGCTCGAGCTCCTGGCGGATGCGCAGTTTGAGCTCGCCGGCCGCCTTCTCGGTGAACGTCACCGCGACGACTTGATCGATCGTCGCGCGCCCCTGCGCCAGCACGTTCAGCACGCGCTGGACGAGCTCGGTGGTCTTGCCGGTGCCGGCCGCCGCTTCGACGATCACCGTGTCGTCGAGGCCGAACCGGATCAGACGGCGATCGGCGTCGTCGCCGTGCGTCCGCGCACCCGGCGTCACGGCATCGCCCTCAAGGCCGCGAGATCGGCGAGCGGGCCGGGCGCCTTCCGTCGCGCCGTCCGTTCCGCCGAGGCGCCGCAGACCGCGCGGAAATCACACCAGCGGCAGGCGCCCTCCGCCGGCGCCGGCGCCAGGAAGCCGCGCTCCACGCCGCGATCGACGATCTCGAGCGCCTCGATGCCGGCGCGCCGGGCTCGAGCCGTCAGCGCGATCCGGATCTCGCGGTAGCCGCCGGCCATCGTCGCGAAATACAGCCGGCCCTCGACGACCGGCCGGCCGGTCGCCTGTTCGAGCGCGAGCGAATACAACACCGGCTGGAGCGCCTCGCCGCCGCCGACCATCAGGGCGTCGGCCCCGCGATAGCGCCCCGTCTTGTGATCGGTCACGCGCAGTTCGCCGGTGCCGGACCGCTCCTCGATCAGGTCGATCGATCCGTGGAGCTGGAAGCGGCCGTCCAGGATGACCGGCTCTGGGCGGCTCGCGGGATCGCGGCCGACCGCGAGCGCGCCGCCATCCTGGAAGCCGAAAGCCCACTCGAAGCCGACGGGCAGCCATTCGCCGGCGGTGCGTGCGATCTCGTCCACCCACAGCCTGAGGTCCCGCCGGATGGACGCCATTTCGTCCTGCCACACCCGCTCGATCGCCGGCGCGAGCCGCTCGTGATACTCCCTCCCGACGGTCTGGACCGCCTCGTCGAGCACCGCGAGGGCGCGGTCGCGGCGTGCCGCCGACAGCGGCAGGGCGCCGTCGGCCTGCAGCCGGCGGTAGAACGCCGTCTGTACGGCGTGGAAGAGGCTGCCCCGCGTGAGCGGATCCATCCGGTGCAGCGGCTCGAGATCCTCGGCCGGACGCATCCGGCAGATGGCGCTGAGGAAGAACTGGTAAGGGCAGGTCGCGTACTTCTGGAGCGCCGAGACCGAGTAGCGGCGCGCGCCGAGGCGATGCGCCGCCAGGATCGGCGAGGTCTGGTCCGTGGCGCGAACGATGCCATCCCAGTGGGACCAGGAAGGCTTCGCGCGCATGAATCGTTCGCGGACCGATCGCTGCAGGCAGGCGTTGAGCTGCAGGAGGTACTGCGCGCGCCCGCGCGCGCGCGCATCCCCCTCGCCGACCAGCGCGCGGATTGTCGACAGGTCGTGCTCGAACGCGTCGATCGCGTCGTGAGGTTCGGCCGGCGCAGGCCAGGCAAGGCTCGCCTGCGACGCCAGGGCGGCCGCCTGCTGCAGCTGGTCGGCGCCCGGCACGCGCCCGGTCATCGCCCGCCAGATCTCGAGCGCGTACAACGACGGCACGCGCGCGCGCCCTTCACCCGCCTCCACGGTCGGGAACGACGCGTAGACGCGCGATGCGGCGGCGCCGATCGCCAGGCGGAGCTGCAGTTGCTCGATCTGCGCGCGCGCCGCCTGGTCCGGCAGCGGCGCCTCAATCGCCGCGCGCGCCTCGTCGAGCAGCAGCGGATCCTCGCGGGGCTTCTGCGGGAACAGCCGCTCGGCCAGCCCTGGCACGAAGACCACCTCGAACGATCGGCCGCGCAACTGCGTCGGGGTGGCGATGAACACGCGGCCGTAGCGCCGGCGCGGCGGGTCGGTCTCGACGCTTGCGAGGCGATCCGCGAGCACTCTCGCGGCCTCGTCCAGCGTGACGGGGCCGACCGAGCCCATCGGTCGAAGGTCGGCCAGCACGCGCAGGACCCGCTCCGGCCGCCGCAGGACGCGCGGCGCCATCGACTCGAAGCAATCCAGCCACTCCGCCCAGACGGCGCGCGCGGGCCAGGCGGCGAGCGTGCGCATCACCGGCAGCGCGAACCCGGCCAGCTCCCTGAGGTCGGCGGCCTTCCGCGCCAGGTGCTCGAGCCGCGCGGCGCCGGGCTCCCGGCGCGTCAGATCGCGCTGCTGCAGCTCGCACTCTTCGACGAGTCCGGCGAGCCGCCGCTCCCACCGCGCTTCTCCGGAGACGACGTGCGATTCGGCCAGCAGGCGCTCCCATTTCCAGGGCGCCCGCGCCGCGCGGCGGATCGGCAGGTCCGCCGCCGCTTCGTCCTCGATCGACGGTTCGGCGACGATGGCGGAACGTTCGGCGATCGCACCGAAGACCTCGTCGGCGGGGGCGGGCATCGCGGCCGGCGGCAGGCCGGCGCCGGGCGCGCCGGCCGCGGGCACCTGTGCGAGCGACCGGTACTCGGCAAAGCGCGCGGCGGAGAGATTCTCGCGCGCGCACGCGAGAATGGCGAGAAACGCGCGTCCGGCCGGATCCGGCCGGCGTGTGCCCCGATCGAAACAGGCAGGGATGCCGGCCCGCTCCAATGCGTGCTCGATGAGGCTCGCGTACTGCTGCGGTGCACGAAGCGCGATCGCGATCTGGTCGAATCGGACCCCGCGCCGCGCCTCCCGCAGCACGCGCCGCGCGATCTCGACCGCCTCCCGTCCTTCACCCGGCGCCGAGAACAGCTCGACCTCGTCGATCGGTTCGCCGGGAGGCGGCGCCGCCGCGGCGAACAGGTGGCGCCGCACGCGCCCGAGCCCGTCGGCGGCCTCGTCGATGCGTTCCGGCTCGGCGAGCGACCGCAGCGCGGCCAGGGTTGGCGCGTCGCCGGCGGGGACCGTGGCGATCGCGGCCGGCGCCCGCGCGATCAACGCCAGAACGAGCGCCCGCTCGGCGGCGTTGCCGATCGGCGTGTCGAGGAGCACGAGGCGGCAGGCGGCGAACTCCCCCGCACGATCGGCGGCCGCTTCGGCCGCGGCGCGCAGGAACGCGGCGCGATCGACGGCCGACACGACGGCGCACTGCTCGTCGAACCGCTCGAACAGCTCCGCCAGGTCGGCGCCCACGCCGGGCGCGCGGCGCACCGCGGCAGCGCCGACGCCGGCCAGCGCGAGCTCCTCGAGCGTGCGCGCGAGCGCTCTCGGGAACCCAGGCGCCGCCGCAACGGGGCCGAAGTACCGGAGACGGCCGTCCTGCTCAGCGTCGAACAGCGCGCGCGCGGCCACCGCCTGTGCGCCGAGGCCCGTCGCCGGCGCGAGACGTTCGCGCGCCAGCCGCGGGGCGGCCAGGCGCGCCGCCAGTTGCGTCAGGCTGAAACGGTAGAGGCCGAAGGCCGCTCCGCGCTCCTGCACCAGGACGCGCGCGAAGTCGTCGGCGGCGCCGCGCGAGGCGGAGACGATCAGCAGCTCCGACGCGGCCGGTGCGGCGAGGGCGAACCGGCGGGCCGCCTCGAGTCGAGCCGCCGCGGACGGGGAGAGCACGATGCGCATGAGGTCTTCGGACGCCGTGCCGGAATGCGGGGAGCTGGCGGCGCCACGCCGCCGAACGAGGCCGTCATTCTACCGCGGCGGCACGCGCAATCGGCCTGCCGGCGCGTCAGGCCCGGTCCGCGCCGCCTCGGACGGGCGCGCGGAAGACGCTCCGCCGGGGCCGGACGTTCAGCGCTCGAAGCGGACCTGGAGCCGGAACTGGCGGTATTCCGAGTTGTAGAAGGTGCCGAACGCCTCGGAGGCGATGTTGTTCTGCACGTCGACGGGGAGGAACGAGCCGAGCGCGTTGAGGATCCGGACCCCGATCCACGGGCGCTTGCCGAGGATCTCGAACCGGTGTTCCGCGCCGAACGTGTAGCGCGCGAAATTCGGGAAGCGCCGTCCCTGGTTGCGCGGGCCGACGAAGTCGAGATACGCGTCGACCACCGAGTAGGGCAGCCCCGTCCGCCAGTCGACGATGCTGGTGATCAGCCACCGATCGGTCGGCATCACGCGCCCGCGCAGCAGCAGCCGGTGCGGCACGTCGGCCTCGGCCGGCGCGTAGGAATTCTCGCCCACGATCGGCGCCAGGATCGTATCGAAGTAGGCCGTCAGCGCGTTCAGATCGGCCCGTGCGACCGACCGCACGTACGAAGCGCTCAGGTCGATGCCGTGGCCGTACGTCAGGTGCAGGCCGACCTCGGCTTCCCGGTACAGCGAGCGCCCGGCGCTGTCGAGGCGCAGCTCTCCGCCGCCGGCCCCGCGGACCGGAGAGACGATCAGCTCATGACTCCCCCGCCGGTCGATGACCCCGACGTGCACCGCCACGTGCGGATTGAAACGCTGGTCGTAGGCGAGATCCCACGTCCTCCCCCGCGGCGTCCGCAAATCGCCCACCGTGTGCCGGAACCGCACCGGCGCGCCGAGCAGCGTCGAGCCGTCCTCATCGTACCGCGTCTCGACGAAGTCCTCGAAGCCGGCGAAGACCCCGGCGGTCGACGGCGTGCGCTCGAAGAACAGGCCGATGCCGCCGCGCAGCGTGGCGCTGCCCGACGCGTCCAGCAGGACGACCGAGCCGAGACGCGGCGTCACGTTCAGGCGCTCGGCGATGCCGTCGCGATCGATGCGGGCGCCGGCCTCCACGTACCAGCGGTCGGTCGGCTGCACGCGATCCTGCAGGAACAGGGCGATGTCGGTGCTCGCGATCCGCTGTGATGCCGGCGCGCCGAAGTCGAGCCGGCGCGCGAGGGTCCCGTCCGGCCGGCGGACGAGCACCGGCCGGCTCTCGCTCGTCCCTTCGTACCGGCTGTGCAGCAGATCGAGACCGAACTTGAACTGGTGCAGCCCGCCGCGCCCCCGGTGCACGCCCGACGCCGTCTCGATCAACTGGTAGGTCGTCGTCTCGCGCTGCTGCCGGTTGAAGAAGCCGCCGCGGCGCGCCTGGGGCAGCAGCTCCATCACCGCGGCGCTCCGCGGCTCGACGCGCGTCGTGTACCGGTGCACCTGGGCGCTGGTCTCCGTGAACAGCGCGTCGGTCCAGAGCGCGCGCTCGGTCACCGCGGCGTGGCTCACGACGCTGTGGAGATCGACCGTCGACTCCGGCGGGATGAAGGTGCCGAGGTTCGAGTACTTCGAGACGCGTGGAAACACCCCGCCGGTCGCCACGAGCGAGTGGCGCGGGGAGAGGCCGGCGTCGACGCGCGTGAAGCTGCTGAACCATCTGTCGATCTTCAGCTCGTCCTGCGGCCGGCTCGGGACGTCGCTCGTGGAGTAGCGCAGCTGCGCCGTCTGCTCGAGGAAGAGGCGATCGCGAACGAGCGGACCGCCGGTCTCGATGCGGGGCGAGAAGTACGAGAGCCCCTTGATGTGAAACGGGTTGCCGTTGCGCGGCGTCCGGAACGCGGGCTCCAGGTTGTTCACCCGGGTCTTCCAGGCGTCGCCCGCGCGGCGCGTCTGGATCACGACCAGTCCCGAGGAGAAGCGGCCGAATTCGACCGAGTACGGGTTCGGCAGCACCTCCACCGAATCGATCGCGTCGTCTGGCAGTGAGACGTGCGTGAGGCCGGTCGACGCGTCCACCAGCGTCGTCGATCCGAGCTGGACGCTCGCCTGGCTGGGCCGCCCCCCCTTGATGCTCACGCCGCCGGGCACCTCGATGACGCTCGCCAGCAGGCGTAGCGCCGCCTGGAAGCCGCCGCCGGCGGCGAGCTGTTCGAGCTCGGCCGCGTTGACCGAGTCGGCCCTGGCCAGCGTCCCGACGCTCGGCACGATGGCGGTCGGCGCCACGACGTCCACGCTCACCTCGACGCCGCCGACCGCCAGATCGATGGCCGCCGCCGTCGATTCCCCCGCGGCGACGGCCGCGTCGACCGACGTGGTGACGAAGCCCGACAGGACGGCGGTGAGCCGCCAGCGGCCGGGCGGGACGTTGTCGAAGGCGAAGCGCGCGTCGGCGCCGGTCACCTGCGTCGCCCGATCGCCGCCGTCGTCGGCGAGCGTGACGAGGGCGCCCGCCAGCGGCACCGCGCCCGCCTGCGTGGTGACGATGCCGGCGATGCGTCCGGCCTGCGGCGCCTGCGCCCGCACCGGGGCCGACAGCACGAAGCATACGAGCCACGCGGTGATGACGCCCAGGAGCGGCAAGAAAACATTGTGGCGTGCGAGGTCTGGTCTGTCCAGCGCGTTCATGCTACATTTCGTACTCTGATCGATTCATCCGGCACCCCACACCCTACCGATCGGTTCGAGCGGGACACGATCGAAATCCTCAAGCACATCAGCCGGCGTCCGGTGGAGCCGACCCTCGACAGCGAGCTGCTCGCGGATCTCGGTTTCGATTCGCTGCAGGTGCTCGAGCTCGTCGGCGAGCTCGAAGAGCACTTCGCGGTGGCCGTGCCCCTCAACGACCTGAGCCGCATCCGTACGGTCGCGCAGGTCGTGGCCGAGGTGCGGGCGCTGACGGCTGCGGCCGGGAGCCCGCCGGCATGATCGCAGGCGCGACGATTGGAGAGGCGCTGCTGGCGGCCGCCGGCTCGGCGCGGGGCATCGAGGCGATCGAGCACGACGGCTGCGCCTCACGCATTCCTTATGCATCGCTCCTCGCCGACGCGCTCGGCATCGCCGCCGCGCTGCGCACGCGCGGCCTCGCGACCGGGGATCGCGTGGCGCTCGTCGTGCCGGAGGTCGGCGACTTCGTCCGCGCGTTCTTCGGCATCGCCGCCGCCGGGCTGCTGCCGGTGCCCCTGTGTCCGCCGGCGCACGCCGGCGATCTGCCGACCTGGACCCGGCAGTCGCGCCACGTGCTGCAGGCCAGCCGCGCCAGCGCCGTGATCGCCTCCGACGGCGTCGCGGCGCTGCTCGACGTCGCCGGGCTCGACGGCCGCGCGATCCTTCCCGCCGGCACGCTGCGGACGCACGCGCCGCTGGCGGCGCCGGTGCGCGTCGACGCGGCCGCGCCCGCGCTGCTGCAGTTCACCTCCGGCTCCACGGCGGCGCCAAAAGGCGTCGTCCTGACGCACGCCAGCCTCGGTGCGAACATTGCGGCGATTGCGGGCCCCGCCGGCATCGCCGCGCGGGCGGACGACATCGGGGTGAGCTGGCTGCCGCTGTACCACGACATGGGGCTCATCGGCATGCTGCTGACGGCCGTTCACTCGCGCGCCGACATTGTCCTGATGTCGCCGGTCCTGTTCCTGAAGCGGCCCACCGCGTGGCTCGACGCGATCTCGCACTACCGCGGCACGGTGTCCTTCGCGCCCAATTTCGCCTACGACCTCTGTCTCCGCCGCGTGAAGCCGTCGCAGATCGACGCACTCGATCTGTCGAGCTGGCGCGTCGCCGGGTGCGGCGCCGAACCTGTGCGAACCGACACCCTGCGCGCCTTTGCGGATCGCTTCGCTCGTGCCGGCTTCCGCGAGTCGAGCGTCATGTCGAGCTACGGCCTGGCCGAACACTCGCTCGCGGTCGCCTTCAGCGGCGGCGGCATCCGGGAAGACGTGGTCGATGCCGATCGCCTCGTGCGGGAAGCGCGCGCGGTGCCGGCCACTGGCGCGTCGGCCTCCGTGGTCCGCATCGCGGCGTGCGGCGCCGCCTTTCCCGGTCACGATCTGCGGATCGTCGACGACCGCGGGCAGCCGCTGCCCGAGCGGCACGTCGGCGCGATCGCCGCGCGCGGCCCCTCGGTCATGCAGGGCTATTTCGAGGATCCGATCGCCACGGCGGAGGCGCTGCGCGACGGCTGGCTGTACACGGGCGACCTCGGCTACCTTGCAGACGGCCGGCTCTTCGTCTGCGGCCGCACGAAGGAGTTGATCATCCGCCAGGGGCGCAAGTACCATCCGCCGGATCTCGAAGCGGCGATCGCCGAACTGCCCGGCCTGCGATCCTCAGGCATCCTCGTGTTCGGGATCAGCCGCCTCCCCGACGACGACGAGGTCGTGGCGCTCGTCGAGGTGCGTGCCAGCGTGCCCCCCGGGCAGGTGGTCGATCAGGTGAGGCGCCGGGTGCGGGAGACCGCGGGCCTCGAGCTCAATCGCGTGATCGTTGCGCCGCCCGGCACGATTCCGCGGACGACCAGCGGCAAGGTGCGGCGGGCGGAAGCGCGAGACCGCGTCCTGGCGGGAACCCTGGAGCGATGAGCCTCCTCGACAAGCTCGCGCCGATGTCCGAGCGCGTGCGCGCCATCGGCGATCGCCCGGTCCCGTTCGACACCGTGATCGACGAGGCGAACGGTCCCTGCGAGGTGGTGATTGGCGGGCGCCCGACGCTGATGTGCGGGTCGAACAACTACTTCGGCCTCAGCTTCCATCCCGACGTCATCGCCGCCGCGCAGGAGGCCGCCGCTCGCTTCGGATCGGCCACCACCGGTTCGCGCGTGGCCAGCGGCACCCTGCGCCTTCACCGCGAGCTCGAGGAGGATCTGGCCGCCGCCTTCGGCATGCGCCAGGGGCTCGTGTTCACGACCGGCTACCAGGCCAACGTCGGGCTCATCTCCAGCCTCTGCGGGCCCGACGATGTGGCGGTGATCGACGTGGAGAGCCACGCGAGCATCTACGACGGCACCCGGCTGAGCGGCGCGCGCGTGTTCGCGTTCCGGCACAATTCGGCGGACGACCTCGCGCGCAAGCTGGCGCAGCAGCCGCGCGGCCGCTGCCTCGTGGTGGTCGAGGCGCTCTACTCGATAGCCGGCGACCTCGCGCCGCTGCCGGAGATTGCGGCGGCCTGCCGCGAGGCCGGCGCCTTCCTCGCCGTCGACGAGGCGCACTCCTTCGGGGCGTACGGCGCGCACGGCCTCGGCTGCGCCGAGGCCCAGGGCGTGCTCGGCCAGGTCGACTTCCTCGTCGGCACCTTCTCGAAGGCGCTGGGCGGCGTCGGCGGCTTCTGCGTCTCGAATCACGACGCGCTGAAGACGCTGCACTTCGTGGCCCGGCCCTACGTGTTCACCGCCTCCGGATCGGCCGCGACGATCGCGGGGGTCCGCGCGGCGCTGCGGATCCTGCTCGCCGATCGTTCCCTGAACGCGCGGCTGTGGGAGAACGTCCGGCGCCTGCGCACGGGACTCGCGCAACTGGGCTACCGCCTCGGCGCGACCGCGTCGCCGATCGTGCCGGTGCGGATCGGCGCCGCCGATCGCGCGATCGCGCTCTGGCAGGGGCTGCTCGACGCGGGGCTCTACGTGAACATCGTGCTGCCGCCGGGGTGCCGCGCCGACGCCTGCCAGCTGCGGACCAGCGTCACCTCCGCCCACAGCGCTGCGCAGATCGATCGGGCGCTCGCGATCTTCGAGTGGGTCGGACGCGATCTGGCGATCCTCTCCGCCGCCGCCTGCAGCTCGTCCTGATCGCCCGCGGCACGCGCTTTCCGGCAGACGCCGGCGCGCGCCGCCAGCCGGGGACTACGGCCACCCGTGCGCCCGGTACCACCGCCACGTCTCGGCCAGCCCTTCGCGCAGCGGCGTCGCCGCCGCAAATCCCAGTTCGTCGCGGATCCGATCGACGGCGCAGACAAAGCCGGGAGCCCGCAGCTCGGCCAGGCGGGCCAGGTCCACGAGCGGCACGAAGCCGCAGCGCCAGGCGACCTCGCCGCCGAGCGCCGCCAGGCCGACCAGCGCCGGCGGCAGCCGCCGCACCGTGGCCTTCCGCCCCACCGCCGCCGCCAGCGCGTCGAGCAGCCCTGCCGCCGTCTGGGCCTCGGCGTGCCCGACGAAGTAGGTGCGGCCGACGGCGCGCTGGTCGGCGGCGGCGAGCTGCACGGCGGACGCCGCATCACCGACATCGACGAAGGTGAACGTCATGTCGGCGCGGGCGGCAAGCGGAAGATGGCCGCGCGCCGCCAGCCGGAACAGCGGCGCGAACTGCCGGTCGCGCGGACCATAGATCGCGCAGGGCCGAAGAATCGTCCAGGGCACGCGCGCGCGCGTGCGAACCATCGTCTCGGCGGCGAGCTTGCTGCGGCCGTACGGCGTCAGCGGGCGCGGCTCGTCGTCTTCGCGCGAAGGATGCGCGGAGGTTCCGGCGCCGGCGGCCGCCTGGCTCGAGATCAGCACCAGGCGCGAGCCGGCGGCATTCGCCGCGTCGACCATGGCCTGCGTGCCGCCGCTGTTCACCGCCAGCAGCGCATGTTCGGAGATCGCCCGGACCATCGCCGCGGCGTGCACGACCACGTCGCTCCCCTCGATCGCCCTGGCGAGGCCCGCCGTCTCGAGCGGCGCCTCGCGGCGCTCGACCTCGTCGGGCAGCGGCCGGGCGCTGCCGGGACGCACGATCCCGCGCACGCGCCACCCGGCGCGCGCGAACGCTTCCGCGATGTGGCTGCCGAAGAAGCCGCTGGCGCCGGTGACGCTAACCGATCGGCTTTTCATACAGCCGGTAGGTCTTGTAATGGCGCCCGCCCGAGGCGGCGATGCCCGCGTTGATCTCGTCGTTGTCCTCGAGCGTCCACGAAAGCTCGGCGCGCCGATACCCGCGCGCGATCCCGCGGCGGTAGACCTCTTCGACCAGAAGCGGGTACAGGCCCGCGCGACGGTACGCCGGCAACACGCCAAGCAGCACGACGCGCGCGCGATCGATGATCCGGCGCCGCCTGAGGAAGTGCCAGAGCCCGAACGGCAGGAGCGATCCGCCCATGCGCGCGAGCACCTGGTTCACGTCGGGCAGCGTGACGACGCAGCCGGCCACCCGGCCGTCGATCTCCGCGATGAGGACGATCTCGGGATCGATGACCGGCTTCAGATCGTCGGCGAACTGCCGCACCTCCGCCTGGGTCGGCGGCACGAATCCCCAGTTGTCTTCCCAGGCCTCCCGATACACGTCGAGCAGCCGCCCGAGCTCGTCGTCGTAGGCGCGCATGTCGACCGTGCGGACGCGGACGCCGCTGCGCCTGCGCGCCCGCCCGGCCAGGCGGACGATCCGACCGCCCAGAGGCCGGGTGAGATCGAGATCCCACGCCCAGAGGTCCTTCGCCTTGCGAAAGCCCTCGCCTTCGATGTACTCGGCGTAGACCCGTGGGTTGTAGGGCATCAACAGGTACGGCGGCTCGTCGAAGCCGTCGACCAGGAGCCCGGCGGTGTCGTTCAGCGACGGGTTCACCGGCCCGCGAATGACGCGCGCGCCGCGTGCGATCGCCCATCGCTCGACCGCCTCCAACAGCGCGCCGGCGGAAGCGGCGTCGGCTGCCTCGAAGAAGCCGAACCACCCCGCCTGCTCCGTGTGGACGTCGTTGTGGGCGCGATCCTCGATGGCGGCTATGCGCCCGCACGTGCTGCCGTCGGCGCGGCGTGCGAGGAAGAGCGCCATCTCGGCGTGGGCGAGGAAGGGATTGTACTCCGGCGACAGACGGCGTACCGCGTCGCGCCGCAGTTCGGGGATCCAGCGCGGATCGGTGGCGTAGAGCCGGTACGGCAGCTCCACGAACTCGCGCAGGCGCGCCGGCCTGGAGACCTCGACGATGGCGATCCGGCCGGCCTGGGATTCCGCACTCACCCGTGGAGTGTACTTCGGGGACGCGGCGGCCAGGAGAACCCGAGGCGGCGCCAGGACGTGGAGAGCAGCAGGCGATCCGGTCGGCTTCGCGGCGCCGTTGAAGGTCGAGGGTGCCGCGCCCCGTGGCCGGACTGCCTCGGCCTCGCGGACCAGCGGCCTCGGGGCGAACCAGTCTCCGGCTCCGCGCTCCCAGCTCCTGTCCTCCTGTGGGATCCCGCGGCGGACCCCTGGCCCGCGGCGGGAGAATCCTCGTCCGCGGCGGGATAAGATGTGACGGTGAACCTGATCAACGGGTCGCGTCCGGCGAGGGCGCCGGCGCCGCGCCGCCTCCGGCCGGCCTGCGCCGCAGCCGCGGCGCTGCTCGTCCTGCTGCTGGTCCCGCTACGGGCGGCGGCGGCGAACTTCCTCTGGAAGGCCACCGGCAAGTCGGGCACCATCTACCTCGCCGGTTCGGTCCATATGCTGAACGCCGCCTATTACCCGCTCGATCCGGCCTTCGAACGGGCGTTCAACGACTCGGACCTGCTCGTCGAGGAGGTCGATCTCGACCAGCTCCTCGCGCCCGACATGCAGTTGTCGATCCTGATGCGCAGCCGGCTCCCCGAAGGGCAGACGCTGCAGTCGCTCCTCTCGCCAGGTACGCTGGCGCGGTTGAGGACCTTCACGGCGGATCTCGGCCCGGCCGCCGACGCGCTCAACCGGTTCAAGCCGTGGATGCTCGCCACGATCATCGAGGGGCTCGAGCTGCAGAAGGCGGGGTTCGATCCGAACCTCGGCCTCGACAAGCACTTCTTCGACCGCGCCAGGGCCGACGGCAAGATGGTCAAGGCGCTCGAGACCGCGGAGGACCAGATCGCCCTGTTCGACGGCCTGCCCATGGAACAGCAGGATCGCTTCCTCGCCGAGACGCTCGAGCAGCTCGCGACCGAGAAGGCCAACGTCACGCGTCTGGCCGACGCGTGGCGATCGGGCGACGCGGAAACGGTCGCGGGCATCGTCCTGTCCGACATGAAAGACGACGAGGCGCTGTACCAGCGGCTGCTCGTCGCGCGCAACCGCAACTGGCTGCCGCAGATCGAGGCGCTCCTCGAGCGTCCTGGACGCGCCTTCATCGTCGTCGGCGCGGCGCACCTGGTGGGTCCCGACGGGCTGCTGGCGCTGCTCGCGGCCAGGGGCTACGCCGTCGCACAGATGTAGCAGGATCGAGCATGGGCGTTCGCGGCGCGTCGGTGCTGGTCGTGGGAGCAGGGCTGGCCGGATTGGCGGCGGCCTGGGATCTCCACCTGATGGGTGCCCGCGTGCTGGTGATCGACGCCCGCGACCGGGTCGGCGGGCGCGTCTGGACGGTTGGCGACGCGTTCGTCGAGAGCCAGCACGCCGAAGCCGGCGGCGACATGATAGACGAGGCGCACCGCGAAATCCGCACGCTCGCCGCCGATGTCGGCCTGACGCTCACCCGCATCCTGCGCCATGGGTTCGGCGCCGTCAGGCTGGATCGCGCCGGGCGGCCGCGCACCGTGCACAGCGGCGCCCGGCACGGATGGGCGCGCCTGGCGCATGCCCTCGCGCCGGTGATCCGTCCGTACTGCCTCGCCGAGCAGCGGTGGGACTCGCCGATCGCCTCCGCCCTGGCGCGCAAGTCGGTCGCCGACTGGCTCGACGAGATCGCTGCCGACGCCGATCTCCGCGCGACGGCCGACGGACTGCGCGGCTTCTTCCTGGCCGATCCCGACGAGCTGTCGCTGCTGGCGCTGGTCGATCAGTTCGCGGCCGGCGACGCGCCCGCGCCTGGCGCGATGTATCGAATCGAAGGAGGCAACGATCGGCTGCCGCGCGCGCTCGCCTGCCGGCTCGGCGACCGCGTGCGCCTCCGAACCGAGCTCGTCGCCCTCTCGCAGCGCGGACCTGGCGTGCGGGCGACCGTACGCGACTGGCGCGGCACGTCGACCTGCACCGGAGACTACGCCGTCATCACGCTGCCGCTCACCGTGCTTCGGCGCATTCCCATCTCGCCGGGCCTGCCGGCCCAGCAGCGCGAGGCGATCGCCGCCGTGCCCTATGGCCGCGCGACCAAGACCCTGCTGCAGTTTCGACGGCCCTTCTGGCGCCGGCCGGGGCGCCTCCGCGCGTTCGGATCGCCGCTCGACATCGGCGCGGTGTGGGACGCCAACGAGGAACAGCACGGCCCGGGCGGCATTCTCGCGCTGCTGGCGGGCGGCAGCGCCAGCGACGCCACCGCCGCGATCACGCGCAGCGGCGGCGCCGCAGCGCTTGCCGGGCGACTGCAGTGGCTCGGACGCGATCGAAGCGAGCTCGTCGGATCGCGCCAGGCCGGCTGGACTGCCGATCGCTGGGCCAGAGGCGGCTACGCGTTCTTTCCCACCGGGTTCGATCCTGCGCTGCGCGCCTGGCTCGCCCGGCCGTGCGGCCGGCTCTTCTTCGCCGGCGAACACACCAGCATCCGATGGCAGGGATACATGAACGGCGCGGTCGAGAGCGGCCGCCGCGCCGCGGCGGAAATCGCTTGTGCCTAGTGTCCCGTCCCAGTGGATCGTGGCATCAGTCGCGGAGCGCCGCGCCCCGATGGCCAGGCGCGAGGAGTGAGGATATTGGGCATATCTGAGCGACGAGCAACGCCGCCAGCGGGGATGCGCCGCCCGCGAATGGTGTCGCGAACCACTGGGACGGGACACTAGTGGCCCGAGCCCTGGCGGCGGGGTCCGCGCGTGCCCGACGCCGGCGCGGGCGACCGGTCGACCGCCGTTGCGCGGCCGTGCCCGGGCGCCTGCCGCCTCCGAGGCACGCTTGGCAGCCCCGACCTCACCAGAGCGGTCCAGTCGGACTCCCAGACGCGGGCGCGTTCCAGCGGCGGCTCGTCCTCGACGGCCGGCGCCTCCGGCAATCCGGCACGCCGGCCGTACCGCTCGATCTCGTCTGACGTCATCGCTGCGATCAGATGCTCATCGAACGGCGGATACCGCGCGACTGCATCCTCTTCAACGTGCGCCCGCAGGGCGCCGGCCTCCCGATCGAACCGCACCTGTCCGATCGGCAGCATGCGCTTGGATGCCCCCGGATCCGCCGCCGCCACCACCACGTACGCCGACCGCTGCGACGCCAGTGCAATCACCAGGCCGTGGACGCTGCCGAGGGTCCGGCCGATGCGGTCGAGCACCTCGAGCGGACCGCGGCTCAAGCGGCTGAAATCCAGACGCGAGGCGTCGATGAATCCGAGCCGGCGCGCCGGCAGCCGCTCCGGTTCGACTGGCGGCTCTGCGCCGTCTTCGGCCGGGCCGCCTTCGAGCGCGGCGAAGCGGCGGTCCGCGCGCATTTCTTCGCCGAGCGTCTCGTGGAGCAGCCGCACCTCGTCTGGACGATTGAGCCGGCTGGCGCGGGCACGGAGCGTACCGTAGGCGGCGATTTCATAATGCTCCAGCCGCCGCAGCCACGCGACCAGCGCGGCATCGCGCACGTCCGGCGTCGCCGGTTCATTCAGGCCGTCGTCGGCTTCTTGAACGATGCCGGCGACGCCGCGGCAGGACCGCGCAGCGCACCGCGTGTTCCGGTGGGTGAAGATCAGCGCCAGGCGGTCGAGGTGCAGCCGCGATTCGAGGAGATGGCCGCTCAGGGCGTCGCGCAGTGCGGGGGCGCGCGCCAGATCGAGGAAGCGCGCCATCGCGCGCAGCATCTGCTCCTCGCCGTCATGGAGCGCTCCCAGGTCGTCCAGATAGAGCGCCTCGAGGGAACCGGGCGCCATGCGCATCCCTCCATCCGCCGCAGTCCGGCCCTTACGCAAGTGCCGTGCCCCGCAGGGCGCGGATATACTCCTGGGATGCCGCACATCAACCCGTCCGATCCGGAGCTCGCACGCATTCTGTCTGCCGCGTCGATCATCGCCATGGTCGGGGCGTCGGCGAACCCTGAAAGAGCCTCCAACGGCATCATGCGCCAGCTTCAGCGGGCCGGCTACCGCGTGATTCCCGTCAACCCGCGAGAAACCGAGGTGCTGGGGGAGCGTGCGTATGCCTCGCTCAGCGACGTGCCCGAGCGCGTCGACATCGTCGACGTCTTCCGTCGGGCGGAGGACACGCCGCCGATCGCGGCCGAGGCGGCCCGGATCGGCGCGAAGGTGCTGTGGCTGCAGAGCGGGATCGCGAACGACGAGGCGGCGGCGCACGCGGAGGCGGCAGGGCTCGCGGTCGTGATGGATGCGTGCATCGGAGCGACGCACGCGCGCCTGCGGCTGCCGGCCGCCGACCGCTGACTGGCGGCTACGAGCGCGCGTCGAGCGCGGCCTCGAGCCGGCTGACGAGCGAATCGAGCTGAGCGACCACCGCCTGCACCGGCTCCGGACGGCTCAGGTCGACGCCGGCGCGCCGCAGCAGCGCCATGGGATGATCGCTGCCGCCCGCCTTCAGCAGGGTCAGGTAGCGCTCGACCGCCGCCTGCCGGTCGGCGTCGCTGCCGGAGGCGAGCTGCTGCATCAACTGCGCGCTCGACGCGAAGCAGGTCGCGTACTGATACACGTAGTACGGCGTGCTGTAGAAGTGCGGAATGCGCGCCCACGTCAGACGCTGCCCCTCGTCGTAGTCCAGCGCGTCGCCGTGGTAGGCCTGAAGGAGCTCGAAATAGATGCCGGCGAGGGCATCGCCGGTGATCGGCTGCTCCTGCTCGACCAGGCGGTGCGCCTGCAGCTCGTAGTCGGCGAACATCACCTGCGTATAGAAGGTCGAGACAATGCCGTCGATCGCGTGCTGCAGCAGCACGATCTTCTCGCGCTCGTCTGTCGCCCGGGCCAGCATGAAATCGAGGAAGAGCGCCTCGCTGAGGGTCGACGGCACTTCGGCGACGAAGATCGTGTAGGCCGAGTAGACGAACGGCTGGTGCGCGTTGGACAGGAGCGTGTGCATCGAGTGCCCCATCTCGTGGGCCAGCGTGAACACGGCGTCGAGCGTGTCGTTGTAGTTCAGCAGCATGTAGGGGTGCACGCCGTAGACCGGCGCGGAGTAGGCGCCGCTGCGCTTGCCCGGGTTCTCGTACACGTCGATGCACTGCCCGTTGAGCGTCTCCCGCATCATCCGCTGATACGGCGCCCCCAGGGGCGCGACCGACGCCGGCAACCACTCGAGCACGGCGTCGTAGGGATACGAACGATCGTGCTCGACGAGCGGGATCGTGGCGTCGTACGAGTGGTACGTGTCGAGGCCCAGCACGCGCTTGCGCAGCCGATGGTAGCGGCGCAGCGGCGCCGTACCCGCCTTCGTGGCGGCGATCAGGTTCTCGACCACGGCGGGCGGGATGTTGTTGCCGTGCAGGGCGGCGTCGAGCGACGATCGGTAGCCGCGGGCGCGCGCGTGAAACCAGTCGCGCTGCAGGACGCCGTTGTACAGCGAGGCGTACGTGTTGACCGTCGCCTCGAACAGCCGGTGATACGCCCCGAACGCCGCGGCGCGATCGGCCTGGCTGCGATTGGTCGCGAGGATCGCCCGATACTGCCCGTAGGTGAGCGTCACCTCGCCGGTGGAGAGGCGGATCGTCGGGTGCTTCAGGTCGGCCACCGACAGCGCCGAGTAGGCGTCGTTGGGCGACGAGGAGAAGCGGCTGGAGAGCGACAGGAGCTGCTCGCCCTTCTCGTCGAGCACGTGCTCGTGCTGGCGATAGAGATCCTCGATGGCGAAGCGATACACCGCCAGCTCCGGGCTCGCGGCCATCCAGGCCTGCACCGTCGGCAGCGGGATCGACAGCAGTTCCGGGTTGAACCACGCGCTCGCCTGGCTCTCCTTCGCGAACAGGATCTGCACTTCCTGCCGCCTGGCGTTGGTCTGGTTGTCGCGCTGGTCCTCGTCGTACTTCAGCGACGCGAAGTACCACACCTTGTAGGTGAGCTGGCCGATGTCGTCGGCGAGCTTCATCGCCGCCAGCAATTGCGCGCCCCCGTTCGACAACGACCCCTGCAGGGCGGCGTAGGCGGCGACCCTCGCCTCGAGCTCCTCGTACGCCGACTTCCAGGCCTCCCAGCTCGCGAAGATGTGCGTCAGATCCCACTTGTAGCGGTCGGCGATGTCGGAGCGCTCCCGAAGGGCCGGGGCGGCCGTGGCGTCTGCAGGCGCGAGGCAATCCATCGGGTGATGATAACGCAGGAGGGGTGCGGCCCAGCCGCGGCTGCACGCTCGAGGCGCGAGTCTTGCTCGAAGAATGCCTCAGAGGTGACGCGATGGATCATCCCCTGCCGTGGTTGAGATATGCCGAGGCCGACGAGCTCGATGCCGGCGCGCTGAAGTTCCGCAGTCTGGAGGTCTCGAGCGACGCCGGGGAGAAGCTGGGCGGCGTCGACGGCTTCCTCTTCGACGCCTCATCGGGCAACCCCTATTACGTGGTCGTCGACTCCAAGGGGTGGTTCAAGACCAGGCTGTACCTCGTGCCGATCGGACACGCCAGGCTGGACCGCGATCGCGGCAGGATCGTGATCGACCTGACCCGCGCGCAGGTCGGGAAGTTCCCGGGCTTCGATCTCGACGAGTTCCAGTCGTGGAATGCCGACGACATCGATCGGGTCAACCGGCAGACCGCGGAAGCGTGCTGCGGCTCCTCCGCCGCGCCACCAGAGCCGGACTCACGCTGGAGCGCGGAACACTATCGCCTGCCGGACTGGTGGGACAACAGCTACTACCGCGCCGATCGCGCCGGCGAGGATGGCATGCCGGTCGCGACGTGGCTGCCTCCCGAGCCCGCGCCGGAGCCGCTCGAAACCATCGAACACGGGCACGACACGCCGAAGACCTAGTGTCCCGTCCCAGTGGATCGTGGCATCAGTCGCGGAGTTCCGCGCCCCGATGGCCAGGCGCGAGGAGTGAGGATATTGGGGATATCTGAGCGACGAGCAACGTGAGCAATTGAGAGAGGAACAACCCTGCCGGCCGGGATGCCCCGCCAGGATCTGGCGCATGGCGCGCGCGGCGATGCCGACGAAATGCCGCCCGTCGCGCCACGGCGTGCCGTTTGCCGCCAGCCGCAGGCACACCTCGTGGACGAGCGCGTCGGCTGAATCGTCTGCCCCAACCGCTCCCGTCGCATGAAGCGCGCCGCGATCCGCCTCAGCTATTCGCAGACGAGCGGCATCAGGGCGTCTGCGTCCGGAGCCCCGCCGGCGCTGGCTGGCCCATCAGCGCGTCGTGTGTCGCATAAGATCCGGCGGATGGTCATCGTCATCGTCGGCGGCGCCGGTTCCGCCGGTCTCGCGCGTGCGCTCGCCTCCGAGCTGGGCTGGCCGTGGATCGAGGCCGACCGCCTGCGGACGCCGCTCGCCCGCGCCGCCGGGAGGCGAGAGCGCCTGATCGTGCTGCACGCCGCGCTGTCGAGGCAGGAACGGGAGCAGCTCCATGATGAGGTCCGCGGAGTCCGGTTCGTCTACCCGCACGGCGTGCCGGGCGACGTGCTCGAAGGCGATTTCTCCAGTGCCATCCGCCTGGGCCCCGGCCTCGACCTGCCGGCGTCGGTCTCGGCAATCCGCCGCGAATGTGGCGTGTAGGGCGGTGAGCCGGATGGGGCTGCCAGGCCTGCCGGTCAGGCTTCGAGCCACTCGTGCGGGCGCATCGAGATGACCCGATAGCGCTGGCGCAGCGTGGCGACTCGCCCGGCGTATTCGCCGCGCGGAAACTCCTTCGCCAGCAAGCGGCCGCGCAGCCGCCTGATCTCGAACCGGTACAGGTCGCTCACGAACTCATGAACCAGCTCTGGCGGCGTCGACGGTCGGGGCGCGACGCCGTGGGCGTGCAGCAGCCGCAGCACGTCGGCACGGTAGCGGTGCGGCCCCTCACCCACCGAGCACGCCCTTCAGCGCGCTCAACGACCGCTCCATCGTCAGGACGTGCGGCGGCCGCGCCAGCGCCTCCGCCAGCGCGGGCGGCGTCGGGATCGCCCGCCCGATGATCGGCTCGACAATCTCGCCGAACTTGGCCGGGTGCGCCGTGGCCAGGAACACGCGTGCCGCGTCGGCCCGCTGCTGGCGGACGCCGAGGTAGCCGATCGCGCTGTGCGGATCGAGCAGGTAGCCGCGCGTCTCCCAGACCCGCCGGATCGTGGCGCGTACTTCCGCATCGTCGTGGCTGCTCCCGGCGAGATCGCGGCTCATCGCCGCGTGGCGGCCGCCGTACAGCCACAGCATCCGATCGAAGTTGCTTGGATTTCCGACGTCCATCGCATTCGCAATCGTCTGGATGGAGGGCCGCGGCTCGAAGCGGCCGGTCCTGAGATAGATCGGGACGACGTCGTTCGCGTTGGTGGCGGCGACGAAAGAGGAAATCGGCAGGCCGGCCCGCTTCGCCATCAGGCCGGCGGTGAGATTTCCGAAGTTGCCGCTCGGCGTGCAGAAGATGCTCGGGCGCGCGAAGGCATCGGGACGGCTGGTGCCGCCGGACGCGTCCTGCCGCCAGAGGCGCATCAACTGCGCGACCGCGTGGAAGTAGTAGATCATCTGCGGCAGCAGCCGGCCGATGTTGATCGAGTTGGCCGACGACAGCCGCACCCGTCTCAAGAGCGCCGCGTCGGCGAACACCGCCTTCACGAGCCCCTGCGCATCGTCGAAGCTCCCGGCGAGCGCATGGGCGCGGACGTTGCTGCCCTCGTCGCCGTTGAACATCGTCAGCTGCGCTTCCTGGGTCGGACTGATGCGCCCCTGCGGGTACAGGATCACGACGCGCATGTGGGGCACGTCGTGGAAGGCGTGGCCGACGGCGCCGCCGGTGTCGCCCGAGGTGGCGACCAGGATCGTCGTCGGATCGCCGCCGTCGTGGAGCGCCGACATGATCCGCGCCATGACGCGCGCCGCGACGTCCTTGAACGCGAGCGTCGGGCCGTGGAACAGCTCGAGCGCGTGCACGCCGGGCTCGATCTCGACCAGCGGAATCGGGAAGTTCAGCGCGCCGGTCGCAATCGAGGCCAGCGTCGGCTCGTCGATGTCGCCCGCGAGATAGGGCCGCAGGACCCTCCGGCCGATGTCGGCGAGCGAGAGCGAGGGCAGCGCCGCGATGTCCTCGGGCGGCCACTCCTCGATGCGCTCGGGCACGTACAGGCTGCCGTCGGGCGCGAGCCCGTCGAACAGCGCCCAGGTGAGCGAGGCCGGCGGCGCCTGCCCGCTGGTGGTTACGAAGCGCATGCGGATACGACGCGGGCGCCGGCCGGTGCGATGGACGAGACGTAGACCTGGCTGGCGCCGCCGATGTGCCGTGCCACCGCCGCGGTCATCGCCTCGGCGACGAGATCGGCGATCTCCCGGCCACGGCAGAGCGCGAACAGCGACGGCCCGGATCCCGAGATGCCGGCGCCCAGGGCGCCGGCATCGGCGGCCGCCTGTTTGATGGCCGCGAGGCCCGGAATGAGCGGTGCGCGCCTCGGCTCGGCGATCGCGTCCTCCAGCGCCCGCCCGATCTGCGCAAAATCCGAGCGGTGCAGCCCGTCCACCAGCGCGCCCATGTTCGCCCACTGCCGGATGGCGTCGGCCAGCGGCACGGTCTCGCCGAGCAGCGCCCGTGCGTGCGCGGTCACGATCTCCAGCTCCGGGTGCACGACGACGGAGGTGAGGCCCGGCGGGATGGGCAGCTCGATGATGTCGAGCGGGCTCGGATGCCGGACGAGGACGAAGCCGCCGCAGACGGAGGGCGCGACGTTGTCGGGATGCGCCGACCCCGCGCCGAGCCGCTCGCCTTCCAGCGCGCAGGCGATCAGGAGATCGCGCGGGGCGCGCGCCTCCAGCAGCGCGTCCACCGCCACCACCGCCGCGACGGCGCTGGCGGCGCTGCCGCCGAGTCCGCTGGCGAGCGGCAGCCCCTTGCGGATCGACAGCGCGACGCCGCGCGCGTCGCCCAGGGCGCGCAGCAGCGCCTGCGCCGCGACGCCGGCCGTGTTGCGCGCCGCCTCGCGCGGCAGCCGGCCCGCATCGTTCTGGATGTCGTCGATGGTCACGTCGCGCGGCGCCAGCCTGGCAGTGACCTCGTCGCCCGGACCGTCGAGGGCGAAGCCGAGCACGTCGAAGCCGCAGCCGACGTTGGAGACCGTTGCCGGTGCGAAGGCCGTTGTCGATCGCATGAGCCCCTCATCTTACCCGCGAACACGACCGCTTTTCACGGCCGCGCGGCGAGAGACTGGTTCAGGAGCCCGGCGCCCGGCTCGCGCGGGCGCGCAATCGCGTCACCCCCGGCCGCGGGGCACGATCGTCGGGATGAGGTACTCGTGGAGCGCGCGCTGGAGGCCGTAGGCCGGCGCGAACCCCCAGTCGCGCCGCGCCGCCGAGTCGTCCACGTCCATCGGCCACGTGTCGAGAATCCCCTGGCGCTTGGCGTCGACGCGGAAGGCAACCGACGCCTGCGGGAAGAGCCCCACCACGAGATCGCGCAGCTCGCCGGCGCTCGGGTTGAACGCGGCCAGGTTGTAGGCCGTCCGCTGCAGCTGCGGCCGCGGCACCTCGGCCAGCCGCAGCAGCGCCTCGATCGCGTCGGGCATCGCCATCAGGGGGATCGTCGTGTCGGGCCGGACGAAGCATTCGTAGGCGGCGCCGCGCGCCGCCGCGTGGATCATCTCTGGCGCATAGTCCGAGGTGCCGCCCGAGGGCACGGTCACCGCCGAGATCAGCCCGGGAAATCGCACCGAGCGGAAGTCGACGCGGGGCGCGGCGCCGGCCGAGAGCTGCTTGTAATGCCGCGAATAGTACCGCCCGAGCTGTTCGCAGTACAGCTTGTTGCACCCGTACATCGTCGTCGGCTGGAGGTACTCGTCCTCGGTCACGCGGCCGGCCCGCCGCTTCGTCGCGAGATCCGGCAACCCGTAGGCCGCAATCGACGAAGGATAGACGAACAACACCGGCCGGCCGTGCGACTCGCCCTGGCGCTGGGCGAATTCGAGCATGCGCAGCGTGCCGTCGACGTTGACCTCGTGCGCCGAGATGGGGGCGAACTCCGACCGCGTGGAGAGCAGCGCCGCGAGGTGGAAGACGCGATCGACCTCGAACTCCGCCAGCATGCGGTCGAGGAGGCTCGCGTCGGTGATCGAGCCGGTGAACTCCCGCGAGACCAGCGGCGCGAGCGCGCCGTCCAGCGCCGAGACGTCCAGCGTGATAATGGGTCTGCCCGCACCGGCGAGGCGGGCGACCAGCCCGTGGCCGATCTCGCCTCCAGCGCCGGTGATGAGGATGCCCGGTTTGCGCAACGACGTGCCTGTCCGCAGCATGGCAGCAACGCCGCGCGGATGGCAAGCCGCCGGCGGCATGGCCGCGCGGGCAGGGCGGTCGGGCTCGTCCCCGCCAATCCGTTGTACAGTGCGGCGGCACCCCTGATGGACGTCCTCTTCCAGGCGCTCGTCGAGCACAGCGCGGACGCCGTGGTCCTCGTCTCGGCCGACGGCATCGTCGGTTACGCCAGCGCCTCGGTGGCCGACCTGCTCGGCTATGCGCCCGCCGAGCGCACCGGCCGGAGCGCCTTCGATCACGTCCACCCGGAAGACGAGCCGCGGGCGCGGGCGTTGCTGGCCGAGGTGCTGCGGCGGCCGGACACGCCGATTCCGGCCGAGTATCGGGTCCAGCACCGCGACGGGTCGTGGCGCGCAATCGAGGCGATTGCCGTGAACCGGCTGGCCGAGCCGCAGATCGGCGCCATCGTCATCACCTATCGAGACATCGGCGCGCGGCGCCGCGCCGAGGACGCGCTCCGCGCCAGCGAGGAGCGCCTGCGGCACATCGTCGAGCACGCACAGGACCTGATCTACTACTGCAGCCCCGAAGGCCGGTTCACCTACGTGAACCCCGCCGCCGCCCGCGTGATGAAGTACGACGAGAGCGAGCTGATAGGCCGCCACTTCCTCTCCCTGATCAGGCCCGACCACCACGTCGCCGCCGGCGAGCACTACGCGCGCCAGATCCTCGACGGCGTGCCCGCGACCTACTTCGAGTTCCCGGCGATCACCAGGACGGGCGAAACCGTCTGGATCGGCCAGCACGTACAGCTGGTCTACGAGCACGGCTGCGTCGTGGCCATCCACGCCATCGCGCGCGACATCACGCGGCAGAAGACCGCCGAAGAGGAGCTGCGCCGGTCCGAGGCGCGCTATCGGTCGCTCATCCAGGGCGCCGCTCTCGGCATCTATCGGGCGTCGCTGGACGGGACGATCCTCGACGCGAACCCCGCGCTCGCCGGGATGCTCGGGTACGACTCGGTCGACGACCTGATGGCGCACGGTATGCGCGAGGTGTATGCGAACGCCGCGGAGCGGGCCGCCCTCATCGAGCACCATCGCGCGCACGGCAGCGACACCGTCTCGACCGACGTCCAGTGGCGGCGCAAGGACCAGCGGCTGATCATGGTCAGGCTCACCGCGCGCGGCGTGGCCGCCGACCAGGGCCCGATCAGCGTGTTCGAGGGGATTGCCGAGGACGTGACCGAGCGGCGGGTCCTCGAAGAGCGGCTGCGCGAGGCGCAGAAGATGGAGGCCATCGGACGGCTCGCCCGCGGCGTCGCCCACGACTTCAACAACGTCCTGGCGGCGATCATGGGCTCGGCCGACCTGATCCTCACGCAGCGCCCGGAGGGCGATCCCTCGCACGAGGAGGCACAGGCGATCGTCCGCGCGGCCGACCGGGGCGCCGCGCTCACACGCCAGCTGCTCGCGTTCAGCCGCCGCCAGGCGCTCCAGCCGGAGGTGCTCGACTTCCACGGCGTCGTCCGCGGCATGGAAGACATGCTCGTCCGGCTGACCGGCGACGTCACGCTCCGCCTCCGCACGTCGGGCGAGCCGCCGCAGGTGCGCCTGGAGCCCGGCCAGATCGAGCAGGTGCTGCTCAATCTCGTCGTCAACGCACGCGACGCCATCGGCGATCGCGGGGGCACGATCGACGTCGCGGCCGACACGGTCGAGCTCGGCGAGCGGAGGACGCGCGATCACCAGGGGCTCCCGCCCGGCGCCTATGCGCGGCTCACCGTGCGCGACACCGGCCCCGGCATCGCGCCCGACGCGCAACCCTACGCCTTCGAGCCGTTCTTCACGACCAAGGGGCCGGCGAAGGGGACCGGGCTGGGGCTCTCGATCGTCTACGGCATCGCAAAGGAGGCAGGCGGTAGCGTGACGTTCACGACCTCGGCGCAGGGCACGACCTTCGAGGTCCTCTTTCCGAAGCTGCCGGCGCCGCCTACGGCGTGAGCTGCGGCACTCCGCGCAGCCCGTCCCAGGTCGCCGGGTCCTGGCAGAGCAGCGTGTTGAGGTACAGGGCCACGTCGCCGGCGGGGAACCTGGCGCCGAGCGCGGCGGCCGCGGCCCCGAGCTTCTGCTCGTCGGGTTTCACGTTCTCGTCCTCGATGAGCCCGTCCTTGTGGGCGATGCCGAGCTCGTCGAGGAAGGCCCCCATCATCGGCCGGTGTTCGGCAAGGTGATACAGGATCAGCGCCCGCGCGGCGAGCAGATCGGGCAGCGCGAGCAGGCTCGCCAGATGGCGCGTCTTGCGGGCGACGTCCAGACCGGCCACCGTCTTGGGCCGGAACTTCTTCTGCTGTGCGATCAGCACGACCGCCTGGATCTGATCGTCGACCGCGTCGGGATCGCTCCAGAAGGCGCGGGCGGCCCGGGTGCGCTGGTCGGGCGTCATGTGCTTCCAGAGACGGGCGGGGGTCAACGGCATCTCGGACATTGTCGATATTCTAGTCAATCGGTGCTCTTCACCGAACCGACGTTCCTCTTCCTCATCCTGCCGGTCCTCCTCGGCCTCTATTTCGGCGCCGCCGCACGCGCATCGCGGCCGGTCCAACCTCCTGCTGCTCGCGGCGAGCGTCGATCGGCGTCTCGTTCTTCACCTTCCACGCGATCTCCTACGTCGTCGACGTGTACCGCGGCGACGCGGTCGCTCAGAAGAGCCCCGTGCACGTGGCGCTGTATCCGCTGCTCTTTCCGCAGCTCGTCGCCGGGCCGATCATCCGCTGCCGCGATCTCGCCGATCGGCTCCCCTGCCGCGTCGTCTCGCTCGACGGTTTCGCCACCGGGGTCCGCGACGGAATGGAGATCGTCGGCCGGCATCTCTACACGTTCCTGGCGTCGCCGGGGGCTGGCGGCGAGGCCGCGAGCCCCCGGCCATGACGCGCCAACGCGCTACGGCTGCGGTGCCGGCGCGGCCGGCGTGCGGAGCGTCGGATAGGTGATCCCGAGCTGGTCGAGATAGGTCGGGAACTTCGCCGGATCGTAGTAGTACTTCTTCATCTCGGGCCGGAAGCGGTCCATCATCTCCTTGTTCATGTCGATGGCCGGCTTGTCGTCGGGCCCGATGAAGGGCACGTACTTCTGGTTCTTCGTCTGCACGTTGTTGAAGTAGTCCCACGCCGCCTTGACCAGCTCCGGGCGCGTGACGAAGTCGATGATCGTCATCGCCTGCACCTTGGCCCCGGCCACGACCCCCTTGTGCGCCAGCGGCGTCGCCATCGCGATCGCGTTCACCCAGTTGTGGCCCGGCAGCCCCGGAATGTTCGACGGGTACATCAGCGTCGCGGTCGGCACGTTCCAGGAGACGTCGCCGATGTCGTCCGAGAAGCCGCCCATGTTCTGGCTCTCGTCGAGGCCGCCGGTCAGCGGCCCGATCTCGGTCGCGAGCCCCTGCTCGGGCTGCTTCAGCTCCCGCTGCACCGCCTTGGCGAGCGCCAGATCCTTCTCATCCCACGCCGGGAGCCCGACCTTCCGGATGTTCGAGTACATCGTCTCGGCGATCGTCTTGTTCTGGTGCTGGGGCCAGGCCGAGCCCACCAGCTTCCAGGTGACCTCGGTGCCGGTCATCATCGCCGCCGCCTTCGCCATCGTGTTGCCGATGTCCCACAGCTCCTTGATGTGCGGGTAGTCGATCTCGCGGAAGTAGTACCAGCTGGTGGCGACCGGCGGCACCACGTTGGGCTGATCGCCGCCGTTGATGATGACGTCGTGCGAGCGCTGCTGGAGCCGCAGGTGCTCGCGCCGCGCGTTCCACCCCATGTCCATCAGCTCCGCCGCGTCGAGCGCCGAACGGCCGCGCCAGGGCGCCCCTGCCGCGTGCGCGCTCTCGCCGGTGAACGTGTACTGCACGGAGACGAGGCCGCTGCCGACGCCGCCGCCCCAGTGCACGCTGAGATCGGTGCCGACGTGCGCGAACAGGCAGATGTCGACGTCCTTGAACAGCCCCGCGCGCACGTAGTACGCCTTGGTGCCGAGCAGTTCCTCGGCGACGCCGGGCCACAGCTTCAGCGTGCCCGAGAGGTGGCCGCGCTCCATGATCTTCTTGGCCGCCAGCGCTGCCGCGATGTTCATCGGCACGCCGGAATTGTGCCCTTCGCCATGTCCGGGCGCGCCCGCCACGAGCGGGTCGCGGTAGGCGACGCCCGGCTTCTGCGACGCCTGCGGGATGTCGTCGACGTCCGATCCGATCGCGATCACCGGCTTGCCCGAGCCCCAGGTCGCCACCCACGCCGTGGGAATGCCGGCATACCCGCGCTCGATCGTGAAGCCGTTCTGCTCGAGGATCCCGGTCAGGTACCGGGCCGTCTCGAACTCCTGGAAACCGGGTTCGGCGAAGCTGAACACCTCGTCGACCATCTGCTGGCTGAGCTGCTTGAGCTCCTCGACTTCGGCACCTGCTTCCTTCTTCATCTGCTCCACGGCCGGCGTGCCCGGCGGCGTCGGCGTCGACGTCAATTGGGCGGCCGGCGCCGCCCCGCGCTGCGCGCCAGGCGCCGCGGCAAACGTCACCGACAGCCCCAGCGCCAGCATCCACTGCTTCCTCATGTGGTTTCCCCCTTTGGTTTCGCGGCGGCGCCGCCGCGCGTTGGTCTCGCGGCGGCGCGCCGTCCGGTGTTGCCGGTCTCGCTACCGGCGGCGCGGCGTCGGCCCGCCCGTGGCGGTGACGCCGTAGAACAATCCGTTGAACAGCAGCTTGAAGGTGCCGTGCGGCTGGCCGCGCCAGGCGACTTCCGGACCGAACAGCACGACCTGCCCCTTCCCCTTCGGCGCCGCGACGACCTCGACGGCGTCCTTCAGGTACTGCTGGCCCCAGGCCCACCCGCTGCGCAGCGGCGAGGCCGATTCGAACCACGCGACCGATGCGGCGCCGCCCGCGCTCGCCGAGGGCTCGAGGCGGAACGCCGGGCTGTGATCGAAGATGACCATCGCCCGATCGCCCATGCCGTAGGCGAGCGGGTGCGCGTTGTCGATCCGCGCCTCCAGGATTGCCCCCGGCACGTAGAACTTCTCCTCGCGCAGCGCGCGCGCGGCCCCGTCGACCTGCTCGACCAGCGCATCGCCGACCGGCAGATCGAAGTGGAACGCGGCGGCGGTCGCCGACGATCCGATCGTGAGCAGCGTTCCGCCGTTCTCGACGAACTGCTTCAGCGCCGGCACGGTCTTCGCCACGGTCACCCGTCCGAGCTGATCGCGGTACTCGGCCGGAATCGCCTCGGGCGCAGGCTGGGCCCCGTCCGGCCGATCGCTCATCGGAATGCCGCCGTCGACGAACAGCAGCACGTCGAACTTCGCGTTCAGGCTGCCGGCATCGAGCGCCTGCGGAAAGACCCGCTCGAAGGGGAACTCGTACTGCTCGAGGATCCAGCGCGTCCAGCCCGAGGCCATCGAGCCGCCGTAGGTGTCCCAGAGCCCGATCCGCACGGGCCGGAGCGCAACGTACTCGAGCGGGGGCTGGCCGGCCGCCGCCGCCGGCCGCGCGGGCACCGGCTCGAAGGTCAGCCCCTTGTCGACCGCGAGCTTCTGCAGGATCGCCAGTGTGGATGCCTTCGCCGGAATGAACATCGTCCCCGCCGGGTACGCCTTGCCGTTCGCGGTGAACGCCCCCCGCGCCCACTGCACCTCTTCGCGTGCCTTCAGGAGCCGGTTGACGGCGACAAAGGCGTCGTTCACGCGGTGGCTCAGGAGATAGCCGCCGCCTCCCGGGGCCGCGGTGACGCGGCCCGCCGGCACCGCCACGACGTCGGGCACGGTCTCGAAGGGGCCGTCGAAGTCGTCGAGGATGCGGTCGAACCCGATGCCCATCGAGTACGACAGGTTGTAGCCGGTGACGTCGTAGGGCGGCGTCGGCGGCGCGCCCGGATACGGGATGTCGTCGGGATGATCCTGCGGCTCGAACATGTCCATCAGGTGTGCGCGGAAAGGCTGCGCCGCCTTGAAGACGAAGGAACCGGCCGGATACGACTTCCCGCCGGCGGTGAACGGCGAGGTCGCGCGCTCGGCAACGACTCCCGCCTTGATCAGGGTGTTCACGAACTTCACCGCCGTCGGGAAATCAGGCTGATCGGCGGAGATGATGAAGCCGCGCGGATCGCGGGCGGCCGGGTCGTGCAGCACGCGATCGTAGAGCTCTGCCGGCACCGGCGCCTCAGGATCGGCGCTCCCGGCCGCGCGCTCGAGCGCCTTCAGACGCTGCGGGTGCATCGTCCAGTGATCGGCGCTGCCGTTGGCGATGGCGTTCTTCGCCATCCTGTACATGTTGAAGAGAAAGTCTTCCTTGCGCTTGGCCGCGAGATCGAGCACCGCATAGTTCATCGTCATCGAGTACTCGATCGATCGGCGGAAGTGCCACGTCTGCGGGGCGACCGGATACGGCACGTCGTTGCGCGGCAATTGCATCCCGGGCACCAGCGGAATCTGCACCGGGGTCGGGTTCCCGATGGTCTCGGTGAGGATGCCGATCTGGTTGTGGAAGTACGACGTGGTGCGGACGCTGCCGTTGAACCAGGTCGAATACGGCGCCGCCGAGCGCATGACCGCGCCCGGCTTGTTCTCGGCCGCCAGGCGCGTGTGGATGGCCGCGCCGACCAGGTTGATGCCGAGCGGCACCAGCGGATCGTAGTTGTAGTTGAACGGATCGCGGAAGGGAGGCGCGAAGAGCACCGCGCCGCGCGGCCCGGTCTGGTGGTGGTTGTACATGATGGCCGGGAACCACTCGCGATACATGATGCGGTTCGCGTTCCCGCTCTCCGACATGTTCATCATGTAGAAGTCGCGGTTGTTGTCGTGGCCGATGTACTTCTGGTACAGCCGCGGCAGGCCGCTCGTCGAACGGCGCCGCTCGTCGGCATCCCGCATGTACCAGTTCGACACCAGCTCCATCCCGTCGGGATTGACCAGCGTGCACAGCACCACCGCGTTGTCCAGGATTCGCACGGTCTCCGGATCGGTCCGGCTGTTCAGCTCGTAGATGAGCTCGATCAGCTGCTGCGCCCCAAGCACCTCGCTCGCGTGCAGCCCGCCGTCGATCCAGACGACCACCTTGGCGTCACGGGCGAGCGCCCGCGCCTGCTCGTCGGTCAGGTCCTCGGCCAGCGCCAGGCGCCGGTTGGTCGCCTTGATCTGATCCAGCCGCCGCTGGTTCTCTGGAGACGTGATGACGGCCGTGTACTGGGTCCGCCCATCTTCGGTCGGACCGATGTCGAGCACGGTCATCCGAGCGGATTCGGCATCGAGCTTCTTCAGGTACTCGACGTATTGCGTGTAGTTGGCCAGGCGGTAGTCGTCGCCGATATCGAAGCCGAACTGGGTCTTCGGCGTCGTGAGACTGACTGCCGCCGGCCGCTCCTGCGCGACCTGCGCGGCCGCGCCGTACGTCAGGGCGGCAAGAGCGGCGACGGCGACGACGGTCCGGGTGCGCTCGAGCATGGGCACTCCTCGATGGAAGCAGGTGAGGTGAAGCGACGCCTGAGCATACTAGAACCCATCCCATAAATAGGGCCGGCATTCGGCCGGCGATGCATCCCGCCTGGCGGCGTTGCTCCTCCC
>JADZED010000017.1 GCA_020850715.1 Acidobacteriota bacterium
CCCGCCAGCGTCGCCAGCGCCTCCCCGCTCTTCGCCGACAGCGTCAGCACCGCCCGCGACCGCTCCGCCGCCCCCCCCGCCGCCACCGCCGGCGCCTCCTCCACCACCACGTGCGCGTTGGTCCCGCCCATGCCGAATGCGCTGACGCCGGCGCGTCGGGGAGCGTCGAGCGGCGCCGGCCAGTCACGGAGCGTCGTGTTGACGTAGAACGGGGTGGACGGAAAATCGATCGCAGGGTTCGGCCGGGCGAAGTTCAGGCTGGGTGGAAGCGCCTTCCGATCGAGCGCGAGCACCGTCTTGATGAACGCGGCCGCGCCTGCCGCCGCGTCGAGATGTCCGATGTTCGATTTGACCGATCCGATCGCGCAGAATCCCTTCCGGTCGGTGCCCGATCTGAACGCCTCGGTGAGACCGGCGATCTCGACCGGGTCGCCCTGCTGCGTCCCGGTACCGTGCGCTTCGACGTAGCCGATGGTGTCGGGCGACACGCCCGCGTCGGCCAGCGCTTCGGCGATCACGGCCGCCTGGCCGGCCGGACTCGGCGCCGTGAATCCTGCCTTGTCTCCTCCGTCGTTGTTGATCGCCGACCCCTTGATCACCGCATACACGCGGTCGCCGTCCTCGAGGGCGTCGGCGAGCCGTCTGAGCACGACGAACCCGAGGCCCCGGCCGAAGATCGTGCCGGTGGCGCCGGCGTCGAACGGCCGGCAGTGGCCGTCGCGCGACAGTATCAGACCGTCCTTCGCGACATAGCCCACGCGCTGCGGCAGGTAGATTGATGCGCCCCCGGCGATCGCCGCGTCGCACTCGCGCGCGAGCAGGCTCTGCCGCGCCAGATGGATCGCGACGAGGGCGCCGGAGCAGGCGGTCTGGACGTTGATGCTGGGTCCGCGCAGCCCGAGCTTGTAGGAGATGCGCGTCGACAGGAAGTCCTGGCCGCTCGCGAGCACGCGCTGCAGATTCCGATCGCCGAGCACGAACTCGCTCGGATTCATCTGATGGTGCAGGTTCCAGAGCAGGTAGGTGTTGAGCGATGCCGCCGCGTACACCCCGATCGGGCCGGGGAACCGCTGCGGGTCGCATCCGGCGTCCTCCAGCGCTTCCCACGCGCACTCGAGGCTCAGGCGCACCTGCGGATCGAGCAGCGCCGCCTCGCGCGGGCTGCAGCCGAAGAATTCCGCGTCGAAGCAGTCGATGTCCTCCAGCACGGAGGCCATGCGCACGTACTCCGGCGCGTCGTATTGGGAGCGTGCGACCCCGGCGCCGCGCAGATCGGCCTCGGTCAGCCGCGTGACCGACTCCACGCCCCGGCTGATGTTGTCCCAGAAGCCCTGCGGGGTGGCGGCGCCCGGGAACCGCACGGCGAGCCCGACGACGGCTACGTCGAGATCGGAGTGCGGCGCGGCCGGCACGGTCATCGCCGTCCGCCCCTGGGGAGAGCGGCGCGCGCTCGAACCGCATCGCGCCGTGCGTCTCCGCGGCGGCTGCTCGCGGCGACGGCCTCGTTCGCGCTCTCCGGCGCGAGGAAATGAGCGGCCAGCGCGGCGACGGTGGGATGGTGATAGATGTCGGTGGTGGTGACCGGCCGGCCGAGCGCGTCGGCCAGCGCCGAGGCGATGCGCGCGACGTCGAGCGAGGTGCCGCCGAGATCGAAGACGTTCTCGTGCGCGCCGACCGAGGCGAGCGACAGCACGCGGCTCCAGATCTCGGCGACGGCCCGTTCGGCATCGGTCACCGCCGTCGTCGCGCCGTCGGCTGCCCTCTCGCCGTGCGGCTCTTCCGGCAGTTCGCGGCGATCCCGGATGTCGACAGGTACCGGCATGCCGAACCGGTCCACGACGGTCGGCGCCGCCGCGGCCAGCGCCGGCAGCCGCGAACCGGGAACGAACGCCGCCAGCCGGCGGACCGCGACATCGGGCGTGAGCAGGTGGCGCCGGATGTGCCGGTTGGTGTCATCGAGCCCGACCAGGAGCATCGCCTCGTCCAGCGTGAGGCCCGCGAGCAGCGAGCGCAGCGCCTGCGTCCTTTCAATCGAGTAGTACCCCCGCACCCGGATCGCTTCCGGCGGCTGGCGATCGCCGCTCATGCCGACGCGGTCCCAGCGGCTGAACGCGAAGCAGTAGCTGCGCAGGCCGCGCTGGCGCTGATGGCAGGAGAGCGCCTCGAGAAATGCATTGGCCGCCGCGTAGGCGCCGGCGCCATAGGAGCCCGCGAGCCCGTTCACCGACGACAGCGACACGAAGAGCGATCCCGGGACCGGCTCGATCAGGCGGTGGAGCGCCCACGCGCCGATCGCCTTCGGACGCCACGCCTCCTCCAGCGAACGCGGGGTCTCGTCGACGAGCGGCCGTTCGCGGTAGCCGCCGGCGAGGTGGAACACGCCGTCGAGCGGCCCGGCGGCCTGCAGGCGGTCGATGGCCGCCGAGCGGCTCGCGGCGTCTCCCCAATCGGCCTGCAGATACTGCACGCGGCCGGGCAGCCGCCCGAGCTTCGCCAGCAGGTCGTTCAGCGCGGCGTCGTCGCAGGGCCGGCGTCCCGTCAGGATCACGCGGCCGTGAAAGCGGCTCAGCAGATGGGTCGAGATTTCGGTGCCGATGCCGCCGGTGCCGCCGCTGACGAGGTAGGTGCCGCCCGGGCGGATCGCGGGGTCCGGCCGCCGATCCTGCAGATCGACGCGGTCGATTCGCGCCACCCGCTGCTCTCCGTCGCGAATCGCGACTTCCCGCTCGTCGGTCGGGCACGCGCACGCGTGCGGGAGCAGCGCCATCGATGCCGTCGTCCCGTCGGCGTCCACGTGGCGGCACCTGAGCCAGCTCAGTTCGGCGGCGGCCGTCTTGAGCAGCGGCGACGCCATGCTCGACGCGGGAACGACCTCGTCGCCAGGGAGGACGCCGTACGCGCCGCGCGTCACGGCGACCAGCCGCAGCGGATCGTCGCCGGCGCGTCGCGCGGCAAGCGCCTGGACCAGCGCGAGCGTGCGCTGCGCCACGCGGCCGGCGTCGCGCTGCACCTCCTCGGCCGCGGGCGGCGCCGTCAGCGCGCCGCGATCGGCGCGACCGTGCACCTGCACGACGACCGCCGGCGCGATGGCCTCGCGCGCGAGCGATTCCAGCAGGCGCTCCACCTGTCCGCGATCCGCGTCGTCGAGCGCGTACTCGTCGGCGGCTGCGCGCATGAAACGGCTGCCGCCGCGAACGAGCACGCATCGGCTGCCGTGCGCCGCCCATGCCGCTTGCAGCGCCCGGCCCACGCCGCTTCCGTCGTCGAACACGAGCGCCACCCCCGGCGCCTTCGACATCTCGGGTCGCTTGCGGACCCACACGCGGCGGTGGAACCAGTCCGGCTGGGTGTTGCCGTTGCGCAGCCGCAGGTCGAGCTGTCTGAGGGCCGGCGCGAACTCGCCGGCGACGAGCGCGGCCTTCAAGCGGCCCCGCTGAATCTTGCCGCTCGTCGTCTTCGGAAACGCGGCGCGCTCGATCGGCACCGTCACCGCCGGCGCCAGACCGATGCGCGCGGCCAGCTCGCGCCGGATCGCCGCCGCCACGTCGGCGGCATCCGCGGACGCAGCGGGATCCAGGGCAAAGAAGATCGCCAGCGCCTCGCTGCCGGTCGCGGCGTCGGGCACGCCCGCGGAGCCGACCGAGGCGGCGTCGACGCCAGGAACGTCGCGGACGATGTCCTCGATGTCGTAGCAGTAGTAGTTCGCGCCGTTGATCGTGATGAGCTCCTTCTCGCGCCCCGTGATCGTCAACCCTCCATCGTGCAGGAACCCGAGATCCCCGGTGTTCAGCCAGCCGTCGCCGAGCAGCGTCTCGCGGTCGGCTTCGTCGTTGCCAAGATAGCCGGGCGTCGTCACCGGCCCCTTCACCTGCACGCGGCCGATCGCCCTCTCGGACAGCACGCCGCCGGCGCGGCTGGCGATGCGGATGGCAACGCCCGGCGCGGGGCGGCCGCATCGCACGAGGCTCACCGCCGGCTCGCCCGGAACGGCGGTGCGCACGGTGCCCGCGAGCGACGATTTCGCCAGCGTCTGAACGCTGCGCTCGAGATCGAACGGCGACTCGTAGGCCACCGCCGTGCACGTCTCGGCCATGCCGAACACCGGCTGCATCGCCGACGCCTGGACGCCGAACGGCGCCACCCGCTCCAGGAACGCCCGTACGACCGGCGCCGTCACCTGTTCGCCGCCGTTGATGAAGGCCTTCACGCAGGAGAGATCCCAGTGCCGATCTCCCGACGCGGCGAGCGCGTCGGCGACGAGCTTGTAGCCGAAGTTCGGAGACCAGGTGTGCGTGACGCGGTACCGGGCGAGCAGATCGAGCCAGCGAAGCGGGGCGCCGATCACCGAAGCGCCGGCGACGTGAACCTGCCGGCACCCGACGCAGGTGTCGGCGACGTGGCACATCAGCAGCGGCGCCACGTGATCCATCGGCAGCCAGTTCAACGTCACGTCCGCCGCGGAATATCCGGTGCGCTGCTGCCGGCCCTGCACGTGGGCGACGACGCCGCGGTGCGTGATCTGGATGCACTTGGGCACGCCCGTGCTGCCCGACGAGAGCTGGTAGAACGCCACCTCGTCGGGCCGGCTCGCGTGAGGTTCGGCGATCGCCGTGCCTGCCAGCGCCTGCGCCGTCAGGATGCGGAGGCGGCGCATGCCCAGCGCGTCGCGCGACGCCGACAACGCGGCGGCCGCCGTCCGGTCCGCGATAACTGGCGGCTCGCCCACGAGCGTCCAGGCATGGCGCAGCTTCTGGACGACGGCGTTCTGCCCGTCGTACGACGCGGGAACGGCGACAGTCATGGGGCGGATGCCGCCGATCACGCACGCCCAGAAGACGGGAAAGAACTCCGCCAGATCGTCGATCTGCAGGATCGCCGCGTCGCCCGGGCCGAGGCCGGCCGCGCGCAACCCGGCCAGCAGCCGCCGCGCATCGGTCAACAGCGACGCATACGTGAGGGTCGCAGCGGCGCCGTCGTCCGCCTGCGGCAGGACGATCAGCTGGTCTCCGTGCCGCTGGGCGGTCCGGATGAGCGCCTCGGTCAGCGTGAGCGGCGCGTCGGCCGGCAGCCGGAGCGATTCGCCCGCCGCCTCGGCAGGCACCGCCGCGGGCTCCCCCTCCCGTCGCGGCGCCTCGATGCCCTCGGTCGTCTCCTCGGGGACGCGATCGGCCTCGGCGCCGGGCGCCAGATCGGATACGTGGAGGAGCCGCTCGCGCGGCCGATCGAGAATGCGGACGACGGCGTCGTCGATGCCCAGCCTGCGCAGCGCATCGCCGCATCGGTCCACCAGATCGGCGTCGATCGGCCCGAACGATCTCAGCCGATCGTCGTCGATGCGGCCGTCGTCGGTGAGCGGCAGATTGGCGAGCAGGATGTACTCGACTGGCGTGTCGTCCGGCGCCTGCGGCCGCACGGCGTCTGCCAGCATCGCCTCCGAGAGCGACGCGCCATGCCGCGGCACGACATAGGCCACGACGGCGCGGCCGGGCCCCCGCTCCAGGACGCGGCATTCGGCCACGGCCGGGTGGCCGCGCAGCAGGCCGGCGATTCGACGCAGGCCTTCCCCCGTCGCGGCGCCGGCGTTCACGCGCCCCGCCCCACGCCGCCGCCGTCCAGCCAGTGATCGAGCGGTCGGCCAATCAGACCGGACGTTCGCTCGATATCCTGACGGTAACCCGCCATCAGGCGCGCTCTGGTCTCCGGCGCGAACCGGCGAGGGCGCCACGCGCCGAGCCTGGCGTTGAGCAGGAACAGCTTCCGGCGAAGCGCCGTGCGACGATCGTTCTTCACGACCGCGTGCATCGGGTGTCTCGACCAGACGCGGCCCAGCCGGTACTGGACGCCCACCGACAGCGGAAACTGGCTTTCGTTGTAGTAGCGCTCCGTGTGCGGCCGGAATCCGGCGTCGACGCCCAGGAACCGGTACACCTCCTGGCACGTGGTGACCGGATCGCGGTAGAGGTCGTCGCACAGCAGCACGTGCACCTGCGCCCGCGGGAACTCGGCCAGGTACCGGGCGACCTGTCCGGCGTAGAGGCCGGTCGTGAAGTAGAGATAGGCGTAGTACCAGAAGGCGTTCTCCGCCCGGAAGCGCACGTCCTTGCGCCGCGCCTCTTCAGCCTCCAGCGCCCGCTCGAAGGTCGGAATCCATTCGACGCCGAGCAGGCACAGATACCGGTACAGCGAGTACGCGCGATCCGCGGGATTCCGCAGGACGATGACGATACGCGCGCCGGGGTAGGCGCGGCGCAGCCGCCCTGGCGACTCGGGGGCGACGAGATAGGCGGTCGACGCCTCGCCGACCGCGCGCTCGGCCTTCGCAGGCGCGAAGAGCTTCAGATAGGCGTCGAGCGTGTCGTAGGGGGCGGCCCATCGCGGTTTCAGGTCGCAGTAGTAGGACGGCTCCTTCGCGCTCATGTCGCCGCCGGGAAGGAACACGTCGGGATGCGCCGCCAGATACTGCCAGAGCGACGTGGTGCCGGATCTCGAGGCGCCCACGACGAAGAAGTTCGGCGTCCGCACGTCGCGCCCGGTTTCCATCACGGCGCCTGCGGCTGGCGAATCAGGCGCCGGCCTGGGCATCGGCCTCCATCCGCTTGCGGAGGCTCAGCGGGCGCATGTCGGTCCAGACCTTCTCGATGTGATCGAGGCAGACGTCCTTCGGGCCCGAGGTGCCTTCATCCCGCCATCCGGCAGGCATCGGCTTGTGCGCCGGCCAGATGGAGTACTGCTCTTCGTGGTTGACCACCACGCGGTAGATCGTCTCGTCCTGCTGGTCCTCTCGTTCCATGAGCTTCTCCTCGCATGCGATCAATGCAGCCTGCGCCGCTCGACGCAGATCGCCGCCGCGTGTGCGGGCCCCGCATCGATTCCGGCCAGGTGCCAGCGCGCCGGCTCGCCCGGCCGGCCGTCGACGTGCAGCAGCTGCGCCTGCGCCCCTGGCGCCAGCGTCACCGCGAAGGTGTCGAGCGGATGCTGCAGCCCGTCACCCAGAGCCTTGATATAGGCCTCCTTGCGGGTCCATCCGTCGTAGAACGCGCGCGTCCGCGCGGCCGGAGGCAGCGCCTCGAAGGCGCGCTGCTCGGCGGCCGAGAAGACGGCACGCGCGAGCCGATCGACGTCGTCGAGCGGGCGGATGCGCTCGAGATCGATGCCGACCGCGGCGCCGTTCGAGATCGCAAACAGCGCGAAGCCGCCCGCGTGCGAGACGTTGAAGTCGAGGTCGGCCGCGGCGGGCCACTTCAGACGCGGCTTGCCGAAGTCCCCGTGCGTCAGCTCGATCTCGCCCGGGCCTGCGTCGACGCAGCTTGCCAGCACGCATCTGAGCAGGGCGCGGCAGGTGACGAACCGCTGGCGGTCGCGTTCGAAGCGAAACCGCCGGGCCCGGTCCCGCTCGTCGGGCGACAGCACGTGGTCGTACTCGCCGGCACGATCGATGTCGGCGGCCCAGATGTCGACGCTGAGCGGGTCCGCATCGCCGACCGCCATCCGCACGAGGTGCGTGAGCGGAAGGATCGCGTGCGCGGTCTCGCGGGTCCGGCCGGCAATGTCGTGGTCCATCAGAGTCCCGCCCGCTGCAGCTGGTCGAGCACGATGGAAACGACCTGCTCGCGCGAGTCGTTCACGAAGAAATGGCCGCCCGCCAGAATATGGAGCGTGAAGGCCGCGCCGGTCTGCACGGCCCATGGCTCGAGCTCCGCCCGGCCGACATACACGTCCTCGGTGCCGCCCAGTGCCGCGATCGGGCAAGGGAGCGGGGCATCGGCGACGTACCTGAAGTCTTCGAACATGCGGTAGTCGGCCGTGAGACTCGGGAGCATCAGGTCGAGCAGCTCGCGGTTCCGAGACACCGCCTCGGGGATCCCGCCGTGTCGCGCATTGACCGCCGCGACGAACTCCTCCCGCGGCAGATCGGAGATTCTCGGGTGCCGGTTCGGAAGCTGGGGGGCGCGGTGGGCGGAGGCGAAGACGAGCGCGGGCGACAGGTTCCGGGTCCGGCGAAGATGGCGCGCGGTCTCGAAGGCGACCAGCGCGCCGAGGCTGTGTCCGAAGAAGGCGAACCGGCGATCCAGATGCGGCGCGAGCGCGTCGCAAAGCGGCGGCACGAGGGCGCCAAGGCTCGAGAGCGGCGCTTCGCTCCAGCGGCTCTCGCGTCCGGGCAGCTGGATGATGCCGAGCTCGACATCCGGTCCCACGAGCACGGGCCAGCTTCGAAACATCGACGGCCCGTGTCCCGCGCTGGCAAAACAGAACAGCCGCAGCGACGACGTCGGATTCGGCCGCGGCCAGACGAGCCACTTGCTCCGTGCTCCCGCTGCCGTAAGGGTGCCTGAGTGCATCGACATGAAGACGGCTCCGATGGCAGCCGGACTTCAAGATGCAAGCCACGCGTGTGACGAGAGGCATGTCGCTGAGCGCACTGAGGTTGGAGCCTGTCCGAGGGTCCCGGCCTTCTTCGAAAACCCACCAGACGGCGACTTTGTTCTGCCTATCACTGCGGAGTCGGAAGCGGTCGCCGGGCGGTCCGCGTGCGCTCGTGCCCGGCCGCCGGGCGGAGACAAATGGTCCGATTGACAGAGACTTCCGACCGGCCGGGAGAGGCCCGGCTTCCAGCGTCCATGCCTCACAACCCTTCTGGATGTAGCGAGTTCCGGGCCCGGGCGTCCGCCTCTCACGCCGGGTAGGTGATTTGCTGGATTGGGCAAGGCGTGTCAGTCGTGCCCCCATCCACACCGGCCGTGCCCGAGCGGTCCGATCAGCACCGCCCCTTCGGCGCCGTCGTGCTGGCCGGATCTCACGGGTGGGCGGGCGCACACGCGCCGGTCCTCCCGCCGCGTCCGCTCGCGCAGGTCGCGCTGCGGCCATTGATCTCGTACGCACTCGACTGGATCAGCGAGGCCGGTGCGGCCGGCGCGACCATATGCGCGAATGGATCTTCGGGCCTGCTCCGTGGCGCGCTCGGTGACTGGTACGCGGGGCTCTCCCTCACCTACCAGCAGGATCGCTGGCCGCGAGGATCGGCCGGCTGCGTCCGCGACGCCTCGGAGCAGATCGCCCACCGCCAGATCCTCGTCGTCGAAGGCACGCTGGTGCCGCAACTGGATCTGCGCGCACTCGTCGACGCCCATGCGGCCTCCGGTGCGGCGATGACCGTCGTCACCTCGGATGGCGGGCCTGCCCTTCCGCCTCGCGCCGCCGGGATCTACGTCGTCGAACGCAGCGCTCTCGAGCGGATTCCGGCGCACGGCTATCACGACATCAAGGAGAACGTCATCCCCGCGCTGCACGCCGCCGGCCAGCGGGTGCTCGGCTATCGCCTGCGGGGGGAATGCCGCGCGGTTGCCACCCTCGATTCCTATCTCGACGTCAACTTCTGGCTGGTCGAGCGCCTGCAGTCGGCCGGCAATCTTCCCGCCGGGATCGAGCGCGTCCGCCCCGACGGGGTGATCGGGCATTCGAGCGCGATCGTCGATCCGGAGGCGCTCTGCGTCGGGCCGGTGCTGGTCGGGAAGCGCGCGCGCGTGCAGGCCGGCGCGACGATCGTCGGGCCGGCCGTCATCGGCGAGGGCAGCGACATCGAACCGGGCGCGCTCGTGTCGCGATCGGTGATCGGCCGATCGTGCGGCATCGGCAGCAACGCCGTCGTCCACGGCTGCATGGTCGGCGACGGCTCCAAGATCGAGGCCGGCGCGAATCTCTGCCATGCGCTGCGGCTTCCGAAACCGTCGCGCTGGCGCTGGCTGGCGCCCGCAATCGCCGCGCGGCGTCGCGCGCGGCGCCCGGATCGCCGCCGCGATTCCCCGGTCCCCGTGCCGATCGGTTCCGCCGCGTCGGTCGCGACCCGGCGGGCCGTCTCGTAGCGCTCCAGAAAGGGCGAGTGTATGCGTCTGACCGATGCCGACTGCAAGGCCTATGAAGAACGGGGCTACCTGCTGATTCCCGGCGCGTTCTCGAGCGCCGAGATCGAAGCGATGAAGCGCGAGCTGCCGGCGCTGCTGGCCGACGACAGCCCCAGGCGCGTGCTGGAAAAGGATCAGCAGACGGTCCGCGCCCTCCACGGGTGCCACGAGATCAACGAGGTGTTCGGGCGCCTGGCCCGCCATCCGCGCGTGGCCGGACCGGCACAGCAGATCCTCGGCAGCGAGGTCTACGTCCACCAGTTCAAGATCAACATCAAGGCGGCGTTTGCGGGCGATGTCTGGAAGTGGCATCAGGACTTCATCTTCTGGCTCAAACAGGACGGCATGCGCGAGCCGCGGGCGGTCAACGCCTTCGTCTTCCTCGACGATGTGACCGAGTTCAACGGGCCGCTGTTCATCGTGCCGGGAACCCATCGGCTCGGCGTGATTGACGTTCCCGACGGGAACCCGCCGGGCGCCCAGGACGCATGGCGCGCCAGCTTTGCCGCCGACCTGAAGTATTCGATCGCCAAGGACGCGCTGGCCGACCTGGTGAACCGGCACGGACTGGTCTCCCCGAAAGGACCGGCCGGCACGGTCATGTTCACGCACTGCAACGTCGTGCACGGGTCGCCGCCGAACATGTCGCCGTTCGATCGGACGCTGGCCATCGTGACCTACAACAGCGTCGAGAACGCGCTGCTCCCTGTCGCCGATCCGCGCCCGGAGTTCCTGGTGTGCCGCGACGCGACGCCCCTCACGCTGGTCGCCGACGATGCGCTGCAGGACAGCGCGGCCGGGCGATCGCTGCAGGCGGTCTGACGGTTGTTGCCGGTGTCGATCTCGCGCGGGATCTTCGGCGGTTCGCTTCGAGCCTGAAGATTCTGCGCGGCGCGTCGATCCCGGGGCAGAAGGACCGGGCGCAGTGAACAGAGGGACCGGGCACAGCGATCGGGCAACGAAGTCCCGCGTGTGACGCCGGCGGGCAGAGATTAGTCGCGGCCGGCGGCGACTCTTGTCCCGGTCCGAGGATCACTCCGTCGCCAAGCCTCGCCGTTTCAACGAGTTGAGCCACGCGACCTGCCGCGAGCGCTCCGGTGCCAGGTTTGCTCCACCAGGACGCGCGTGATCCTGCCGGTCCTGCTCGACAGTCGTCCTCCGTACATCGGCCCGGGCCTCGGGCACGCCTCGCTGCTCCTCGCGCCGGTGGCGGCCACGCGCGTGGCGCCGCTGATTCAATCCCGCCTCGCGTCGGCGCAAAAGCCGATCGTGCTCTGCCCATTCGAGCCGGACGTCGAGTACGTCGAGGCGGTGCGGGCGGCGTGCGGCGCCGAGCGCGTCATGCACGTCTCGGAATTCCGCCCGGAGGAAACCTACGAACCGTCGGACTGGCTGCTGTTCGTCGACCCCGCCTGGTGCTCGCTGGATCCGCTCCGCCTCTCGTCGGCGCTCAACGACGCGGCGCGCAGCCGATCGCGCGCGACGCACCTGGTGGCCCTCTCGCAGCACGCCGGCGGCATGGGCGAGCGCGTCGAGCTGAGCGCGCAGGGCCAGGTGCGGAAGGTCCAGCGCTACTACGACGGCGCCACGTGGTCGCGGCTGGAAGGCGTCGCCTGCTCGCTCGTCTCCGCGTCCTGCCTGCGGCCCCTGAAGGACCCGCTGCCCCTCGATTCGCTGGCCGATCTGCGGACCGCGCTGACCATGCGCGGGATTCCGAGCCGCGACGTGACCATCGAGGGGCCGGTGTTCAACCTGACGCGGGAACGCGAACTGCTGCGGCTGAACGAGCACCTCGTCTTCGACCTGTACGGGGGACGCGACCTGGCCCAGGCGCGCGTGGACGCCGAGGCGGCCGTCCACCCCAGCAGCCGCCTGGTCGGTCCCATGGTGATTCAGCGGGGAGCCTCGATCGAAGCCGGCGCCGTCGTCATCGGGCCGTCGGTCATCGAGAGCGGCGCACGCGTCGGGCGCGGCGCGCGCGTCGTGCAGTCGGTCGTGGCCAGCGGAGCGGTCGTACCCGCCGAGGCGACGATCCGCGGGCGCGCGCTGTTCCACGGTTCGACGCACCCGTCGCCGGCGGGCGGCGCCGGCCGGCTGCTGCCGCTCGACGTGGCGCGCTCGCAGGCGCGGCGCGGCCGGTCGCGCGGCTACGCCGCCGTGAAGGCGGCGATCGATCGCTTGTCGGCGCTGGTTGCGCTGATCGTCCTCGCGCCGCTGCTGGCGGTCATCGCCGCCGTCATCCGGATCGAGTCGGGCGGCAGCGCGCTCTTCGGCGATCTGCGCGAAGGGCGAGGCGGCCGTTTGTTCAAGTGCCTGAAGTTCCGGACGATGCGGCAGGGCAGCAACCTCGAGCAGCGGGCGCTGCTGCAGCAGAACCAGGTCGACGGCCCCCAGTTCAAGCTGGACAAGGATCCGCGGGTCACCCGCGTGGGACGGTGGCTGCGCCCGACGAGCCTGGACGAACTGCCGCAATTCGTCAACGTGCTGCGCGGCGAGATGAGCCTGATAGGCCCGCGGCCCTCGCCGTTCCGCGAGAACCAGACCTGCGTGCCATGGCGGGAGGCGCGCCTCTCGGTTCAGCCTGGCATCACCGGCCTGTGGCAGGTCTGCCGGCACGACCGGCAGGACGGCGACTTCCATCAATGGATCTACTTCGATCTGCTGTACGTCCAGCACATGTCGTTCTGGCTGGATCTGAAGATCGCCATCGCGACCGTCCTGACGCTCGGCGGCCGGCATCACGTCCCCTTGCGCTGGATGATCCCGACGCACGAGGCAGGCGCGTGAGGCCCGGAGCTCGAACTGCCGGCGTGGCCGAGCGGGCGCCGCGGGCCGACGCGCTGGTCGCCCGCCTCAGGACGATCGCCCTGGAGGCGCTCGGCCCGATGTACCGGCCCGCGCGCGGCCGCTTCGTCTTCCGGCTGCGGCGCGACGGCCGCAATCTCGCGGCCGAGGGCCTCAGCGCGCGGTATACGGCAATCACCCTGATGGGACTCGCCCGCGAAGCCGGGCAGACCTCTGCCGCCATCCTGGGCGGCGCGAGCCCGGCCGAGGTCTGCGAGCGGCTCGTCGGCGAGGCCGACACGCTCGACACGCTCGGAGATATCGCGCTCACCTGCTGGGCCGCCAGCGAGCTCGAATGCCCGGCGCGGCGCACCGCGGTCGGCCTGCTGCGGGCGGCCGCGCCGGAGTCGCGGGTCTGCTCGATCGTGGAGCTCGCGTGGTCGCTCTCGGCGCTCTGCGTCCAGCGCGACGCGGGCGTGGCGGATCTCCGCCAGCGCGTGGCCGCGCGCCTGCTCCGGCAGTTCCGGCCCGAGTCCGGCACCTTTCCGCACCAGACGGGCGCGCGGTCCTCCCTGCGCGCGCACGTCGCCTGCTTCGCCGATCAGGTCTATCCGATTCTCGCGCTGTCGCAGTACGTCGCTCTCACCGGCGATCCGTGGGCGCTCAGGGTGGCCAGCGAGACCGCGCGCCACCTGGTCCGCCTGCAGGGCGCCGCCGGACAGTGGTGGTGGCACTACGACACGCGCCGTCCGGTCGTAGTCGAGGAGTATCCGGTGTATGCCGTGCACCAGGACGGGATGGCGCCGATGGCGCTCGGCGCGCTGGCGCGCGTCGCGGGCTCGGCGGAATACGACGAGCCGATCGCGCGCGGGCTGCAATGGCTGGTGCGCACGCCCGAGATCGGCGGCACGCTCGTCGACGACGGCCGCCGGATCATCTGGCGCAAGGTCGGACGCCGCGATCCGCTGAAGGCCGCACGCTACCTTCAGGCGATCGCGAGCCGCGTCCGCCCCGGTGCGCGGTGGCCGCTGGTCGATCGGCTCTTTCCGCCGGTCGCGATCGATTTCGAGTGCCGGCCCTACCACCTCGGGTGGCTGCTCTACGCGTGGCCGCCGGACGCACCCTGGATCGGCGAGGTGGCCCAATCCGGACGTGGGGGCGCATGACGGTTTCCACGCGGGAGCTCTTCGGGCTCCCCATCGCTGCGCTGACGATGCACGAGGCGGTGTCGCTCGCCGAGCGGGCCATCGAGCGCCGCCAGCCGATGATGTTCGGGGTCGTCAACGCCGCCAAGATCGTCAACATGCAGCGGGACGACGAGCTGCGGCGGGCCGTCCTGGCATCGGACGTCATCCTGGCCGATGGCGCCTCGGTGGTGATCGCGGCGCGGCTGCTCGGACGTCCCCTCCCGGAACGCGTCGCCGGCATCGATCTGATGATCGCGCTGCTCGAGCGCGCATCCGAACGCGGCCACGCCGTCTACTGCCTCGGCGCGACTGCGGAGGTGCTGGCGGGCGTCGAACGCGTCGTCGCTCTTCTCTATCCGGGCGCTCGCCTCGTCGGCAGCCATCACGGCTATTACGGAACGGCAGACGAGGCGGATGTCGCCGCGGCGATCGCGGCGGCCCGTCCGGACATCCTGTTTGTCGCGATGACCTCGCCCAGGAAGGAGCGCTTCCTCGCCCGATGGCGCGGCGCGCTGAACGTGCCCGTGTGCCACGGCGTGGGCGGCTCGTTCGACGTGCTCGCCGGCAAGGTTCGCCGCGCGCCGCCGGTGTGGCGCCGGCTCGGGATGGAATGGCTCTACCGGGTGGCGCAGGAGCCGGGCCGGCTCTGGAAGCGGTACCTGATCACCAACTCGGCATTCCTGGGGATGCTCCTGGTCGAACTGCTTCGCGCGGCGCCGCCGCGCATCGCCGGCGTCCTGCGGAGGCGGCGGACGGCATGATCCGGCTGGCCGCGCTCTGGATCGTGGTCTTCGGCCTGGCGTGGTACGCGCGCAGGGATTGGTACGTCTCGCTCTGCGGCCTGATCCTGCTGATGGCGGTCATCGAGCACCCGGACGTGCCGAAGACGATGTTCGGCATTCAGGGGCTCAACTTCTGGAACTTCCTGCTCGCGGTCGTGGTGTACGCGTGCGTCAGGGCGCGGGGGCGGGAGGATCTGTCGTGGGACATGCCGCCCGCGATCACGGCGCTGCTGCTCGCCTTCCTCGCGGTCCTGCTCGTCAGCTTCGTGCGCATGATGCTCGACCGCAGCTACCTCGACGACAGCACGACGACCTTGATCAGCGAGCACCTCGTGAACAGCGTGAAATGGATCGTCCCCGGGCTGCTGCTCTTCCTGGGCTGCCGGACCCGCAGGCGCTTCCATCTTGCGCTCGGCTCGATCCTCGGCATCTACGTGCTGCTGGCGCTCTACGTGATCAAGTGGATGCCGATCGGCCTGCTGAGCGATGGCGAGGCGCTCGAACAGCGCGCGCTCAAGATCCTCCAGAACGAGATCGGGTACCAGCGCGTGAACATGTCGATGATGCTGGCGGGCGCCGGATGGGCCGTGCTCGCCACGCGGTCCCTCGCCGCCACCTGGAGGATGCGGCTCGGGATCGTCGCCCTGTTCCTCGTCATCGCGTATGCGCAGGCGGTGACCGGCGGACGGATGGGTTACGTGGCGTGGGCCGCGGTCGGCCTGGGCATGTGCCTCATCCGCGGGCGGTCGCTGCTGCTGCTCGCGCCGGTGGTCGTGCTCGCCGTGCAGCTGCTGGTGCCCGCCGCCGGCCAGCGGCTGCTGCAGGGCGTCGACGACAACGGGGCCAGCGATTACGGAGGCGATCGCTACGGCAGCGGCGTCGATCTCCGGACGATCACCGCCGGCCGCACGATCATCTGGCCCTACGTGGTCGCGCGCATTCGTGAGGCGCCGTTGATCGGATACGGCCGGCGGGCGATGCGCCGCACCGGCCTGACCACGTTCCTCGCGCAGGATCTCAACGAAGGGTTCGAGCATCCGCACAACGCCTACCTGGAGCTGCTGCTCGACAACGGGATCGTGGGATTTGCGGCCGTCATGCCGCTGTTCCTCGTCGTGCTGGCGCTGTCCGCGCGCCTGTACGCCGACTCGCGGAGCGCGATCTTCGTCGCGGCCGGCGGCGTCACGCTGGCGATGACCCTGAGCCTGCTGGTTGCCGGATTCGGCAGTCAGACCTTCTATCCGCGCGAGGGCGCGGTCGGCATGTGGTGCGCCATCGGGCTCATGCTGCGGGTCTGGGTGGAGCGCAAGAAGGCGCTGGCCGTGGCGGTCCCGGCGCGGAAGACGGCGGCGCTGCCCCGCCTGCCGGTCTGGCCGGACCCGGCGCGGGGGACGGCGGACCGGCGACGCCCGGCAGCCAGGACGATCGCGCCGGAGCAGGTCGGCATCGATGCGAGGCTGTGGGCCCATGGCTAGCGGACACCGGACCAGGCTCGCGTACATCCTCGCCCCGAGCCACTCGGGATCGACGCTGCTCGCCCTGCTCCTGGGCAGCCATCCCGACGTGACGACGATCGGGGAGGTGAACGTCAGCGCGCTGGACGATCCGGCGACGTATCTCTGTTCGTGCGGCGAGCCGCTCCGCAACTGCCCGTTCTGGGAGGTCATCACCCGCTGCATGGACCGTCGCGGGTTCGCGTTCGACATCGCCGCACCGGGCACCGATTTCCAGCGAGTGTCGAGCGGGTACGCCAAGGCGCTGCTGCGGCCGCTGCACCGCGGCGCCCTGCTCGAGTGGTGCCGCGAGACGGCCCTGCGGCTGTCGCCCGCCTGGCGCGCGGCCTACGGCGCGATCCAGGCGCGCAATGCCGCGTTGGTCCAGAGCATCTGCGAGGTGAACGGCGCGCAGGTCGTCGTCGACTCCTCGAAGATCGGCCTTCGGCTCAAGTACCTCCTCCGCAACGCGGATCTCGACGTCCGCGTCATCCGGCTGGTGCGCGACGGGCGCGCGGTCGCCGTCAGCTACGTCGACCCCGAGCGGTTCGCCGATGCCTGCGAGCAGTCGCTGCGCGGAGGGGGCAGCGGTCGTTCGCGCGAGGCGGAGCGCCTCGACATGGAAGCGGCGGCGCGGGAGTGGCGCCGGAGCAACGAGGAGGCGGACCTGCTGCTCGCGCGCCTGCCGCCTTCCCGCTGGATCGAGGTGCGGTACGAATCGATCTGCCGCGACACCGAGGCGACCTTGCGCCGCATCTTCCGCTTCCTCGAGGTGGATCCCGTCAGGCCAAGGCCGCCATTCCGCGACGCGACCACGCACGTGATCGGCAACGGGATGCGCCTCGACACCACCAGCGACGTGCGCCTGGACACGCGGTGGCGCGTCGTCTTCTCCGAGGGCGATCGCCGTCTCTTCGACGCGGTGGCCGGCCGGCTCAATCGGCGGCTCGGCTATGCAGAAGAGGCGGGTGGAGGAGCGCGGCGCCCGCGCGCCTGGCCGCAGCGGACGCGGCCGCCTCGCCGGCGACGCCGCTCGACGTGTGTCTCGTCTCGCACTACGCATTCGCGTCCCTGAGCGGCACGGCGAGGCGTCCGGGCGGGGTCGAGCGCCAGACGAGCCTGCTGGCGCGCTGGCTGGCTGGCCGCGGCCATCGGGTCTCGATGATCACCTGGGACGAAGGCCAGCCCGACGGCATCCGGATCGACGGCGTGCGCGTGCTGAGGCTGTGCCGGGAGAACGAGGGCTGGCCGGTCGTCCGGTTCGTCCACCCGCGCTGGACCTCGCTCCTCCAGGCGCTGCGGGCGGCGGACGCCGATGTCTACTACCAGAACTGCGCCGAGTGCGTCACCGGCCAGGTGGCGCTCTGGTGCCGCGCCAACCGGCGGCCCTTCGTCTACTCGGCCGCCTCCGACGCCGATTGCGACGCGCGGCTCCCGCTGATGCCTCACGCGCGCGAACGCGTGCTGTATCGCGCCGGCCTGCGCCGCGCCGATCGGATCATCGTGCAGACCCGGGCGCAACGGGAGATGCTGCGCGCCAACTTCGGCCGGGACGGGATCGTGATGCCCCTGCCCTGCCCCGGACCCATGGCGCCGCCGCCCGGACGCGCCGCGCGCCGCCGCCTGCTGTGGGTGGGCCGGATCTGCGAGGTCAAACGTCCGGATCGCCTTCTCGACCTCGCCGAGCGCTGTCCCGACCTGGTGTTCGATCTCGTCGGGCCGCCCGATGGCAGCGCCTATGCCGCCGGCGTGCTGGCGCGCGCCGGCCGCCTCACGAACGTGCGCGTCCACGGCGGCCTGGAGAGGGCGCGGATCTTCGAGCTGCTCGCCGAGGCGCTCTGCCTGTGCGCCACCTCCGAGATCGAAGGCTTTCCGAATACCTTTCTCGAAGCCTGGAGCCACGGCGTGCCCGTCGTCACCACCGTCGATCCCGACCGGACGATCGCGCGCGAGGAGCTGGGGTTCGCGGTGGGCGACGCCTGCGAGATGGAGCGATGCGTGCGGCGGCTGGTCGACGAGCCGGCCACCTGGGAGCGGATATCCCGCAAGGCGGAGGAGCGCCACCGCCGCGTCCATGCCCCAGACGCGGTGATGCCGCGCTTCGAGGCGCTGCTGGCCGGCGTCGTGAGCGGTGCCTCATGAGCACGCCGGCGCTGGACACGCTGCGCGTCGGGCTGCCGCCCCGCACCGGAGAGGCGGACGCCGGGCACGCCGACACGCCCGCCGCGCGTGCCGGCACCCCGGTGCACGGCGTGGAGCGGCGGAAGATGCCCTACCCGTACCGCGCCTGGCTGGCCATCTGCAGCGATCTCGACGAGACGCCCGACGCCGGCGTGTACTTCGGCACGCTCGATCTCCTGAACGGCAGCGGTCCGACCCGGTTCGGCCGCGGCTTCGGACTGGAAGTCGGCTCGACGATCTACTTCGACATGCCGCCGGGACAGTTCTCCTACTGGAACGCCGACGACCGGGCGCGGAGCGCCATCCGCGCCCTCATCCGCTCGGGCCACATCGACTGTCTCCACTCGTTCGGCGACCTGGCGACGACGCGAGGCCACGCCGGACGGGCGCTCGACGAGCTGACGCGGTACGGCTGCCGCCTCGAAGTCTGGGTCGACCATGCCGTCGCTCCCACCAACTTCGGCGCCGACATCATGCGCGGATCGGGCGACGTGCCGGGCGCGGCGGCGTTTCACGCGGATCTCAGCTGCGCGTTCGGCATCGAGCACGTCTGGCGCGGGCGGGTCACGAGCGTGGTGGGCCAGGGTGCGGATCGCGACCTGGCGGGCATCTTCCAGCCGCGGCATCCGATTGCATCGGGAATCACGCGCGCGAAGGAGTGGGCGAAGGGACGAGCGGCGCGCTTCGGTCCGAAGTACGCCATGCACGCCTCCAACGACGTGCTGCGCCGCTCGACGCTGCGCAGCGGCCACTCCGTGCTCGAGTTCCTGCGGTGCAATCCGCACTGGGGTGGCGTGAGCCGCGGCGAGACCGCCGACGGCGTGCACGAAGTCCTCTCGGCGCCGATGCTCGGACGGCTGGCGGCGCGCGAGGGCTGGTGCGTCCTGTACACGCACCTCGGCAAGCTCGTCGATCCGGCGAAAGGATTCAGCCGGGCGGCGCTCGACGCATTCGGCCGCCTGGCGCTGGCGCATCACGACGGCCGCATTCTCGTGACGACCACGCGCCGCCTGCTGGGGTACGGCCGGGCGCGTGCAGCGACATGGAAGGCCGCCGTCCGCGGCGGCGCGCTGTGGATCGACGTCAGCTCGCGCGTGGGAGCGGACCGCCTCGCCGCGGCCGACCTCGCGGGCCTCACCTTCTACGTCCCCGACGCCGCGCGGGCGAGGCTGGCCGTCGATGGAGTCGAATGCCCGGCGATCGAACGCAATCCGCCAGACCATACGGGCCGCGCCAGCGTGTCGCTGCCGCGTCCGCGCCTGGCGTATCCGAGACCCTGACCTGAGGTGGGAGGCGTGCCCCTGCTGTCCAACGGACTGGCCGCGGCGGAACCGGTCTCCGGCATCGGCGCGGCGGGGGCGCGCTGATCGTGTGCGGCATCGCCGGCTTCGTCGGACCCGGCGGCGAGCGCCTCGCGCGGTCGATGTGCGCCGCGCTCGCGCACCGCGGCCCCGACGACGAAGGCTTTCATCTCGCGCCCGGCGTGGCGCTCGCGATGCGGCGTCTCGCCGTCATCGATCTCGCGACCGGGCAGCAGCCGATGGCGAACGAGTCGCGCGAGATCTGGGTCGTCTTCAACGGCGAGATCTACAACTACAGCGAGCTGCGGCACGGCCTGAAATCGCGGGGCCACCGGTTCAGGTCGGAGAGCGACACCGAGACCATCGTCCACCTCTACGAAGAGCTCGGCGTCGATTTCGTCGACGCGCTCCGCGGCATGTTCGCGATCGCACTGTGGGATGGACCGCGCCGGCGCCTCGTCCTCGCGCGCGATCGGATTGGCGAGAAGCCGCTGTACTACCGCCGGACCGCCTCGGGGCTGTACTTCGCATCGGAGATCAAGGGGCTGCTGCCCGTCATGGCCTCGCGAAGCGCCGATCCACAGGCGGTCTGCGACTTCCTCGCGCTCGGGTACATCCCCGGCGCCCGGACCGCCTTCGACGGGGTCGCGAAGCTGGAGCCAGGTCACCGGCTCGTGTACGAGGACGGTCGCGCGGTGGTCGAACGCTACTGGGCGCCGGCCCGCGGCGCCGCGGCGCCCCCATTGAAGGAAGCGATAGACGAGACGGCCGACAGGCTCGCCGATGCCGTGCGCGCCTGTCTGAAGAGCGACGTCGAAGTCGGAGCCTTCCTCAGCGGCGGCGTCGATTCGTCGATCCTCGTCGCCCTGATGCGCCGCCAGGCGGCGCGCGTGCAGACCTTCACGGTGGGGTACGAAGGGGCGGCTCGCGGATTCAACGAGCTCTCCCACGCCGCGCGGGTCGCCGCCCGGTTCGACACCGATCACCACGAGCTCCTGCTCGGCGCGCAATCGACGCTCGATCTGGTGCCGCGGGTGCTGTGGCACTTCGACGAGCCGCACGGCGAACCGACCTCCGCGCTCGTCTACGAGCTGGCCGGGTTCACCGCGCGGCACGTCAAGGTCGCGATCGGCGGCACCGGCGGCGACGAGATCTTCTTCGGCTATCCGCGCCATCGGGCAGTCCGCCTGCTGGGTTACTACCGGCGTCTTCCCAAAGTCGTCCGCCGCCATCTCGTGGAGCGGATCGTGGCGCGCTGGCCGGAGTCGACGACCGGAAATCGCTTTGCCAAGAGAGCGCGGCGATTCGTGGCGGGCGCGGATCTGACGCCGGACGCGGCGTATCTCTCCTGGGTGCGGCTGCTGGATCGCGAGGTCCACGCGGCGCTGATCGGCGGTTCGGTGAAGGGGCTGGCCGACGACCCGGCAGGAGATCGCGTCCTGCGAGATCATCTGTTCGCGGGCGGCGGGGACCTGCTCGATCGGGCGGCCGACCTCGACACCCGGGCCTACCTGCCGGATTTCCAGCTCACCTACATGGATCGGATGAGCATGGCGCACGGCCTCGAAGTCCGCTCGCCGCTCTGCGACTACCGCCTCGTGGAGCACGCGCTCGCCTTGCCGCCGCAGTATCGGCTGCGAGGCCTTCGGAGCAAGCACATCCTCAAGGAAATCGCGGCCAGGCTTCTCCCGCGCGAGATCGTGAACCGGCCAAAGGTCGGCTTCGACTCGCCGATTGGCGAATGGTTCCGTCGGGACCTGAGGCCATTCCTCGACTCGTTCCTCGCGCCCGATCAGATCGCGCGCACCGGCCTTCTCGATCCGGACGCCGTACAGCGGCTGGTCGCGGATCACCTGGCGCGCCGGCGCGACTACTCGCTCCAGTTGTGGAGCGTCATCGCGCTCGAGGCCTGGTACCGGATGTACATCGAAGATCGCGTGAGCGGCGCGGCCGACTGCGTCCTGGACCGCCTTCGCGGCGCTCCGCGATCCCGGGATGCCCACCTGTTCGCCGGCCGGTCTGGCGGCGCCACCCTTGACGACCGGAGTACCGGCCGTTCGATGGCATCGGCCTGAGGGCATGAAAGCGTCTTCTGCGCTGCCCGCTGCGCCGGACGCTCCGATGCGCGGCGGAGGGCCGTCGCACCTGGCTGCAGGCATGCGGCGCCTCGGCCTCGGCTCCATGTCCGTCCCTGCTCCTTCGCCGGTGGCGCGCACGCGAGGGACCAGAGCGCCGTGGCGAAGGCCGGGCCAGGGCGCCAAGGGCGAAGCGCCACAGACGACACGGATCGCGCGAGTGCGACACGGCGCCAGGAAGCGTCCCGGCCCGAGCGTGCCCGCGACGCTCGTCGCGGTGCTGCTCTGGTTCGCACCGCTCCAGCGTTCTCAAGCAAGTCCGGCCGGCGGCTGGCAGCCGCCCCTCGGGATTCCGACTCCCTCGTTCGGCATCCGCGAGACCGCGCCCGAACCGCCATGGCCGTGGGCGAAACCGGTGCGCGGCTTCTATTACGTGGAGCCGTCCGCGCCGGGCGCGACCGACATCTGGAATCCCTACGGAACGCCCGCCTCCCCCCGCGCCACGATCCCGCTGCGCCTGCCCGCCGGCGCCGTGGTCGAGCTCCGTGGCACCTACGACTACGCGCACAGGGGACTCTTCGGCATCGTGGCGGCCGGCACCAGGGAGCGGCCGGTCTTCATCCGCGGCGCGAGCGATCGGGACATGCCGTCCATCCTCAGGCCGTGGGAAGTCAGCGGCGCCTACTGCGTCCTCGAACACCTGCGCTTCCGGGACCGCGACGGCGCAACGACCGGCTCGTTGGAGCTCCTCTCGCCGATCCACGACGTCGCGCTGCGCCACAGCGACGTCAGCGGCAACCTGCGCGCCGGGGGCATCGGCGTCCGGAGCCGAGGATGGTGGACGACGGCGAGCCGGATCGTGATCTACGACAATCGCATCCACGACAATGGCGACCTCAGGGCGGCCTTCGACCAGGATTGCCACGGCATCGCCGTCGGCGAGCGCGTGAGCTATCTCTGGGTCGTCGACAACGAGCTCGCGCGCAACAGCGGCGATGGCATCCAGATCAACGCACGGAGCGCGGCAGGAGAGGCGGGCACCCACCACATCTTCGTCGGTCGCAACACGGCGCATCACAACAAGCAGAACGGCTTCTGGACCAAACAGGCGACCGACGTCGTCTTCTCGCAGAACGTCGCCTGGGCCCACCGTCCGAGCAACTCGTCGCCGGGCGGCGGACTGGGCTTCCAGTACGCGCCGTCGTATGTCTGGTTCCTCTTCAATCGGGTCTACGACTCAGATTTCGGCATCGTGACCGGCAGCGACAGGGACCTGGGCGCCGGCACCGAGAGCTTCTTCATCGGCAACGTGCTGCGCGACATCCACGACAGCGATGGGGACTTCAACCCGGCCACGGGATGGCAGAACTGCGGCATCAGCCTGGCGGGAGGCGTGAACCATTACGTGATCAACAACACGATCGTGGATGTCGACTCCGGCATCTGCAGCCCGGGATTGACCGGCAAGGTCGAGCTGCACAACAACGTCGTCTTTGGCGTCCGGCCGGACGGCCAGCACGTCTTCCTCGAGTACCAGGCCGTGGCCGCGGCGTCGAGGGCGTCGGGCAACCTGTTCGGCCCGACCTACCGAGGGCGAACCGCCGGGGTCGAGCACGAGATCGGTCCGACCGCCGGCGCCGGCGCCGCCGGCAACGCCGTGGCCTCCGACGCGGGTCTCGACCTCGCCCTCCCCGTGCCGCGGATCACCGCCGCGTCGCGGGCCGTCGACCTCGGCGTGGACGATCCGGCGGGCGTGTACTCATTGTTCCTGCATCGGTACGGGCTGGACATCCGCAGGGACTTCGACGGTCAGCGCAGACCGGCGGGCCGGGCCTGGGACGCCGGAGCGTTCGAGCTCGCTTCCCCGCCAAATCGGTGAGCGCTCTCTCCTCCATCCGGCAGGCCGGGCGTCCCATCCGCCCCGCGCGTGCGGCGCCCCACCCGGCCGATGTCGCGGAGCCGTTCGCGAAGATTCAAGAGCGCATCGAGCAGGCCTGACGCTTCGACGAGCAGCTCCGACGTGGTGCCGGCGGCCGGCAGATCGATTCGCCGCAGCATCATCAGATCGTCGCCCTGCCGGTTTCTTCCCCGTCTGGTCGTGACGGCGGCCCGGTAGCCGCACGACGCGACGGCGTCGCGCGCCTGCACGCTCACGCCGCCGTCGGGATAGCAGAAATGCTCGCACGGCCGTCCGGTCCACTCTTCGAGCGAGCGCTTCGAGCGCCGGAGCTGGTCGGCGACGACGACCGGATCGAGCTGGTGGAGCCGCAAGTGATCGACCGTGTGGCTGCCGAAGCGCAGCGGGTCGCTCGGGCTGCGGAGATCGTCGACGGTCAGGATCGCCGACCACGGGTCGTCTTCCTGCAGCGGGGCGAGCGCACGTCCGCTGGCGACTTCCAGACGCGCCGCCAGAGCCTCCAGCTCCCGGCACATTTCCCGATCGTCTCGAACCGCCGCCTTGGCCTCGTCGCGAATGGCGCGAAACGACCGGTCCAGGCGATCGCGCGACGACGCGTCCAGCTCCACCACCGCCCCCCCGACGGGCACCTGCATGCCGCCGACCTGCGCGTGCTGGAGCGCGTAGTCGAGCCGATCGAACCAGAACGGACGAGGCGATTCGACCAGTCCGCTGGCGACGAATACCGTGGCGGGCACGTCCTGGCGGCGCAGGATCGGCAGCGCGTGCGTCACATGGTTCCGGTAGCCGTCGTCGAACGTGAGGACGGCCGTGTGGGCGCGCATGGGCGCGACGCCGGCGAGCATGTCCACCGCCTCGTCGAGCGGGACGAATGCGAAGTGGCCCCGCAGCACTCGAAGGGCCTGGTCGAGCCGGCGCGGCGAGATCCGCTGGCGCAACGGCTGCCAGGCGTGCCGCGCTGTATCGTCCATCACGCCGTGGACCGTCAGAATCAGGAGCTCGCGGCGATGGAGGAGCCGCCACAGCCACAGGAGGCCCGTCGCCCGGAGGAGGAACGCGAGGGGCCGCCTCATGCGGCCGGACACGGCAGAGGGGCAGGGACCAGCCACGACGCGAGCGCATCGGCAATCCGCTCGCCCGCCGCGCCGTCCCACAACGGGATCGACCGCCCCGGCGGCCACTCGCCGGCGAGCACCTGCCGGAATGCGGCGCGGATCGCAGCCGGTTCGCTGCCCACGAGGCGGCTCGTGCCGAGCTCCACCGTGATCGGGCGCTCGGTGTTGCGCCGCAGCGTCAGACAGGGAACGCCGAGCACGGAGGTTTCCTCCTGAAGCCCGCCTGAATCCGTGATGACCGCCGATGCGCCGGCCACGAGGGCGAGCGCGTCGAGGTACGGCAGCGGATCGACGCAAATCAGATCGGGCCGGCCCGGTCGAATGAGCTCCAGGAGACCCGCCGCCCGCGCGGCTGCGCGCGTCCGTGGGTGCACGGCGAATACCAGCGGCCGCTCGCGCGCGAGCTCTCCGAGGAGCTCGAGCAGCGGCGCGAGCGTCTCGGGGCGATCGACGTTCGACGGCCGGTGGAGCGTGACGAAGCCATAGGGCGAGCCGTTCAGCCCCAGCCTGGAGGCGATCCCGCTCCCTCTGGCGGCCGGCAGGTGCGCGCGCAGCGTGTCGATCATCACGTTGCCGACCAGGCGCACCTTCGAGGACGGCAGCCCCTCGCGCTCGAGATTCGCCAGCCCGCTGGGCTCGGTCACGAGCAGGAGGTCGGCAACGGCGTCGGTGAGGAGCCGATTGATCTCCTCGGGCATCGTGCGATCGAAGCTGCGGAGGCCGGCCTCGACGTGCGCCACCGGCACCTGGAGCTTGACGGCGGCCAGGGCGCACGCGACCGTGCTGTTGACGTCGCCGAACACCACCGTGGCCGCGGGGCGCCCCGCGAGCAGGTGCGCTTCGTAGCGCTCGAGGATGCGGCCGGTCTGCGCCGCCTGCGTGCCCGAGCCCACGTCGAGGTGAACGTCGGGCGCCGGCAGATCGAGCTGCTCGAAGAAGCTGTCGCTCATGGCCGCGTCGTAGTGCTGTCCGGTGTGCACGACGCGGTAGGCCAGCCGTCCCTGCTTCCGGATGGCGCGGACCACCGGCGCGAGCTTCACGAAGTTCGGACGCGCGCCGGCGACCAGGTCGACGAGGGGAGCGGCGGCGCTTCCCGCACCAGCCGGCGCTCCGCGAACCTCCTTGACTGTCATCTGCCCCCGTGCCTCGTCTCGGCGTGCGGCCGGCCGGGAGGCCGCCGCCGCACCGGCGATCAGCTCGCGCTGCGCTTGATGTAGTCCGCGCCGGCCATCGAAGGCCCGTCGGCCTTTGCGGTCCGGAAGTGCTGGAACGGCTGATGGCAGTCGTGCTTCCGCAGCAGATTGAGGAACCGGCGGTAGTCGCGCGGCGGCATGTTGAACAGCTCGATGAGCATCCGATAGTTGCCGCGCGTCTCCTCGAGGCCGCGATGGACCACGGCGCGCACGTCGTCGCGCGTCAGGTCGTGCTTCAGGAAGGGCGCGTGCACCGCGCTCCAGAACGACTCCCGCTCCGACAGCATGCGCTGCAGGATCGCGTTCACCTTGCGCGCGGCGTCGCCGGGACCGTCGGCGCCGCCGCCCTCGCGCGGCGCGGCATGCGGGAACATCACGTCGCGCGGCAGATCGGTGATCTCGATCGTGGCCGTCCGGCTGCGCACGATGATGCGCTCCACCACGTTCTTCAGCTCCCGCACGTTGCCGGGCCAGTCGTAGGCCACGAGCTTTCCGAGCGCAGCAGGCGAGAGGCGTACGAACCGCTGGTAGCGTTTGCCGTAGCTCTGGAGATAGTGCTCCAGCAGGTCGACGACGTCCTCGGGCCGCTCGCGCAGCGGCGGCACGACCAGGTGCACGACGTTCAACCGGTAGTAGAGATCCTGGCGGAATTCGCCCTCGCGCACGCGCTGGAGGAGATCGCGGTTGGTCGCGCACACCACCCGCGCGTTCACCGTCGCAGTGCTGGCCACGCCGCCGATCGGCTGCAGCTCCCCGGTTTCGAGGAAGCGCAGCAGCAGCGACTGCATCCGCGCGCTCATCTCGCCGATCTCGTCGAGGAACACCATGCCGCGATCGGCCATCTGCAGCCGGCCGGGCTTGTCGCGGTACGCGCCCGTGAAGCTGCCGCGCGCGTGGCCGAACAGCTCCGATTCGAGCAGCGTGTCGGGGATCCCCGCGCAGTTGACGACCACGAGCGGCTCGGACGCCGCGGGGCTGTAGTGGTGGACGAGTCGGGCGATCAGCTCCTTGCCGACGCCGCTCTCGCCGGTGATGAGAACCTTGGCGGTCGACCGTGCCGCGAGCGCGGCCTCCTGCTGGAGCTCGCGAAGCGCCGCGCTGTGGCCGATGAGTTCGAATGAGGTGGTTGATGACATGGGCGAGCGAGCAATCGAACGAGATGGAGACGAAACTTTCTCAGTTGGCGGTCTTTCTGTCAAGCACATCCATGTCGTCTATCAGCATATGGTGTCAGTTCAAACAATCCAGGAAAGACAGTAGGCCACCGTTTCGATTCAATACACAACGTCGTCACCCCCACGCCTATTTGAAGTCAAAACTGTGCGTCAGGACGATCGGTCGATCGACCGACAAGGCGCCGGAGATCGAGACGATAGGCTCCTTGACATGGTATTTTTGGCTGCGCCAGCCGCGGATCGGCGCCTCGGAGCCCGACGTGACGCGAACCGCCAGACGGCCGTCCAGCGCCAAGCCGACGCGGTGCCCGTCCACGTCGAGATCCAGCGCGTGCTCGTTCCGCCGGGAAACCCGGACATCCGGACCGACGTGGAATGCGACAGTCAGCTCGTGACGGGCGCGCATCACGAGCTCGTCCCGGACGGTCAGCACGCGGTCGGCAGCGCACAATTCGACACGGCGCCGGTGCAGCACCGGATCCGCCAGCCGGCAATACCCGTCGTGCTCCCCCTCTACGACGCTGCGTTCCGCGGTGGCGGTCCACGCGAGACAGCGGGTCTTCGCCTTGCGCCCCCAGAGAAACAGCCCCTGCTGCACCGACTGATCGAGGTCGTCGACGACAATCGTGTTGTGTGCCGCGGTGCTCCGGAAATAGGCGCGCCAGGCCGGATAGGTGAAGTAATCGAACGTGCCGCCATCCACGAGCACCTCCCGTCCGAACGCCCGGACGATGATGCTGAGCGCGTCCGCGTGGCCGTGCGCCGCGAGCGCCTGGAAACCGAGCGGGCCGCAGTCGAACACGACGCTGATGTCGTCCCCCTCGCCGGGCGTCCCCGACTGCAGCAGGTAGTAGCCCGATTCCGGAAGGGCGCGCGACTGCAGCCGCGGAGGTCTCTCGTCGGGCAGGTTCGTGAACCGGCTGACGCCGTCGGCGCCGAGGAGCCAGCGCGCCGGCTCCCGCAGCCGGCCTGACGCCCGCTTGAAGTCCGCGCGGTCGAACAGCACGGCTCCCACGGAAAGCATCGCCTGCAGATCGTCGTCGTCGCGCCCGAGGTCCAGCACGTAGCCGTCGTCGGCATCGCCGATCGCCGGCAGCGGGCCGCCCTCGCCGAGCGCCGCAGCGAACTCGGTCATCGCCTCCAGCCGTTCCCAATAGAACGCCGGGAATTCCTGCCCGAGACGGCGGCCGGCGATCGCCGCCGCGAGCAGGAGCCAGAACGAGAACAGGTGGTACGAGAACGCCTGCTCGCCGCCGCCACCGTCGGCATGCGTCTGGACGACGATCTCGCGGCAGAGGATCTCGAAGCTCCGATCCCGGAGCGCGGCGGCGTTCCGCAGCGCGGGCAGGTAGGCGGTCGCGACGTACACGCCGGCCGCTTCGCCGATCAGATGGTTGTTCGCCGACGAGCCCCGTGAGTACTTCCGCGAGATCTCCCAGACGTGCAGGTAGGCCGCGTGCGCCAGCCTCTCCGCAAGACCGGCCGTCACGCATCCCGAATCGAGAATCAGGTCGACGGTCCAGATCCAGTTGATCAGCCGGACGCCCAGCTCCAGCGGGCTTCGCCAGTTCATTCCACGGCCGAAGGGGTTCTGCTCGAGCCACGACTGGAGCTGGTCGACGGCCGCCTGCGCGTATCGCTGTCTGCCCGTCGCGCGATACGCCCGCGCGAGCACCACCAGATGCTGGTGCCGATTCGGCTCCCAGACGACCTTCGCGTCGCCGGCGACCCGGACGTCCCGGTAATCGATCGCGTCCGCGAAGGTCCGCGGCGTCGGAATGCCGTGCTCGTGATCGCGGTGCCAGTCGATCGGCGAGCCGAGATCCCGCACGCAGCCGAACAGCGCGATCCGGTGCGCGGCGATCGCATCGGCGCGGGCCGTGAGGCGGCGCAGCCAGTCGTGCTCGGGCGCGCCGGGACGCGCGTCGATCCACTGCCCCAGGGGGACGTCGCTCAGCCTCGGCGCCCCGGGCCCGGCGAGCGCGCGGCCGGCCTCGCCGGCGGCGCGTGCGGTCGGATGGAGGTCGAGCGTCGCCCGCAGACGATCGATCGGGCGGCGCGCGAGTGCGCGGACACGCCACGCGATCTCGGCGGCCGGCATGGCGCGCAAACGATGCAGGTACCACGCGGGATGTTGCACGTCGGATCCAGATCGCGCCGCCTTGGCGCGATCGAACGGGCAAGACTACTATGGGCCGGTGAAGGTTGTCCTCGCGTCGGCGTTTCCGGTGGATCCCGGCAGCCCCCGCGGGGGCGTGGAGGCCGTCACGGTCGTCCTCGCACGGGCGCTGGTCGAGCACGCGGGGCTCGAGGTGCGGATCGTCACGGCCGACGCCCGCGCCGGCCGGGTCGAGCGCTCGGATTGGGACGGCATCGAGGTGCACCGCCTGCCCTGGCGCGCCCGCCGCATGCTGCCGGGCGCGCTCGGCGCCGACGGGGCGCGCCTGCGGCGGCACGTCGCCGCGCTCGACGCCGACGTCGTGCACGCGCACGACGTCTACGGCCTGATGCTGCGCGGGCTCGGGGCGCCGCGCGTCCTCACGATCCATGGCTTCATCCATGCCGACACGCTGGTGGCGCAGGAGCGATGGGCGCGAATCAGGTCCGTGCTCTGGCGACGGGCCGAGCACGCCGCCTGGCGCAGCTTCCCGCACATCGTGTCGATCAGCCCGTACGTGCGCGAGCGGCTCGGCGGGATCGCGACCGGCGTCATTCACGACATCGACAACCCGATCGCAGAGCCCTTCTTCGCCGTCGAACGCCGGAGCGGCGAGCCGGCGGTCTTCAGCGCGGCGTCGATCTGCCCCCGCAAGAACACGCTCGGGCTCGTCGACGCATTCGCCCGCGCCGTGGCGGCGGGCGCCGCGGCGACGCTGCGCCTCGCCGGGCCGCAGCCTCAGCCCCGCTATGCGGAGCTCGTTCGGCAGCGGATCAGGACCCTGCGGCTCGAGGAACGCGTCGTGCTGCTGCCGCCGCTGAGTGGCGACCTCGTCCGGCGGGAGCTGGCGTCCGCGTCGGTGGCCGCGCTCGTGTCGCTCGAGGAGAACGCGCCGCTGGCCGTCGAAGAGGCAATGGCGGCCGGGGTGCCCGTCGTGACCTCCAACAGGTGCGGTATGCCGTACATGGTGGCGGACGGGGAAACCGGCTACCTCGTCAATCCGCTCGATCCCGGCGACATCGCGGGGCGCCTGGTCGAACTGCTCCAGGATGCCCCGCTCCGGCGCCGGTTCGGCGACCGGGGCGCCGCGCTCGCGCGTCAGCGGTTCCACCCGTCCGAGGTCGCCCGGCGGACCCGTCTGGTCTACGAGCGGGCCGCCGGCGCACTCACTCGCTCAGCAGCGCCACGATCTGCTTGAGGATCTCGTGCGGGAGCAGCAACTGGTGCAGCGACTGCGCGTCGAGCCAGTCGCCTGCCGTCGGCACGTGAAAGTACCGAACCTGGCAGCCTCCATCGCGCAGCGTCTGCTGCCACTCGAGACAGTCCTCGCGCGCAGAAGAGACGACGATCTCCACCTCGCCAGCGCGGAGTCCGCCGATCTGCCGGAGGTCTATCCGCGCCAGCTCCTCGAGCAGCGGGGGACGCGCCGGCATGCCCATCAACTCGTCGTCTCCCGACGCCAGCCGATCGGCGTCGATGCCCAGACGGTCCCGCATCCATCGGGCCTGGATGCCCCGCAGCTCGTCGAGGTAGACCTCGCCGCGCAGCACCGGATCCCAGAGCAGGATCCGTTCGACATCGTCGCGCCGGGCGCCGGCGAGCGCGGCGAGGGTGGCGCCGAACCGCAGGCCGACGAGCGCCACGCGCGGCACGCCTGCCCTCGTCTTCAGCTCCTCGATCGCCAGTTCGAGATCCCTGCTCCAGGACGACACGCCGGCATCGGCCTCCTCGCCGCTCGAGTCGCCCGAACCCGTGTAGTCGAAACGGAGCACCGCATGGCCTGCGCGCGACAAAGAGAGCGCGAGATTGCGAAACGCGCGATGTGCCCGGATGTACTCGAGGCCCAAGGGATAGCAGAGCACGATCGCGGTGCCGGCGGCGCCGCGCGGAGGATGGTAGACGCCGAACCGCCGGATGCCGTCGCCGCCGAAGTAGAAGGGCTCCACCGGCCGGAACTGTAACATGGGCCGTGAGGGACGATCCTGATTGCAGCAGGGCGGGGAAGGGAGTCGGCGTCCAGGAAGAACAAATCTGAAAATGTCCCTCGCCGAGAGAACTTTGTTCGCCGCAATCGCGACACTTCTTCCCCGGGCACCGATCCGCCGTTCGATCGCCTGACCGCCCTATCATCTTGTGCATCCGCGCGATATTCGCCTGGTCCCGGCCGCGCGACACTGCACGCCCGCGCTGGCGCCGCACTTGCAGCCCTGGGGTTTCCAGACCGCAACGAGGACCATACGGCACTGCCAGCTCTTCCGATGCGACAACACAGTTCTGCGGAGCTCCTGGGCGTCAGCAAGGAAGTGTGCGAGCTGCGCGACGAGATTCAGCGCGTCGCGCTGTGCGACACCAAGATCCTGATTACCGGCGAGAGCGGCGTCGGGAAGGATCTGATCGCGCGGATGATTCACCGGTGCAGCCCTCGCGTGCACCGTTCGTTCATCGCCCTGAATTGCGCCGGCATCCCCGAAACGCTCCTCGAGTCCGAGCTGTTCGGCCACGTGCGCGGGAGCTTCACGGGCGCCTATCGCGACAAGCCCGGCAAGCTCGAGATGGCCAACGGCGGGAGCGTCTTCCTCGACGAGGTCGGCGAGATGACCTCGCGCATGCAGGGTCTCCTGCTCCGGTTCCTGGAGACCGGCGAACTGCAGCGCGTCGGCGCCGATCGGCTGAACACGGGGATCAACGTCCGCGTCATCGCGGCCACGAACAAGAACCTGCGCCACATGGTGTCGCAGGGCACCTTCCGCGAAGACCTGTTCTATCGGCTCAATGTCGTTCACCTGACGATCTCGCCGCTCCGCGAGCGACGCGAGGACATTCCGGTGCTCGTCAATCATTTCCTGTCCTGGTTCTCGACGGGGAACGGACGGACGACTCGGCCGATTTCACCCGAGGCGCTGAAGCTGATCACCGAGTACGGCTGGCCCGGCAACGTGCGGGAGCTCGCGAACCTGGTGGAGCGGCTCGTGGTGACCGGCCGCCGCGAAACGATCACGCCGGACGAACTCCCCCCCGAGATTCGCGAGCGCACCGCCGGCGGCGCGGGCGCCTGGCAGGAGCGGCGGCGCACGATCGTCGACGAGCTCTACCACCAGGTGCGCCACGACGGAGAGTCCTTCTGGTCGGCCGTCTACCCGATGTACATGCGACGCGAGATCACGAAGAACTGCGTGCGCGAGCTCGTCCGGCGCGGCCTTCAGGACGCGCGCGGCAACTACAAGATCGTCGCCCGCCTGTTCAACATGGAGCCCGACGACTACAAGCGCTTCCTGAACTTCCTGCGAAAGCATGACTGTCACCTGCCGTTCAAGGAATTCCGCTGACGATGGCGCGAACCGGCACGCGGCGTGGCTGTTCTGCGCGCTGTTGACGCTGGCGCTCCCGGTGGGCGCCCTCGCGCAGGAAGGTCCCGCCGGAAAGGACGCCCCCGCGGCACGCGCCGGCCCAGAGGCGGGAGCGGACGCGGCGGCCGGCGCGGCGCCGGCGGCGATCCCGGCCGCGATCGATCCCGGGGACAGCTATGTCATTGGCCCCGGAGACGTGCTCTCGGTCCGCTTCTGGCGCCAGACGGAAATCTCGTCCGACGTCGTCGTTCGCCCCGACGGCAAGGTCTCGCTCCAGCTCCTCGACGACGTGCAGGCCGCGGGCCTGACGCCGATCGAGCTGCGCGATCGCATCGCGCAGAAGGCGGAGCGCTATTTCGAGGACACGCAGGTGACCGTCATCGTGAAGGAGGTCAACAGCCGGCGCGTCTTCATCACCGGCATGGTCGCCAAGCCGGGCCCCTATCCGCTCACCGGACCATTGACCGTGCTCCAGCTCATCGCCACGGCGGGCGGGCTGCTCGAGTACGCCGATGCGGGCGCGATCGTCATCGTCCGCAACCAGGGGGGAACGCAGCAGCGGGCGGCCTTCAACTACGACCGCGTGAAGAAGGGCGACAACCTGGACCAGAACGTGGAGCTGGTCCCCGGCGACACGGTCGTGGTTCCCTGATCGGACCTCCCATGCAGCCTCCGGTCGTCTTTGCCGGTTCGCTCGTCGTCTTGATGTCGATCGCCGGGCCGGCGTCGGCGCAGCGCCCGCCGGTGCGCGGGCTGCTCGGCACAACCGATCGGACGGCGATGGACGCGTCGATTTCCGTGTACGGGGGGCTCGACCAGACAAGGAGGCACGATCGCGTCGGGACGCTCGCGCGCCGGCGCGACAATGGCGGCCGCCACGGCGGCCTCACCGCGGGAGTGAGCCTGAAGCAGCCGCTGGGAGGCCTGTCGTTCAACGTCTCCGGATCGGGAAGCCTGCAGTACTATCCGGGCCCGGTCCCGCTCGACCTCGTCGACCACAACACGCAGGGCACGATCTCGATCGCCGCGCCTGTTGGAAGGCGTGCTTCCGTCAGCCTGACGCAGACGGTCTCGGAAGCGTCCTTCTACAACTTCGACGGCGCCGCCGGCACGACCATCCGCGCCCTCGACGATTTCGAGCGCCCCTCGTCGGACTCCCGGCTCGGGGAGGGGCGCAGCCTTCGCTACGATCTGGGGGGACGGCTCGACCGCCGGCTCGGCCGCACGGGGACGCTCGGGTTCGAGTACGGCCTCGGCTACGCGACATTTCCCGGCGACGCCATCGATTTCGCCGCCCAGCATGGCGGGATCCGGTTCGAGCATGCCCCGACGCGCGATCTGTCGTTCCGGTGGGGATATGCGTACGAACGCGGCCGCAGCGGCCCCGGTCCCTCGCACGACCTCCACCGACTCGATATCGGGCCGACCTATCGCAAGCCGCTCACGCTCTCGCGCCGGACGACGCTGACCGCGACGGCAGGCGCCGCGGCCGTCACCGTGCAGACCGACGCCGAGGCGCGTCTGGTTCTGCGGCTGATCGCCGCCGTCTCGCTCGGCCATCAGCTCGGACGCACCTGGTCGCTGTCCGCCGACTATCGGCGCGAGCCGCAGATGGACGAGCTCTATCGGAATCCCACCAGCGCGGACGCGATCTCGCTGGCCCTTCGCGGCGCGGCGTCGAGACGTCTCTCGCTGACGATGATGGCCGGCGCGTGGCGCACCAGGCTCGACGCCGGCAGAGGCCCCGTCGGATATCAGTCGCTGTTTGGATCGGCCAGCACGCGGATCGTCCTCGCCGGCGCGATGGGACTCCTCGTCGAATACTCGTACTACGACTTCGACGCGTCGTCGGCACCGGCCTCCGGCGTCGTGGCCAGCCGCCTTGGCCGCCACTCGGTGCGGGCGGGACTGAACTGGTCGCTCCCTCTGTTGACCTCGACACAGTGACATGGTTCCGGGCCGCACCTATTCCCCCACGCTGATCCTGCGCATGCTCTGGCGCCAGAAGTGGCGTTTCCTGCTCGGCGCCGGCCTGGGTGCCGCGGTGGCTGCGGCGTACGTGTTGCGCCAGCCGGTTCTGTTTCGCGCCGAAGCGACGCTGCTCGTCCAGCCGGCGCTCGTACCGCAGAATTACGCGCGCCCGACCGTCTCGCAGGATCTCGACACGTTGACACGGACGCTGTCGGAACAGGTCTTTGCACGCGAACGGCTCATCGGGTTGTTCACCGATCTCGCCGCCAGGCTGTCGAGCAGCGGCGTGACGGTCGAAGAGCTTGCGGACCAGGCGCGAAGCGGCGCCGGAATCAACCTCGTCCGCGAGGACGCGTTCCGCCTGACGATGGTGAACCGGGATCCCGTCCGGGCGGCGCAGCTCGCCTCGGTTCTGGCGGCCGCCTTCGTCGCGCAGAACCTCGAGAGTCGCGCGGGGCTCGCCGACGAGGCCGATCAGTTCGTCGAGGCGCAGGTGGAGAGCACCCGCCAGCGTCTGGCGGAGAACGAGAAACGCCTCGAGGAATACCGGCGCACGTACTCGGGAGAGCTGCCAACGCAGCTCTCGGCCAACCTGCAGGTCATGCAGAATGCACAGGTCCAACTGCAGGCGCTGACCGAGGCAATTGAACAGGACCGCGAACGCAAGGCGCGTCTCGACGAGCGGATCGCAACGCTGACGGCGCAGGCCCCACCAGCGCCGGTGCCGGTGGACACCGCTTCGCCGAAAGAGACGGAGCAGGATCTCGATCTGTTGGCCATCGATGCCTCCCAGATCGGACGCGACCAGGCGCCCAGGCAGCTCGAAGCGGCCCGGTCGATGCTGGCGCGGCTGCGCCTGCGGCTGAAGCCGGACCATCCCGACATCGTCCGGCTCCAGCGGCTGATCGCCGAGCTCGAACGGCGGGGCGACGCGGCGCCCGAGGACGCCACCGATCCCCAGCCGGCGGCGGCCGCGCGGGCGAAGGCGCTTGCGCAACTGCAGGCAGAGTCGCGAACTGTCGAGGAACGTCTCGCGGAGCGGGCTCAGGAGGACAAGCGCCTCCGGGAGACGATCGCCGACTACCAGCATCGCATCGAGCTGACGCCGACGCGCGAAACCGAGCTGACGACGCTGATGCGCGACTACGACACCCTGCGCGACTCCTACCGCAGCCTTCTGGCCAAGAAGGAGGAGGCCCGGATCGGCGCCGAGCTGGAGCGGCGCCGCGTCGGCGAGAGCCTGAAGGTCGTCGCCGCGCCCCGCGTGCCGGATCGTCCATTCTCCCCTGCCACGCTCTCGACGGTGCTGGCCGGGACGGGCGTGGGCCTGGCCGCAGTCTTCCTGGTCGCCGCGTGGCGCGAGTATCAGGACACGGCGCTCAGGACCGAGCAGGAGATCGCGGCGACGCTCGACGTGCCGGTGCTGGCGTTCATCCCGGTGATGCGGAACTGGGACGACACGCACCGCGTCCGCGTGCGAACGACGGCCGCGCTCGGCGCCGCTGCGGTGCTCATCGCCGCCGCCGCGGCCTACCTGCTGCTGGTCAGGGGGATCTAGTGGACCGTACCCGCTGAAGTACCACCACTGGGGCGGCGGGTGGCCGTGAACGGGGTGCCCGCCGGGCGCGGAGCCGGCAGCCGTGACAGGCGTTCGTCGGCGAGCTCCCGGTGGGGCTGTTCGCGGACAGGACCCGGCGCTCCGCAGTACTGATTCAGCCGGGACAGACCGCCGGGACGGTCCGCCAGGGACTGGGGGCGAGGCGAGACCGCGATGTCAAAGACCGCAATGCCCATGTCGAGGAGCCGAGAGCATGCGATGGCCTGGCCATCACGCCGCGCCAATCCGTAACTTCACCGGTCGCGTGATCGGAGACGCCGGTCTGGACCACGCGGCGCTCGAGCAGTATCGGGCGCTCGCGCTGATGCTGCAGCGATCGGGGCCGCGCGAGGCCGGCAGGGCGGTCCTCGTGTCGAGCGCGCTGCCCGTGGAAGGCAAGTCGCTCACCGCCGCCAATCTCGCCCTCACGCTCGGCGGATCGCTCGGCCTGCGCACGCTGTTGATCGATTGCGACCTGCGGCGGCCGACCCTGCGCGCGCTGTTCAGCCACGCGACACCCGTGGCGCGCGATCCGGAAGCGGAGCCGTGCCTGCCGGGCATGCCCTCCGACGCGGCGATGTGGGAGGTCGGGCGCAACGTCCAGCTGCTCAGCATGGGCGCGCAGGCGAGCGCCGAGCCGGTCTCGTTCCTGGCGACGCCGGTGATGGCGGAACTGGTCGGCTCGGCCCGCAGGCAGTTCGACTGGCTGGTGGTCGACTCGCCGCCCGCGGCCCTCATGCCCGACGCGAACATGCTGGCGCAGCTCACCGATGGCGTGCTGCTCGTCGTGCTGGCCGGTTCGACGCCCGCCGAGGCGGCGCGCCGGGCGCTCGCGGGCATCGGATCAGATCGGGTCCTTGGCGTGGTGATGAATCAGGTCAGCACCACGACACCCGACACCGCGCTGCACTACTACGCGAGCTACGGCCGCTACTACGACTCCGACCAGGACGCCGCCGGCAAGCCGGTGCGGGCCAGTCGCGTCCTAGAGTGAGGGCTGGCCTCCGCCGACCGCCCAGGCGTCGACCGACTGGCGCCACAAGGCCTCGACGCCCGGATCGATCGGCTGGACCGATGCGCCGCAGAACGTGATCGCCATCTGCGAGGACCTTCGCTCCCAGACTCTGGTGGCCAGCACTGGCGCGGGCAGGCCGCGGGCCCGCAGCGTGAATTGCGGCGGGATCTGCGCGTTCGAGCCCGGAAGGGCGACCTGAACCCCCCCATACGCGACTTCCACGAGCTCGGCCCGCAGGCCGTCGATGGCCGCCGGAACCGGCAGGCTGAGGCGCGTCCTCTGCCAGCGGCGGGTGGCGATGGATGGGGCGGCATCCGCCCGGACCGCGCGGCCGCTCCGGACGGCCTCGACCAGCCGGTCCAAAGCCACGGGCTGGTGCATGTAGGCGGCGCCGAGCCGCCGCGCCTCGGCCTCGGTCTGCGCATCGTAGGCGCAGTCGACGACGATGCTGGCGCCGCGTCCCCCGGCAGAGTGGAGCAGCGCGAGCTGCAGGCCGTTGAACGCGGCCAGGCGCACGGCCGTGATGAGCACGTCGGACCGATGGGTCTCGAGCAGGCGCTTGGCTGCGGCGAACGAGCAGGCCGATGTGACGTGAAACCCGGCACGCGACAGACACTCGTTCACGGCCGCCGGCAGCTCGGACTCCTCGCCTACGATAAGCACGGATCGCGTCACAACCCTCTTGAATCAGGATGACGGCCGGGACTGTCGATTGAAATGGGAGCCGCGGGATGCCACTTGAACGCCCCCGCGCTTTCATTTGTGCAGCAACCAATGTGCCGGAAGAAGCGCGCCGATGCACTTTCTGTGAAGGCCCGCAGACCGCAGTCAAACGGCGCGGCGCCCGTGCGAATCGCGGCGGCGGTCGACGGGCAGCGCTGAACCGAGACTCCGTCGGGTCCCGCCGGCCGTGCCGCCTCTCCAACAAGTCATACATCGGCCGGATCTTCTTCTTCGAAATCACGGACTTGCCATCGCTGGCGGGCGTCGTGTCGCGCCGCGGCGTCCGGGCGCCGCCGGGCCGCTGGCGCGGCGGTCCGTGGCGGCCGACCGCCGGCCGGCAGGCGCCGGGCCGCGGGACGGGCGGGAGTTGACCGCCAAGCGCCCGCGCCACTATCATTAAATCCGGCTTGACGGATTTATGAGCGGTCGCGCACCGGCCATCCTGGATCACCTGTCCGCGCTGTCGGACCAGACGCGCAGCCGCCTCCTGCTGCTCCTCGATCGCCACGAGCTGACGGTCTCTGAGCTGTGTGCCGTCGTGCAGCTGCCGCAGTCCACCGTCAGCCGCCACCTGAAGGCGCTCGCCGACTCGGGCTGGATCGGCGCCCGCGCCGAGGGCCCGAGCAACCTGTACACGATGACCCGCGAGGTCGACGCCCCGGTCCGGCGGCTGTGGCTGCTGGTGCGCGAGCAGGTCGGCGCCTCGGCCGCCGCGGCCCAGGATCAGCGCCGGCTCCAGGCCGCGCTCGCCGGCCGCCGCACCAAGTCGCAGGAGTTCTTCTCCTCGTCGGCCGGGCAGTGGGATCGCCTGCGCGACGAGCTGTTCGGCGATCGGTTCCATCTGCTGGCGCTCGGCGGCCTGGCCGACAGGCGCTGGACCGTCGGCGATCTGGGCTGCGGCACCGGCCAGGTGAGCGCGGCGCTTGCCCCCTTCGTCGCGCGCGTCATCGGGGTCGACGCCTCGGCCGCGATGCTGCAGGCCGCCCGGCGCCGGCTGCGCGGCGTCGCCAACATCGAATTGCGGCGCGGGGACCTGGAAGCGCTGCCGATCGACGATGCCCGGCTGGATGCCGCCTCGCTCATGCTCGTCCTGCACCATCTGCCCGAGCCCGAGCGGGCGCTGGCCGAGGTTGCGCGCGTGCTGAGGCCGGGCGGACGCCTGCTGCTGGTGGACATGCTGCCGCACGATCGCGAGCGCTACCGCCGGCAGATGGGGCACGTCTGGCTCGGCTTCCCCGACGATCACATCCGCCGCGCGCTGAGCGACGTCGGCTTCGAGGAGATTCGCATCGTGTCGCTGCCGCCGGACCCCAGGAGCAAGGGGCCGGCGCTGTTCACCGCCGCCGCCGTCAACCGCACGCCGCCAGCGGCCGCCAGAATCTAGCCCAGGATCTCGAGAGGAGAGCACGCAAATGGCCACAGTCGCCGACAAGCTTCACCCCTTCGCGGCCGCTATCGCGGCGGGCCGCGAGCCCTACAAGGTCCGCAGCCTCGCCGAGGCGGAATTCGGCCGCAAGGAAATCCGCCTCGCGGAGCAGGAGATGCCGGGGCTGATGGCCCTCCGCCGCCAGCATGCCGCCGCCAGGCCGCTGGCGGGCGCGCGGATCATGGGCTCGCTGCACATGACCATCCAGACGGCCGTGCTCATCGAGACGCTCGTCGAGCTCGGCGCCGACGTGCGCTGGGTGTCGTGCAACATCTTCTCGACCCAGGACCACGCGGCCGCAGCCGTCGTCGTCGGCCGGCCCGAGTCGGGCGGCACGCCGGCGGCGCCGAACGGGACGCCCGTGTTCGCCTGGAAGGGCGAGACGCTCGCCGAGTACTGGTGGTGCACCGAGCAGGCGCTCGAGTGGCCCGATGGCGGCGGGCCGACGCTCATCGTCGACGATGGGGGCGACGCGACGCTGCTGGTGCACAAAGGCGTCGAGTTCGAGCGGGCCGGCAGGGTGCCCGCGTTCGACGCCGGCACGGAGCCGGAGGAGTGGGGCGTCATCCTCGAGACGGTGCGCGCGTCGATGTCGGGCGACGCGGGGCGCTACAGGCGGATCGCGTCGACGATTCGCGGCGTGAGCGAGGAGACGACCACCGGCGTGCACCGGCTGTATCAGATGATGGAGGCGGGCACGCTGCTCTTCCCCGCCATCAACGTCAACGACTCGGTGACCAAGAGCAAGTTCGACAACATCTACGGCTGCCGCCACTCGCTGCCCGACGGCCTCGCCCGCGCGACCGACGTGATGCTGGGCGGCAAGGTCGCGGTCGTGTTCGGCTACGGCGAGGTTGGCAAGGGGTGCGCGCAGGCGCTGCGGGGCCAGGGCTGCCGCGTGATCGTGACCGAGATCGATCCGATCTGCGCGCTGCAGGCGGCAATGGAAGGGTTCCAGGTGGCGACGCTCGCCGAGGTCGTCTCGACCGCCGACATCTTCATCACGGCGACGGGCAACCAGAACATCATCACCGTCGACGACATGGCGAAGATGAAGGACAAGGCAATCGTCGGCAACATCGGCCATTTCGACAACGAGATCGACATGGCCGGCCTCAAGCGCCGCGCCGGCGTGCAGCGGATCAACATCAAGCCGCAGTACGACGAGTTCCGCTTCCCCGACGGCCACAGCGTGATGGTGCTCGCCGAGGGCCGCCTGCTGAATCTCGGCTGCGCCACCGGGCACCCGAGCTTCGTGATGTCGGCGTCGTTCACCAACCAGGTCATCGCGCAGCTCGAGCTGCACGGCAACACGGGCCGGTACGAGAAGAAGGTGTACATGCTGCCGAAGCACCTGGACGAGCAGGTGGCGCGGCTGCATCTCGATCACCTGGGCGTGAAGCTGACGACGCTGTCGAAGGAACAGGCCGACTACATCGGCGTGCCGGTGGAGGGCCCGTACAAGCCGGAGCACTACCGCTACTAGACCCGTACACGGCGAGACCCCGGGCGCGGCTGGCGTCCCGGGGTCTGCGCGATTTCCCGTGCCCGATGCTCGATCGCCGGCGGGCGCCTACCGCGAAACCATCTTCAACGCATCGGCGCTGAGCGTCGACTTGCCGCCCTCTTCGGTGACCTCGCCCGTGATCTCCACCGTGTGCGTCATGTGCGCGACCAGCTTCGCGTTCTTGTCGGCCGAGAGGCCGCCGGCAATCGTGTAGACCTCGCCGTCGGCGGTCACGAGCGCGACCGGCTGCCCCTTCGTCGCGCACTCCTTCGTGCAGTCGGCGTGCGCGGCGCCCCGGTTCTTGGCGTCCTTGGTGAAGCAGTTCAGGTCCACGAGCTCGCCTTTCACCGTGACCGGCGCCGCCAGCACGGGCGCGCTGAGCGCGGCGAGGAATACCATCGTCGACATCCCGGCAAACAGCTTCTGCATCTTCGCCCCTCCTGAAACTCAGATGTGGCCATTCGAACGGACGATCTTACCTCGGATGCTCGAGACTGCCGAATTGTCGCTACGACATGGCCGGATTCACGGCATCTTCGAGGTGCCGGAATGCTCCTGTCAGATCCTGCACGGCGAAGCTCTTCCTGGCGCGCCCCGGACCGGCGGCCGTTTGACAGGTTGGACGACGAACAGGTAGGCTCTTGGCCGTGATCCGCCGACACCATCCTGCGAATCATCCCCGCGGCTCTCGGGCCGGCGGAGCGCGCGTGATCTAAGGGTCGATCCGAACCAACCGACCAACGCACACGTCAGCCCCGCCGCAATCCGGCGGGGCTTTTTTCGTCTATATGGACTTTTCCAAGCTCGACGGTCTGATTCCAGCGGTCATCCAGGATTACGTGTCGAACGAGGTCCTGATGGTCGGCTTCATGAACGAGCAGGCGCTGGCGGAGACCCGCCGCACCGGCTTCGCGACCTTCTTCAGCCGCACCCGCAACACCCTGTGGACGAAGGGGGAGACGTCGGGCAACCGGCTGGAGGTCGTCGACGCGCTGGTCGACTGCGACAACGACACGCTGCTGCTGAGGGTGAAGCGTCTCGGAGACGGCAAGGTGTGCCACACGGGCGAGCGGACCTGTTTCTTTCGTCCGCTCGCCGAGACGACCGACTCGAAAGGCACGACGCGGGCATGACACTGAAGCTCGGCATCCCCAAGGGGTCGCTGCAGGAGGCGACCCTCCAGTTGTTCGGCCGCGCGGGCTTCAACATCCTCGTCGGCTCGCGATCGTATTTTCCGACGATCGACGACCCCGAGATCGAGTGCATGCTCATCCGGGCGCAGGAGATGGCGCGCTACGTGTCGGTTGGCGTGCTCGACGCAGGGCTCACCGGCCAGGACTGGATCGCCGAGCACGAACTGGGCGACGGGACGACCGGTGTGCTCGCGAGCATCGCCGATCTGGTGTACGCGAAGCAGAGCTTCGGCAGGGTACGCTGGGTGCTCGCGGCGCCCGAGGACTCGACGTTCCGCGCGCCGCAGGATCTCGCGGGCGGGACGGTGGCGACCGAACTGGTGCGCGTCTCGCGCGAGTACTTCAGGAAGCTGGGCGTCCCGGTGAGCGTCGAGTTCTCGTGGGGGGCGACCGAGGTCAAGCCGCCGACGCTCGCCGACGCGATCGTCGAAGTCACCGAGACCGGCTCGTCGCTCCGCGCCAACCGCCTGCGCATCCTCGACACGGTGATGGAGTCCAATACGCAGTTCATCGCCAATCGCGGCGCGCTGGCGGACCCCTGGAAGCGCGGCAAGATCGAGAACGTCGCGCTGCTGCTCAAGGCGGCCATGGAGGCGCACGGGCGGGTCGGCATCATGTTGAACGTCCGCCGCGCCGATCTCGCCGCGGTGCTCGCCCTGCTCCCGGCCCTCCAGCGACCGACGATCTCGGCGCTGAGCGACGAGGACTGGGTGGCGCTGAACACGATCATCGAGGAGCGGACGGTGCGCGATCTGATCCCGAAGCTGAAGGCGGCGCGCGCCCAGGGCATCGTCGAGTATCCGTTGAACAAGATTGTGCTCTAGTCCCAGTACAAGCGCGTTTGCGGCTCGGCGGGTAAACAAAACACTCGAAATGTCCGTACCTCAGAGCAGAGTTTCACGGCGGCCCACCAGAAGCTCTGACGCCAGGAGGGACATTTCGAGTGA
>JADZED010000018.1 GCA_020850715.1 Acidobacteriota bacterium
GCGGCATTCCCGCGCTGATCTCGCTGGCCAGCTCCGCCGCGTCGCGGAAACCCCGATGCGCGAACTCGACCTCGAGGATCGACGGACCATCACCCGGGCGGTAGATCTCGACCTTCGCCCAGAAGGTCGGGTTCGGCTTGAGCTTGAAGGTCATAGCGCGACGATCCTCATGTCGTCATTGCCCGCCGCCGGCGGCGCTTCGAACGTGACGTCGGAGGTCCAGACTCCGTCGAGGTTCACCGGGTTGATGTTCAGCAGCTTCGCCGCCGTGAAGAAGAGCAAAACCTTGTATCCGTCCGTCGTGCCGTGCACCATGCCGATCGAGGTGGGCGTGTTGCCGGTCATCAGGCCCTGCACCGTGATCTCCTGCGCGGCCGTGAGGTCCAACGTCTTGATCGTGCCGCCCACGGCCCGATCGCTGATCACAGCCTCTTTGGCGCCGATCAGCTCGCGGCGGCTCACCTGGTTGGCGAGCGTCGCTTCGATGCCGCCGGACACGTAGGTCGTGCCGCCGGAGATCGCGCCGGCCGAGTACGTTCCGCCCAGCGACACGTCGGCCGTGTTCAAGTCGTTGACCAGCGCGGGGACCTTCCAGCTGGTGAGGGTCGGCGTCGGATTCGCCACCGCGGTCGGCGCCAGGTACGGCGCCCAGAAGGTGAAGTTGAGCAGCGGGATTCCGCCGACACCGGCCGCGATGTCGACGGTGCCGACCGAGCCCACGAACTTGTACTCGAGGCCGTCGGCATACGCGTAGATGGTGACGCCCTCGAGGCCGGTCGATACCGGCGTGTAGTCGACGCGGGTCGCAGCGGTCACGGTTTCCGCGAAGCCGCACGCGCGCAGCAGCGCGCCCCAGGCGGGCGCCGTGCCCTTGGTGCCGGACCCCTGCATCTCCACGCTGAACTTGATCGACATCCAGGTGGCGCCCAGCAACGAATCCGGCGCGCCGAAGTAGCCCCTGATCACCGAGCGAGGCACCCGCTCGGCGTCGATCGGCGCGATCGCGACCTCGCCGACAGGCAGCATGGCGTTGGCCGCCCCGGTCGGGACCGCATCGGTGCCCTTGCTCGTCTCGATCTTGGCCAAGACGATGACGTTGCGAAACTTGCGTCCGAAGGCCATCGCTTACTCCTTGTCGTCTTCGGCGCCCGGCGCCGGATCGGTGTTCTCGACCGGGATCGGATCGCCGGTCTCGGGATCTCGCAGGTAACTGCCGCCCTGCTGCGGGTCGCGCTCGGTGCTCATTCGATGCTTGCCTCGGTCGTGTGAAACTGGAAGACGTAGGCCTTGGTCACCGAGCCGATGTTCTTCTCGGCGTCCTCGCGCTGGCGCTGCGTGTCGCCCTCGTCGTAGCCGAACGCCAGCCCACCCAGCGTGGGGTCCGCCGCGATGCGGTTGTGCGCCTCCACCACGGCCGGATCAGCAGCGGCGTACGGGCTCGAGCCGAGGCTCGCCGCGGCCACCGTCTGCAACCGCAGCTCGACCCGGCGCATCTTTCGGCCGATGAGCGTTCCGCCCGGGTCGGGGGCAATCTCGTCGCCGAGCTCGACCACGATCGCCGGCAGATCGCCAGCCGCCAGGGCGCCCTGCAGGTCGCGGTAGACGCGTGCAGCAGGCACCGAGGTCATCGCGGGCGAGGTCAGGGCCGAGACGACCGCCTGGGCGATGGATTCGGCCTTGCTGGTCATGCGGAGAGCCCGATCGTCAGGAGTCCGGCGTCATCCGCCTCGACCGCGCTGACCATGTAGAGCTTGGTTCCGATCGACAACGTGTCGCCGCGGGCGACGTCGAGCGTTTCGGGCCTGATGAAAGTGAAGGTCGGGACGGCGGCGTTCACCGCCCCGAGAGCACGCACGCCGGGCGCCTCGAAGATCCCGCGCACGCTCACGCCGCCGCCGAAAACCGCTTCGGCGTTGGCGAGCGCGCCGATCACCGCAGAATTGGCGGCGACCTCCAGGTCTTCGAATGCCACGGGCTCACGCGTTGATCTTGATCTTGACGGTCGTGTCGCTGCTGCCGGCCGCGGCGAATGCGTAACCGGCCAGCGTGTTCGTGCCGACCGTGGTCGTGAGCTTGCTGGCCGAGCTGTCCCAGTACAGCAGCGCACCCTGGGCGACGACGTCGGCGGTGACCTTGGTCAGCTCCCAGACGCCGGTCATCTGCACCGCCCCGACATCGCCGTTGCTCATGTCGTTCAGCGCCACGCCGATCCGCTTCCCGATCAGCACGACGGCACCCGCCGAGATCGAACCGCCGGCGGTGTAGTCGATCACCTCTCCCGGCTGGATTAATTTCTTCGCCATGTCTGCAGCTCCTTCGCTCAGTTCAGCCGGTTAGTTGGGGTTCTTGGCCAGGCCGCGGAAGTCGAGCGCCTTGACACCCGCGTCGAGCCGCACCTTGAACGCGACCCCGTCGATGCTCCAGCCGGCCTGCTGCTCGAGCGTCGGCGTATCGACACCGTCCAGATAGGCGACCTCGATGGTGTCGTGCACCGCCGGGTCGGTCGCGCCGTACCAGTTCGTCGAGCTCGCTGCGTCCAGCCGGGCGTCGGAGATGACCTCGAACGTGCCGCGCACGCTGTTGGGCACGGTCAGGTTCTTGCTGCCAGAGACCTCGTACTGCGACTCGCGCACCGTCTTCGCGAGACCCTCTTTCGCGACCGGCACGATGAGGTAGGCCAGGCGGATGTTCAGCGGCGCGCTGTTGTCCGTCTGCTTGGCCATCGCCACGCGCATCAGGTCGACGCTCGAGGTGTCGATCGCGGCCGAGCTCAGCAGGTTGTTGTGCGCGGCATCGAACAGGTTGACGCTGTCGGCCATCGCCGGGTTGCCCGTGAGCACCGCGTAGACCAGGTTTCCGACGGTGCGGATCGCGGCCCGACCCATGCGCATCGGAATCTTGCTGAACGCGTCCAGATCGTCGTTGATGATCGTCTGGCGCGTGATCGAGAAGAGCTTGCCGTAGGTCGCCAGCTGGATCGTCTCGCCGCGCTCGCCGACGGTGGCGGACTTGTACTCGGCGCCGTCGACGACCTTGTCGAGCGCCGGGAACATGCCCAGGCCGACTCGCTTGGCCGCCTTGAAGTCGGGCAGCGTGCCCCGCGAGGTCCACGCCTGGAAGGTCTCGTCGGCTTCCTCGTAGCCCTTGAGCATCGCCTTCTGGGCGACGTTCGCGAGCAGCAGCGGAAAGTCGCTCGAGGTGTGCGTGAACGCGGCAGCGACCACGTCCATCTTGCCCATTCCGTCGGTGCGCCGACCGCTGCGCTCGAGCGACGCGCGACCGAGCTCGAAGAGCGTGTAGCCGCGGAACTGGTTCGCGGTATCGTCCTTCCCGAGGCCCGCGCGCGCGATCAGCGCGGCCTGGGCGCCGGCGCGGAACTTGTCCCGCTCGTCCTCGATGGTCGCGACATAGCGGCCGCCCAGCGGCTCCGCACCCTTGGCCAGGTGCGCGAGCAGCTTCTCGCGCGCGGCCTGCGGCGTGCAGGTGGCGTCGTCCTGGCACTTCGCGCGCAGGTCCGCGACACCGTCGCGGGCGGCGAAGGCCGCGAACGCGTCGGCGATCTCCTTCCGGCGGGCCTGTTCGTCGGCCAGCACGCGCGCGCGGATCTCGGCCTCGGTGGCAGCGGGGTCCGGCTGCTTGCCACCCGCCGGCGTCTTGTCGTCTTTCATGTTGGATTCCTTCGTCGTCAGGTTGAACGCGGCCGCGGCGGCCGGCAGGGAAGCGAAGCGCGAGAGATCGAACGCCGCGGCGATCGGGATCGCCGCCACCACCAAGTCGACGAATCCCTCGTCGCTTGCCTCGGCGGCGGTGTACCAGTGGTCGGCCCCATCGGTGAGCAGCGCGAGCATTTCATCGGCCGGGCGGCCGGTCTTCGCGGCGTAGCTCGTGGCCATTGCCTGCGCCCAGGTGTCGAGCAGATCGGCGTACTCGCGCATCGTGGCCGAGTTGCCCATCGCGGCACCCCAGGGCGCATGGATCATCAGCAGCGCGTTCTCGGCCATCTCGACCGAGTCGCCGGACATCGCGATCAGCGAAGCGATGGAGCACGCCACGCCGTCGATCGCCACCGTGACATCGGCCTTGTGCCGCTTGATCGCGTTGTAGATCGCGATGCCGTCGGACACCGAGCCGCCGTAGCTATTGATGCGTACGGTGAGCACATCGACGTCCAGGGCGGCGAGCTCGCGGACGAAATCGGCCGCGGTGACCGATTCGCCCCACCAGCTCTCGCCGATGTCGCCGTAGATGAAGATCTCGGCGGCGCGAGGATCGCGAGCCGAGGCGCGGATCGAGAACCACTTGGACGTGTTCATGGGGTGACACTCTCTCC
>JADZED010000019.1 GCA_020850715.1 Acidobacteriota bacterium
CGAACCTTCCGCCGAACTTTATTCCCAACACAGTTCCCAACACCACTTTCCGATGCCGGCGAACGCACCGAAGTCCGCTGAAGTTCGAGTCGTCGGAAAGCTAGATTTATCAACGTCAGAATCTCGCCCGGCGAACGGTCGCGAACGCCAGTGAACGAGGGCCTCGGACGCCCCATCCGCCAGAGCGCCCAGCGTGTTCCGGGGCGAACCGCCTTCCCGAAGACCGTCGGCGCTACCTGATCCCCGCGATGGCGGCGAGAACGTCGCGAGCGCGCTCCAGCACAGTCGCGCCTGCACGACACGCGAATTGCGCGCGGCGTTCCACGAAATTCACGGCGCGGCATTGTTCGACCATCACCGCGCCGCTGATCGGCAGGCCGTTGGGAAGCTCGACCTGTGTCGGCCATCCACGAACGGTGCTGGTGATCGGGGCGACTAGGGAAAGTTGCGTCAGTTCGGCCAGTTCGCGTGCACTCAACACGAGTGCTGGCCGCCGCCCCCGCTGTTCATTTGCCCGCGTGGGATCGAACTCGAGCCAGATGACGTCGCCTGCGTCCGGCACATACGCGTCAGACTTCGTTGCCACGCGTCGGCCCCCAATCGAGTTCCTCGTGCTTTTCGTCCTTCGGCCATGCCTTGAGGATGTCGCGCAGGCTGAGGCGCCGGCGACGGCGTTCGATGACGATACGTCCGGCCTCGGCGTGAATCGTCACTGGATCGCTGAGGGTCAATCCCGACGTCTCGACCACATGCTTCGGCAGCCGGATCCCGACGGAGTTGCCCCACTTGCCGAGCGTCGGTGCCACCGTCCGCCGGCGCGTTGTCGCACGTGCCATCGCCTTCTCCCGTGTGTTTACACAAAGAGTATACCGATGACCGGCCACGAGGTCAGTATCCGACGCGAGTCGTCTCGGTACCCGTCCCGTTCGCTCCGCCAGAACTCCCCTGAGACGCCTCCCGCCCGGCTTCAGCGCAGTTCGACGGCGTAATCCTCGAGGCGCGGCTCCGACTTGATGAGGCCCTGATCGCGCAGGAAGGAAGCGAAGCGGGCGTAGCGGCGGCGGTCGAGCGCCGCGGGGGCGTGGGCGAAGCGCGGCAGGGTCGAACGCCAGGCGCGGCGGTTGAGCTCGGTGTCGAGATCGGGCCGGCCCTTGATGAAGAGCCGCCACGCCTCCTCCGGGCGGTTCACCAGGAACAGCGTGCCGCGCTCGATCGCATCGACGAGCGCGCGCAGTGCCGGATCATCGAGCCGCTGGCGATGCGCGACGAGAACGAGTTCGTCATAGGGCGGCACGCCGTTCTCCTCGGGATGGAAGGCGATGCCGGGCCTGCCTTCGATGTCGAGCTGGTTGAGCTCGAAGTTGCGGAAGGCGCCGATCACCGCATCGACCTGGCCCGCGAGCAGCGCCGGCGACAGGGCGAAGTTCACGTTCACCAGCGTCACGTCGCTGCGCGCGAGCCCGACGCGGCCGAGCATCGCGGCGAGCAGCGCGTCCTCGAAGCCGCCGACCGAGAAGCCGATCCGGCGGCCGCGCAGATCGGCGAGGCTGCGGATCGGGCCGTCGCGCAACGCGACCAGCGTGTTGAGCGGCGTCGAGACGAGCGTCGCGATGCGCGCGAGCGGCAGCCCCTCGGCCGCCTGCAGCGTCAGCGAAGGCTGGTAGGAGATCGCCACGTCGGCGCGCCGCGCCGCGACCAGCTTGGGCGGATCGTTGGGATCGGACGGCGCGATCAGCTGCACCTCCAGCCCGGCCTCGCGGAAATAGCCGAGCTCCTGCGCCACCAGCAGCGGGCCGTGGTCTGGATTGACGAACCAGTCGAGCAGCAGCGTGAGCTTCGTCGATGCCTGCGCATGCGCGGCCCCGGCGGACATGACGACGGCGGCCAGGAGAAGACGGCCGAGGGCTCGGACAGGGATCATTTTTCGCTCCGGAGGGAGGTGCGCGGCACCCAGTGCACGACGCGCACCGCGATCGCGTCGACGAGGAGGAAGAGCAGGGCCGCGGTGACGGCGAGCACGAACAGGGCAGCGAACATCAGATCGGTCTGCATGCGCGCATTCGCCTGCAGCATCACGAAGCCGAGCCCCTCGGCCGCACCGACCCATTCGCCGATCACGGCGCCGATCGGCGCCACCGCGGCCGCGACGCGCAGGCCCGAGGCGAGCGTCGGCAGGGCGGCGGGCAGGCGCACGCGCAGCAGCAGCTGCAGGCGCGAGGCGCCCATGATGCGGGCGGAGTCGATCCAGTGCGTCGGCGTCTGGGCGAGGCCGTCGAAGGCCGCGACCGCGACGGGGAAGAAGATCACCAGCGTCGCCATCGCGATCTTCGAGGCGATGCCGTAGCCGAGCCACAGCACCAGCAGCGGCGCGATCGCGAAGACGGGGATCGCCTGGCTGGAGACGACGAGCGGCAGCAGCCATCGCCGCGCCGCCGGCGAGGCGGCGAGTGCGGCACCCGCCGCGATGCCGGCGGCGCAGCCGAGCGTCAGGCCGAGCACGATCTCGGCCAGCGTCACGCCGGCATGGCGCAGCAGCAGCGCGCGCCGCTCGACCAGCGTCGCGAGCACCGCGCGCGGCGACGGCAGCAGGAAGGGCGGAATCGCGGCCAGGCGCACCGCGATCTCCCACGCGATCAGCATGCCGCCGATCACCACCACCGCCCGCCACAGGCGCGGAGCCACCCCGTCACCGGTGCTTGCGTCCACGACTCCCTCCGCTGGCATGACCCAGATCAGGTTCTGCGGGTGTCTCTCAGCCGCGCGCCCGATGCGCGCGGCACCCCGTGTCGTGGTGCCTTGCTAGATCGCCGATGCTCCCGCGGTCAACGACTCCGTTGCGGCCGGGCCGGATCAGCCGCG
>JADZED010000020.1 GCA_020850715.1 Acidobacteriota bacterium
ATCGATCGCAAGATGCTCCATGGCTGGCCTCCTTCGTCTGTGCCTCGAGCACGTTGTCACCAGAGCGACTCTAGTCAGTCAGCTCGTGGCGATCGAGGCCAGCCACTTCATCTAATCTGTTTTCAGAGACGAGCGACTGCCCTTCCCGCAGCCGCCTGTCGGGTTGCAGCTTGTCGCGCGCGACCACCCGCAGGTCCAGGCTCGCGCTGGCCCTGCCGCCGCGATCGTCGTCGACGGCGACGCGCAGGGTGACCGAGCCGATGTCCGGCGGCGCGGTCCAGATCGTGTCCGGCGTGTCTGGCGCAGTGAACGATCCGGCGGGCGCGCTCCACTCGTAGCGCAGCGTGTCACCGTCCGGATCCGATGCGAGCGCCCGCACGGCGGCGGTCAGTTCCGCCTCCACGGTGCACGGATCGCAACTCACCGTCAGGCTCGGGGCGTGATTGACCGGCGCCGGGGGCGTGGACGGCCCGCCGTAGAGGGCGCGCACGCCGTAGATGTCGTCTGCCTGCAGGTTGTCCGTGTTGCTCACGCGGCTGTTCATCACGGCGCTGACGACCTGCCCTGAGGTGTCGGGGTGGCCGAGGCCGAGCACGTGGCCGAACTCGTGCAGCGCGACCCGGCGGAGATCGTACAACGTGCCGCCCTTGCTGGAGCGAACCAGGTTGCCGCGGTACGCGTTCCAGTCGAGGCCGCGGTCGAAGAGCACGTCGGACTCGATTGGCACGCCGTTCTGCGACCAGGAGAGCGTGATGGCAATGGCGCTGCCGAAATCATCGCCGTACACGTCGTCGGCCCATGCAACGTCGTTGGTGCCATTCAGGCGGGACGGCGCACGCGACGGGTCGCGAGAGACGCGGAAGCTCACCCCGCTGGCGAGATAGCCGTTCCATGTCGCAAGGGCACCCTCCGACACGCTGTCCCATCCGGCGCTGCCGTCCATCAGCGCCCCCGACGATCCCTGCTCCAGGAGCATGACGATGCCGGTGCCGCTGTTCCAGCGGCGGCCGAGCAGGCTGTAGGCCGTACCCGTGACGGGGACAAGCCCAACCACGACAGCCGCCGTCGCCGCGGCGGCGAGCCGCCTCATCGGCGGCGCGCGTCGACGAGCGCGCGGGCGATGCGGTCGCGAAGGTCGGAGAGCCGCATCGCGACGTCCGGTGCCGGCAGCGCCCGCGTGCGGCCGATGCCCTCCGGCCCGGCGAGCGGCACGCGGTCGAGCGTGTAGACGCGGTCGACCCCGGCGGCGTCGCGGCCGATCCGCAGCAGACCCTGCGTGAAGCCCACGATGGGATTGATGCTCGGCGCGCGGCGCGCGAAGACGATGCGGCGATCGCCGATGGCGAACGCGGGCATGTCGGCGACGGTCAGGCTGAGGCCGCCCCACTCGCCTCCGAGAAAATCGAAGGTTTCGTAGCCGCTGCCCGCACCGAAGATGGGATCGGTCACGCGGAACACGACGCGCGTCCTGATGACCGCGCCTCCGGAGGTCTGCACCGGAAACGGCCGCACGTCGACCACGTCGCCGACGAAGATGACGTCGGCGCGCGCGACGAGATCGGCGAAGCTGACGGGAAGAACGCTCGTCGCGCCGGCGGACAGGCAGATGGACCATGCGAACAACACGGCGAGCGGCCAGTGCGAGCGCGGCATCGATACCTCGGTTCGGGGGGACGCGTCTATTATAGTCGGGAGCGCCGTGCCACGACGGGGCGCGCATCGGGCAGGGCGCAGTCGGAACCGCATTCGATGGGAGCGGACATGGACCGGACGACAGAAGTGTGGCAGCGCGGGCCCGTGCCGGGCGTCGATTCGTATCTGATGCCGGCGGCGCATGCGCTGCTGCAGGTCAAGGAAGATCTCGAGCGCCTGGCGGCGCGCGTGCCGGACGCGAAGGTGTGGGAGCGGCCCGGCGGCGCCGCCTCGATCGGGTTTCACGTGCGGCACATCGCCGGCAGCACCGAGCGGCTGCTCACCTACGCGCGCGGCGAGGCGCTCACCGAGTCGCAGCTCGCGGCCGCGCGCGTGGAGGGCGCCCCTGGAGAGGGGACGCTGCGCGCCCTCGTCGATCTCACGCAGGCGGCGCTGGATCGCGCGCTGGAGCAGGTGCGGGCGACGGGCCGTGACGGACTGCTCGCCGAACGAAAGGTCGGCCGCGCCGGCCTGCCTTCGACCACGCTCGGGCTGATGATGCACGCCGCGGAGCACGCGACGCGGCACATCGGGCAGGCAATCACGACGGCCGCCGTGCTCGGCGTGAGTCTGCGATAGCAGCGACGTCGTGTTCACGCGCAGAGCCGTCATCGCGGCCGCCATCTCCGGCGCGGCGCTCGCTGGATGGTGGCAATGGCCGGCCATCCATCACGTCTGGCGCCGGGCGACCGGCCCGGTCGTCGAGCCGGTGGTCGTCGTCCTCCCGCTGGCCTCCGGCGATCCCGCCGGCGCGCCATACGCCCGCGGTTTCACACAGGATCTGATCGCGGCGCTCGGTCGAACGCCCGGTGTGACGATGGCCGGCCGCTCCGGAATGGAGCGGCTCGAGGGACGTGCGCTCGAGTACATCGCCCGCGAGATGAACGTCTCCGCGATGGTAACGGGCAGCCTTCGCCGCGAGACCGGCGGGCTGGCACTGACGCTCCGACTGATCGCGACCTCGGACGGCGAGGCCGTCTGGTCGAACGACTTCTCCGCGTCCGGTGCCGAAGCTGCCGGGCTGGCGGCCTCAGCGGCGCAGGAGATCGCGAGCGTGCTGGGAGTCGGCAATCGGCCGCCCGGTGAGCCGACCCGGAAGCCTCGGCGCATCGACCCGTCGGCATACGAGCTGTACTTGCGCGGTCTCGACGCAATGAACCGGCTGCAGCCGGCCGCGGCCGCAGCACTGTTCGAGCAGGCGGCGGCGGACGGGCAATTTGCGCAGGCCGACGCCGGGCTGGCCCTCGCCCTGCACGACGTGGGTCGAGACGAGGGGATTCCCGACGATCCCGACCGACTGGCGCGCGCGCGTGCGGCGGCCGATCGGGCGCTGCAACAGAATCCCGAACTGCCGGAGGCACATCTGGCGAAGGGGCTCGTCAGCCCTTCGCTCGATGCGGCGCTCGCGAGTCTCGCACGCGCCGTCGAACTTGATGCGGCACACGCTCCAGCGCTCGAAGCGCTCGGCGACCTTGTCCTCGACTTCGATCCGGAGCGCGCCATCGCCTTTTACGGGCGGGCGCTGGCGGCCGACCCGTTTCGCGAGACCAGCCGCGTCAATCAGGCCACGGCCCTGCTGCTGCTGAATCGATGGGGCCTTGCGCGTGCCGAGCTCCTGCGCACGGCCTGGGAGCACGCGCCCGCATGGAGCCAGCGGATGTTTCCGGTGCTCGACATCGAACAGGGGAAGCTGGGTGCCGCGTTCGCCGATCTCGCCCGCATTCCGGGCGTGCATGATCGGCCATTCTTCATGGCGCTCGAGACCGCCGCGCTGGCGGCTGCCGGAAAGCGCGACGAGGCGCTCGCCGGCGCCGCCGCGCTGCACGAGCGGTTCCCGGATTTCTGCGAGGGTCGCGTGCTGCGTGCCGGCCTCACGCTGGATCGCGGCGATGCTGCTGGTGCGCGGTCGCTTGCGGCCCCGCTGCTGGAGGCGGCCGGCGCCGATGCGGCGCGCGGGTCGGCGCTGCGATGCGCCACGGCGGCCGCGGCCGCGCTGGGCGACGGCGAACTGGCGGCGGCACTGCTGCAGCGGGTCGTCGAACGCGAGGATGCGCTGCGCACCTGGTCGGCCCCGCGATTCGGACAGACCGGCCGCGGCGCGTTGATGGGCCGCTTCTACCCGTGGACGAAGATTGTCGATCTGCCGCCAATGGTCCAGGCACGCCACCGCATGGACGCAGCGCTGGCGCGAGCGCACGATCTCATCGCCGCGCGCCTCGGTCCAATTGCGTACAAGTAGGGCCGTCCGAGAAGACGGGCTCAGCCTTTTTCGCGGCGCACGCGGCCCGGGCGGGAACGAGGGTTCATCACTTTGGCAGGCGTCGGCTTCTGAACCGGCGAGGCGGGTATCTGATGCGGCCGGACCGGGTCGCGCTTGCCCCGGAACTGTTCGCGGATGCGCTCGATCCGGTGTAATCGTTCGGCGTCGTCATCGCGTTCCAGCGCCACGAGGGTCTCCGTTCTCCCACCGCTTCGTGAGCCGCTCCGTCTCCGTGCGTCCGAGCGCCGCATGGGAAATCAGCCCTCGCTCACCACACCCAACGCGACCAGTCGCTCCGATCGATGCGCAAGGGTGTCTGGCTGGCAGTAGCCGCGATGAGGACGATCGCAAGCGGTGTCCACCCCTGGCATCCCCGGCAGGACCAGGGCTCGGGGAGCGTAGCATGGAAGGAACGCGCCGAATGGATTTCTTCGTCGTCTGAGAACGAACTTCGTGCACGGCGAGTGTCCGCAACGACGACGGCCGGACAATCGTCTGCCGGTATCTCGACGTCCGAGATGACAACAAGGGCCGGCAGCAGACGCTGCCGGCCCTTCGCACGCCTCGTCCGTATCGCGACCTCAGCGGGTCGTGCCGCTAACGCGCGGCAATCGGGCCGGGCCAGCGATCGGTCCGCACTTCGATTCCGGCGAAGTACCACGCCAGGCCGGTGTCGGCCGCGCCTTGCTGGCCGTTGTTGCCCAGACCGATGTCGTTCACCCAGTTCGGCTGCACGCAGAAGCTGTGGCCCGCCGCGTAGTAGGAGGCCAGCGACCAGTCGCTGCGGCCGCCCCACGACGCATCGCCAGGATCGCTCTGCAGGTAGTCGGCTTCCGACAGGATCAGCGCGCCGCTGGCATCGTAGACCCGCGGGTGCACCTGGACGTGCGTGCTGTCCACGAAGTCCACGAAGTACTCGAACCGGTACCACTGCCCGTTGGCCAGCCGCTTCGCCGGTCCCCAGTGGCCGATCGGGTACGTGTAGCCGCACCCGTAGACGCTCATGTCGAAGTCCCAGCCGCTCGAGCCGCCGTACTTCCGGACGAACGTCAGGTTGCTGTACTGGTAGGTGTCGACCGTCACGATGTGGTCGCCCGCATTCGACGTGTCGTCGTTGCGCATGTAGAAGCGCAGGTAGTAGTCCTGCGACTGCGGCACGACGTTGTCGATCTGCAGGTTGGCAGCGTAGTGCGAACCGCGCTGCACCACTCTGAGCGCGTTGTGGCCGTTCGGTCCGCCTGACACCACCGAGAGCAACTGAACGTTCGAGCCGTTGTTGAATTCCCAGTAGTTCGGCCAGCGGCCGTTGTCGGAGACGACGTTCGGCGACGTGCCGGTGCCGGTGTCCCAGTTGCTGGCGAAGGCCGGCGGTGGCGACGAGGGCGGCGGATCGGACGGCGGCGGGGGTGGCGGCGGAGGCGGGGGTGGCGGCGGAGGCGGCGGAGGCGGCGGCGCCGCGTTGTTGACGTTCACGACCACGGCCGCGCTGGTCGCCTGGTTGTTGTTGGCGTCCCTGGCGACGGCGGTGATGCGATGGCTGCCGTTGGCGATCGTCCGCGTATCGAAAGTCACCGCATAGGGCGCCGTCGTGGCGGTGCCGACCCTCGCGCCGTCGCAGTAGAAGGACACGGCGCTGATGCCGCTGGCGTCTGAGGCGGCGGCGCTGAACGCGATTGTGGACGACACGGTGGCGTTCTGTGCCGGTGCCGAGATGGCGACGGTCGGCGGTACGGTGTCGCCGGCGGTGTAGGTGACGCGCAGGTACGGCCGGAGCGAGACGTCGGGCGACTCCGTGCTCGCGAACGAACGCCAGTGATCGCGCGCGCGGCCCGGATCTGAGTTCAGGAGGACGCCGGCGTTCTGGCTCGGCGCGCTCGCCCACGCCTGCGCCATGCTCGTGATCGACCACGACTTCCAGCCGCGGTCCTTGCCGATCGTCTTCGTGTCTTCGGCTCCGCCGATGTCCGACTGCGCGAGCGGGATGCCCTGGTAGCAGCACGAGGAGGGCGTCCAGGCACGTGAGCCGTCCGACGTGTAGCCGGTCGCCTTCGAGATGACCGGCGCTCGTCCGAGCACGCGGTGGGCGGTGATGGTATAGCCGGCAGCCCTGGTCGCATCGCTGTCCACCAACGACAGATAGAGCGTCGCGTCGGTGATGAGCGCGCCCCTGGGTAGCGCCGACATGTCGAACTCGAGGAGGATCGCGTTGGCAATCGTCTGCTGCGGCCAGGTATAGACGTTGAGGATCGGCTCGGCGCTGTGGTTCTCTGCGTCGATATTGAGATAAGTGTCCTCCGGCGTCAGCTTCATCGTGGCGCTCTGCTGCGCGTACGCGGCCGGCCCTCCCAGGACGAGCGCGACCGCCGCGAGCGTCGTCGACACGCGTCGAGCCCAATCAACGATCGGACACATCAATCGAGACACACTTCTCCCCCATCGGCAATGCGTTCTGTTCGGGCAGGCGCCGATCGAACGGGCGGCCTGCGCGCCTGGCGCGCGCCGTGTTTGTCGAGTCAGCTGGTTGTTCGCGTGGACGCCGGCTGAACAGCAACGAGGGTGCCAGCACGAGACGACATGCGCCGAAGCGGCGGGAAAGTCCCGCTCGTCACACCGGGAGCCGCGCAGGCCAGGGCGCGGGCGCCTGATCGTTCGCGCCCGGCCTGATTGTCGGGCGCCTCCCTGCACGATCCGATTGGACGCCGGCGCGACGATCGAACATCGCGCGTCTGCGCACACGGCGGCCCTGCCTCTTCCGGTGGGCGAAGTACGAACAGTGGGACTCTACCGGCCGTCCGATTCCGACAGTTGCCTCGTGGTGTGCACGAGAATTGTCCGACAAGGAAGGCCCGCCGTGACGTTTTTGCCCGGTCGAGGCACGAAGATGTCATGGTCATGGATCGCGCCGTGCGGAATGGTCGGCGGCTCAAGCCATGCGCGCTGCGCGGGTTGGCGTCGCCCGATCTCCGCAAAGCGCTCGTCCAGCGCTCGAGGGCGAGGCCTCGGCGGGTGATGTCACTTTTACATCAGCTCGGTAATTCTTGCGCAATGCCACGTCCGTTCTCTCCGCTTCCTGCTGCGTTCGGGTTCCCGACGCTCGCTGCACAGAAATGGACCAGGGCGAGCAAGTCCGCGATTGACATCCCGGGTAAATCCCTTAGGCGAACACGGCGATCGAATTGCAGGGTCGTGAACGCATTCGAGCAGACGACGGCAGCGCGACGCGACGTCCGCCGCATCCACCGAACGGGAGCACACCAATGAGCAGCACCAGTTCTGAGGCCGATCAGGCACGGCCTGCGCCCGCGTCCTTTCACGACGGGCCGGCGGCCGCGGCCGTGACGGCCAGCGCGCTCGCGCTGATCGTCGGCCGCGGCGCCGATGACGCGTGCGCGACGCTCAGCAGCGAAGCCATCGTCCGCATCCGCTCGGGTGCCGACGTGATCGCCGCGCGCAAACAGGGACGCGCCATTGCCAGCGCGGCGGGTTTCTCGCCGAGCGACCTGACGATCATCGCCACGGCCATCTCCGAGATCGCCCGCAACATCGTCGAGTTCGCGGGCGAAGGCGCGATCTCGATCGCGCTGTTGAACGACGCGGGCCGTCGCGGCGTGGAGATCGTCGCAGCCGATTCTGGTCCGGGCATTCCCGACGTCGGGACCGCCATGCTCGACGGCTACTCGACAGGCGGCGGGCTCGGCATCGGCCTGCCCGGCGCCAGGAGGCTGATGGACGAGTTCGACATCCAGTCGGCGGCCGGCGAAGGCACGACCGTGACGATGAGAAAATGGCTGTGAGCGGCGGCGGCGGTGATCTGCGCGAACTGGCCTCGGTGTACACGCACGCGCTGATCGAGTTCGTGTCGCGCCCGGAAGAAGCCGGGCTGCACCGCGCCTACGAGCTCGGGCGCGCGGGGTTGAACCATGGCTCGGGCGTCCTCGAGGTGGCGCTCCTCCATTCGCGCGCCCTGGCCGACGCCACGACCGGCGCGGCCGACAGCGAGCGGCTGCGCCTGCTGAACGCGTCCGAGCGGTTTCTGATCGAGGTTCTCTCGCCGTTCGAGATGGCGCATCGTGCATTTCGCGAAGCCAAGCTCGCGCTGCAGCGGCTCAACGGTGCTCTCGAGTCGCACAGCCGTCGGATCGCGGGCGCGCTGCACGACGACGCCCTTCAGTTGCTCGTGCCGCTCCACCTGGCGATCGCGGACCTCGGCGGCCGCGTCCACCCCGACGTCCTGCCGGAGCTCGAGCGGCTGCGCGCCCTGCTGTTCGCTCTCGAGTCGCGTCTCCGTGATCTCTCGCACGAGGTGCGTCCGCCCGCTCTCGACGGGGCCGGCCTGGTGCCGGCGCTCCGGGAACTGGCCGGCAACGCCGGCCGCCGGTGGGGCTTCGCCGTCGACGTCGAGGCCGACTCGGCGTTGGACGATCGGATGTCGCCGGCGATCGAGGCGGCGGTCTACCGCGTCGCCTCCGAAGCGCTCACCAACGTCGGCCGGCATGCGCATGCGACGCGCGCGCGGCTGTCGGTCCGGCGGATGGGGTCGGGCATCGCCTGCCGGATCGCCGACGATGGCGTCGGCTTCGGGGAGAACGGCGCCCCGAAGAAGGGGTTCGGGCTCATCAGCATCGGCGAACGTGTGGCCGCGCTCGGCGGCGTCCTGCACGTTCAGCCGAACCGGCCGCGGGGCGTGGAGCTGACGATCGAACTGCCGATCGGCGGGCCGGCGTGGCGTCACTGACCCTGGTCATCGCGGACGATCACCTGCTGGTCCGGCAGGCGATTCGCGCCCTGCTGGAGCGCGAACATCTGACGGTGGCGGGCGAGGCCGGCGATGGCATCGAGGCGGTTCGCCAGTGCGAGCAACTGCAGCCCGACATCCTCCTGCTCGACGTCGCCATGCCGGCGATGAACGGCATCAGCGCCATCGGTGACGTCCTCCGCCGTGCGCCACGCACCAGGATCATCCTGCTGTCGATGCACACCGAGGAGCACTACGTGCTCGAGGCGCTCCGGGCCGGCGTCAAGGGGTGCGTGTCGAAGACCCAGGCGGCCGACCACCTGCTGCGCGCGATCCGCGACGTCGGCCGGGGCGACATCTACCTGAGTCCGACCGTGTCGAACACGGTCGTCCAGGCGTACCTCTCGAAGTCCGACCTCCCGCACGATCTGCTCACCGGGCGCGAGCGTCAGGTGCTGCAGCTCGTCGCGGAGGGCAAGACCACGAAGGAAGTGGCGGTCATCCTCGGCGTCACCGTGAAGACCGCGGAGACGCACCGGACGCGGCTGATGGAAAAGCTGGACGTCCATTCGGCGGCCGGGCTCGTACGCTACGCCGTGCGCAAGGGCTTCATCGAGCCCTGACGCGGCACGGAGCCGGTGTTCTCCCGCCGCCCGTCTGTAATTCACCCGATTGCCCCTGCGACCTCGCGCATCCTAACGTGCCCCAGGCATTGAATGGGCGCCCAACGCGTGCTGTTCGCGAGGCGGTACCGCGCCGCCCTGCTCGACTTCCTGCTCGGCAGCGGCGAGCGCGGCTGCGAGCGTGCCCATACGCTCGGACGGCAGGCGCTCGAATCCGGCATCGGATTGCCGCAGATCATCCGCGTTCACCACGACGCGCTGCTCACCGTGCTCGAAGCGACGCGCGATACCGCCAGACGTCTGGCCCGGCTGCACGCCTCGCACGACTTTCTCACCGAAGTGCTGTCGCCCTTCGAGATGACCTCGCGCGGCTATCTGGCGCTCGCGCGCAAGGCACGGCGCTGAGCCTGACGCGGGAGTGTACCCGACACGACCCGCCGGTCATTTACCTGACGCAACCCGGTGTCGCCAACCGATCGCTTCAGGAGACGACCTGATTCGCCCGTCCCAATCATCGTCCTATCATCCGCTTCGCGACGCTGCTGAATGCCGGCGGCGGTCGCGCGTCGGGCGCGGCCGAGCAGCCGCTCGCACGGCCGGCGCAGGCGGCAGTCGATTTCGCCGGCCATCCCGCGAGTACGGCGCGGACGATGTACCGGAAGGGGGCGAAGCCTTGCTGCAGCATGCGACCACTCACGCAACCGGTGCGGCCCCTTGCGCGGCCGGTCGTGCCGGCGCGCCTGGCGACGCGTGGTACGCCGTCTGGACCCAGAGCCATTTCGAGCACGCCGTGCACGGCCATCTCGCGGGCAAGGGGCTGCACGTATTCCTCCCGACCGTCGGCGTGTGGACCCGCCGCCGCGGCGCCCGGCGCGTCGCCGAGCGACCCGTGTTTCCCGGCTATCTCTTCGTGCGCGACGCGATGGACAGGGAGACGCATCTCGCGATTCGCCGCACGCCCGGCGTCGTGCGCCTGCTGGGCGAGCGATGGGACCGGCTCTCGAGCATTCCCGACGAGGAGATGCAGGCGATCCGGCAGGTGGTCGGCGGCCGGCAGCGCATCTTCCCGTTTCCCTACCTGCGCGAGGGGCAGCGCGCGCGCGTGGCGACCGGTCCGCTGGCCGGGCTCGAGGGCGTGCTCGCCGAATCGCGCGAACAGCAGGGATTGCTCGTCCTCTCGCTGCACCTGCTGCAGCGCAGCATCGCCGTCACCGTCGACGGCGCGAACGTGGTGCCGGCATGAAAGGCCTGCTCCCCGTCTGCCTCGCGGCCGCCAGCCTGCTGCCCCCCGCCCCCGCCGGTGCGCAAGGCGCCGCCTACGGATCGGTTGGCGCGATGATCAGCCAGGACTACGAGAGCAATCTCTTCGCGACCGCCGGCGTCGACGGGGAGGCGCAGCGCGGCGTCATCACGCGCATCGGCCCGATCGTCGAAGCCGGCTATCGTTCAGAACCGTTCCGCCTGAGCCTCCGGTACGAGGCCGCCGCCGAGCGGTTCTGGGATCGGCCGGCGCTCAATCGCCGGCTGGGCCGGCAGGAGGGCTCCTTCGATCTTGCGTTCAGTCCGTCGCGACCGGTCACGCTCGGCCTCGCCAGCTCCTACATCGAGACGCACTCGCCGCTCGAGATCGACACGGGCACGTCGCTCGTGCTGGGCCGCATTTACGCCCAGCGGCTCACGGCGCGGCCGAGCCTCACCTGGGAGAGCAGCGCGGTCACCCGTGTGACGCTCGACTACGAGTTCGTGAAAGAAGCGCTCGGCACCGGTGCGGCGACCTTCCTCCACACACCGGGGGTGCGCATCGAACGGCGCGGCCCGCGCGCGACCTACCGCGTCGATTACCGGACGCGCGCGTTCGGGCCGCCCGATGCGGCCTTCGAGGCGACCCACATCGTCGTCGGCGGCGTGCGCGTGACCGGCCGCGCCGTCGAGGCCGACATCGAAGCCGGCCCGCGGCTGTTCCAGGCTGGGCTGCACCCCGAGATCAATGCCGCGCTGCGGCTGCGCCGGCGCTTCGCCGACTACGGCTTCTCGTACGCCGAGACCGAGACCTCGGTGCTCGGGGAGCGCGGACTCATGGACGTGCGGCGGCTCCGCGTGGACGCCGCCTTCCAGCTCGGGCGCGACGCGACCATCACCGCGGCGCCGATGTGGCTCCGCGACCGGCGCGACGACCGATACGCCGTCATCCAGGCCGTCGAGGCGTCGCTGGCCGCCCGCCTGTCGCGCCGCGCGACCCTGATCGTGTCGGGAACCATGGGGCGCCACGCAGGGACGCTGAGCGGCGCCTACAAGGTGATCCCTTATCAGACGTTCGAAACCCTGCTGCGCCTCAGTGACCCCGGAGAAGCCGACCCGCTCGATCGACCGCGCGGGGGCGCGGCCGGGCGCGGCCCCGACGACGCGGCAGGCCGCCCGGCCCGGCCGGAGGACGGCCGGCGGTGAGCGAGCGCATCCTGCTGCTGGGCGCGACGCCGCTGGCAGCCGAGATCGCGCGCGGCATGAGCCAGCGCCCGCGCCGCTATCGGCTGGCCGGCATCGTCGATACCGGGCCGGATCCTTCGGGCGCCGGCGGCGGGTGCACTGCCGCGCGGCTCCTGGAGATCGTCCGACGCACGCGGGCCGATCGCATCGTGACGACGCTGGCCGGCCGCAAGGGCGCGCGCACGATGCGGGTGCTCCTCGAGGTCTGCACGGCCACCCGCGTGGCGGCCGAGGAGGGCACCTCGTTCTACGAGCGGCTCACCGGACGGATTCCGATCGAGCTGGTGCCGTTACGCAGCATCGTCTTCTCGTGGCGATTCGGCGGGTTGCGCCGCGCCTCGCCGGCGATCAGCCGCGCGCTCAGCATCGTCGCGGCGGCCGTCGTGCTGAGCGTGTGCGCACCGCTACTCGCCCTGATCGCCGCCGCGATCAAGATCGACTCGCGCGGACCGGTGCTCTTCGTGCAGGCGCGCATGGGCGCGGGCGGCCGGCCCTTCCGCATGCTCAAGTTCAGGACGATGCGCGAGACGGGCGGCCGCCCGTCGGAATGGGAAGGGGACAACCGGCATCGCGTCACGCGCGTCGGCTGGTGGCTCCGGCGGTTCAGGCTCGACGAGCTCCCGCAGTTCGTCAACATCCTCCGCGGCGAGATGAACCTGGTCGGGCCGCGGCCGCACCCCGTGTCCAACCGCGAGCTGTTCACGCTGGTCGGACGCAACCTCAACGATCGCACCGGCAGCGCGATCGGCTACTACGCGCTGCGCTCGATGGCCGTACCCGGTCTCACCGGGTGGGCGCAGGTGCGCTATCGCTACGCGAACAACCTCGAGGAAGAGATCGAAAAGCTCAGGTACGACCTCTACTACGTGAAGCACCGATCGACCCTTTTCGATCTCCGGATTCTCCTCGAGACGGTACGGGCGGTCGTCGTCGCGCCGAGGCCGGCGCCACCGCATCCGGCGCCGCAGGCCCGCGACGCACAATTCGACGCGTTCGAGCTCACGCGCACGACGACCGCGTGATCGGCGCGTTGCTGGAAGGAGCCATGATGAAGCCAGGCCGACGCCTGATTCGACGCGCGCTGCTGCCGGCGGCCCTTGCAATCGCCGGGCTGCCGTGGCCCGCCGCCGCCCAGACCGCCGCCCGGACGGCGGCGGCCGCCGCGGCCGTCACGTCGGTCCGCACGACGACGCGCGAGTTCCTCATCGGGCCCGAGGACGTGCTGGACATCGCCGTCTGGGACAACGCCCAGCTGACCCGGACGGTGCCCGTGCGCCCCGACGGCCGGATCTCGCTGCCCCTGCTGAACGACGTGGCCGCCGCCGGCCTCACGCCGATGGAGCTGCGGGATCAGATTGCGACGGCGCTCTCCCGCTACATGCCCTCGCCCACCGTGTCGGTGATCGTGCGCGACATCCACAGCCAGCGCGTGACGGTCATCGGCGAGGTCAAGGCGCCCGGACGCTACGAGCTGCGGAGCGTCGCGACCGTGCTCGACGCGCTGGCGATGGCCGGCGGGCTGACCGAGTACGCATCGAAAGGGCGCATCCTCGTGCTGCGCCGCCGTGGAGAGACCACGCAGCAGATCAATTTCGCGTTCGATCGCATCGCCGCCGGCAATCTCGCCGGGCAGCCGAACTTCGACCTGGAACCGGGCGACATCGTCCTCGTTCCGTGAGAGGCACCATGCAGCAGGAAGACCTCCGATCGGAGCGAAGCGCCCCCCTGACGCTCGCCGGCGTGCTGGACGTCTGGCGGCGTCGGCGCGGTCTCGGCCTGGCGGCGGCCGCGGCCGCGATCGCCGCCGCGGCGACGGCGACGCTGACGCTGCCCGACCTCTACCGCGCGACGGCGACCGCCGTCATCGAGCGGCAGGTCTCAGCGGATCTGGTGAAGCCGGCGGTCAGCTCCGAGCTCGAAGCGCGGATCCAGACCATCCACCAACTGGTCACGAGCCGCGAGCGCCTCGGCGCCATGATCGAGACGCTGCATCTCTACCCGGCACTGCGCGGCGTCGAGACGATGGACGAGACGGTGCAGCGGATGCGGGCGGACATCACCATGGTGCCCAAGGCCATCGAGCGGCCGGCCGGCGGCGTGGCGACGATCTCGTTCGCCGTGAGCTACGTCGGACGAGACGCCCGGACCGTCGCGATGGTCGCCAACCATCTGGTCGAGGCCTACGTCGAGGAGAACGCGGCCAGCCGCAAGGAGCAGGCGGCACGGACCGCGGAGTTCCTGCGGCAGGAGCTCGACCAGGTCAAGCAGCAACTCGACGATCAGGAGCGCAACGCGCGGGCCTTCGCGCTCCAGCATGCCGACGAGCTGCCACAGCAGCTCGAGGCCAACATCGCCGCGCTCGGGAGGATGAATGCCGAGCTCACGCAGAACAGTACCCGGCAGGCGGCGCTCCTCGACCGGCGCGAGCGGATCGAAGCGGCGCCGCTGACCCCGGTCGCCGCGCTTCCGTCGCTCGACACGGCGTCGCCGGCGGTGCGGCTCGCGGCGCTCAGGCAGCAGCTCGCCACGGCGCGGCGCAGCTACAACGATGCCTACCCGGACGTCCAGCGCCTGACGGCGGAAGTCTCGGCGCTCGAGGCGGAGGTCGCGAAGCTGCCCAAGTCGTCGGCGCCGACGCCGCCGATCCTCGATCCCGCCGCCGCGCGGCAGACCAACCTGGAGGAAGTGGACACCGGGCTGAAGGCGCTGCAGAACGAGGAGCGCGCCCTGCGCGGGCGCATCGGGCGTTACGAGGAGATCGTCGGCGCGACGCCGCGCCGGCAGCTCGAGATGGATGCGCTCGTCCGCAGTACCGATCTCGCGCGGGAGCGCTATCAGGCGCTGCTGAAGCAGTACCAGGACGCCACGCTGGCTTCGGCGCTCGAACAGGGCCAGGACCTCGAGCAGTTCAGGGTTCTCGACCCGGCGCTGCCGCCGGCGCACCCGGTCGCGCCGCAGCGCCTCGCGCTGGCGCTGATGGGGCTCGCCGCCGCCATCGCCGCGGGCATCGCGGCGATGGTGCTGGCCGAGAAGCTCGATTCCACGTTCCATGCGCCCGACGATCTGAGCGATGCGCTCGGCGGCCTCCCGGTGATCGCCCTGCGGCGCCTGTCGACGCGACGCACGCGGCGGCGTGCGCGGCTGCGCGGAGCGCTGGCGGCAGTCGCCGCGCTGCTCGTCATCGGCCTGATCGCCGCCGGCACGTATTACGTCGCGGGCAACAACGAGGAGCTGGCCCGCATGACCGCGCGAGGTGCGCTATGAAAGGCATCCTGGAGCTCTCGCCCGGCGTCGCCGCGATGGCCGACCCGCCGGCCACACGCGCTGCGGTCGCCGAAGAGCTCGTGTGCTTCACCGCTCCCTCCTCCTTCGAAGCCAATCATTACCGCGCGCTCCGGCACTGCGTCGAACAGCTCACGTCGGCGGGCGCCTCCAAGGTGATTGCCGTCACCAGCGCGACTGCCGCCGAGGGCAAGACGGTAACCGCGCTGAACCTCGCCGGCTCGCTCGCACACGCCGCGGAGCGCCGCATCCTGGTGATCGACGCCGATTTGCGCCGGCCGGCGCTGGCCGAGTACCTCGAGCTTCCCCAGACCGGCATACCCGGGCTGTCGGAGGCCCTGCTCAACGCCGACTGCCCGCTGAGCAAGGCCACGCGGCGTCTCGATCCGCTGAATATCTCGGTGACGCTGGCGGGCGAGGTCCGGCCGCGCAGCCTCGAGGCGCTGACCTCGGAGCGCTTCGCGCAGCTGCTCGACGAGGCGCGTCACGCCTACGATTACGTCCTCCTCGACACGGCGCCGGCGCTGCCGGTGGCCGACTGCCGCATCCTCGAGCGCTGGGTCGATGGCTTCGTGCTGGTGGTTGCCGCCCACGCAACGCCGCGCAGCCTGGTCGCGCAGGTGCTGCAGGTCGTCCCGCCCGCGAAGATCGCCGCTGTGGCGCTCAACAACGACGATCGGCGGGTGCCACCCTCGTATCGCTATTACCACACCACTGGCGCCCGCCAGAAACCCGCTCGAGGGCGATGAGGTTGTTTCGAACGCTTCCGCCGGCAGCCGCGCCACTCGACTGGCGTGATCTGTGGCGCGGCGCCGCGGGCCTCGTCGCGCCAGTCCGGGCGCGGCACGCCCTCGCCCGCGAGCTGCGCACGCAGATCGGGGTCGGCCACGTGTTCCTGCTCTCGTCTGGCACGGCCGCGCTGACAGTCGCGCTCGCGGGGCTGCGCGCGTTTTCGGGGCGGACCGACGTCGTGATTCCGGCCTACACCTGCTACTCGGTGCCGGCGGCCGTGCTGAAGGCGAAGCTGCAGCCGCGGCTGTGCGACATCGATCCCGCCACCTTCGGCTTCAACCCCGATCGGCTGGAACAGGCGATCGACGATCGGACGCTCTGCGTCGTCGCGCACCACCTGTTTGGCATTCCGTCGGACGTCGACCGCGTGCGCGCGATCTGCGAGGCGCGCGGCGCATGGGTGATCGAGGATGCGGCGCAGGCGATGGGCGGCATCTCGCGGGGACGGCCGCTCGGCACCATCGGCGATGCCGGCATCTTCAGCTTCGGGCGCGGGAAGAACGTGACCGCCGGCCATGGCGGCGCCGTCGTCACTCGCCGCGAGTGGCTCGCCGGTGGGATCGCCCGCCAGTTCGGACGGCTCGAAACGCCGTCGCGCGGCGCGGAGGTGCGGCAGCTCGCCGCGGCGGCGTTGATGGCGCTGTTTGTCCGGCCGCGCCTGTACTGGATCCCGGCGGCGGTGCCCGCCCTCGAGCTCGGCCAGACGATCTTTCCCTCCGACGTGAGGCTGCAGCAGATGTCGGGGGTCGGCGCCGGGCTGCTCCGGCGCTGGCTGACGCGGCTGGACACGTCGAACCGCCTGCGTGCCGCGCACGGCGCGGCGCTTCAGGCAGCGGCGGGCCAGGCGCGCCGCGATCCGCCGGTCCCCTACCTGCGCCTGCCGGTGCTCGCCCGCGACCGCTCGGAGCGCGAGCGGCTGCTCGCGCGCTCGCAGGCACTCGGCCTCGGCATGAGCGGCGGCTACCCCGCCCCCGTCAGCCGGATCCCCGCGCTGCGGGGTCGGTTCGATCCAGCGGCCTATCCGGCCGCCGAATTCGTCGCCGAGCGGATGGTCACGGTCCCGACGCACCGGTTCGTCAAACGACGCGACATACAGGCGATATCCGCGCTGCTCGCAGGCTCTGAGGTGTGCGGGCCGGCGGGCGCGCCGATTGCCGCCGGTCCGCATCCCATGTGAGCCGCCGATGCCTTCCGCCTCGATCTGGTGTCCGATCGCGTTCTGGTGTGCGGTTGCGCTCGCCGCCTACGCCTATGCCGGCTATCCGCTGGCGCTCGCCGCCCTTTCATGGCGCCGTCAGCGTGGGGTGGCGCGGGCGCCGATCGCGCCGCGAGCCTCGTTCATCATCGCCGCGCACAACGAGGAAGGCTGCATCGTGCGCAAGATCGAAAACACGCTCGCGCAGGACTATCCGGACGACGCACTCGAGATCATCGTGGCATCCGACTGTTCGACCGACCGGACCGACGCGCTCGTCCGCGAGGCCGGTCCACGCGTGCGGCTGATCCGATCGGCCGAACGAGGCGGCAAGGAGGCGGTCCAGAAGCTGGCGATTGCCGCCGCGTCGGGCGACATCCTGATCTTCTCCGACGCCGCGACCATGCTCGCGCCAGACGGCGCGTCGGCGATCGTGCGGAACTTCGCGGACCCGACGGTGGGTTGCGTCAGCAGCCTCGACCGCTTCGTCGACGCAGACGGTCAGCCCAGCGGCGAAGGAACGTACGTGCGCTACGAGATGCTGCTGCGGCGGCTCGAGACGCGCGTCAACAGCCTGGTCGGCCTGAGCGGCTCGTTCTTTGCGGCCCGACGCGAGGTGTGCTGCGAGTGGCCGATCGATCGGCAGAGCGACTTCAACACGCTGCTGCGCGCGGTCGAGCTCGGTTTTCGCGGTGTGCTCGACGAGGCCAGCGTCGGCTACTACCGCGACATCGCCGACGCGCGGCACGAGCGGCGGCGCAAGATCCGCACGATCGTGCGGGGGCTCGCCGTGGTGTTCGCGAACCGGCAGATGCTCAACCCGTTCCGCTACGGGCTGTTCGCCTGGCAGTTGGCGAGCCACAAGCTGTGCCGCTGGCTGGTGCCGTTCGCTCTTCTGGTCGCCGCGGCGGCCAGCACCTGGCTGGCGAAGGAGTCGACATTCTTCGCCGTGATGCTGCTTGGCCAGGCCGCGTTCTACGGCGCTGCGGCGTGGCACCAGATGACCGGCGCTCGCTGGGGCCGGATTCCCTGGTACTTCGCCGTCGCGAATGCCGCCGCGCTCATGGCGTGGCTGCGCTTCCTGCGCGGCGAGCGCATCGCCGTGTGGACCCCCTCCAGCCGGAGCCTCCCGCCCTCCATCGCCTCCTGATCGCCGCGAGGCGCGGGCGAACGGACCTCCTCGAGGACCTCGACATGATTACCAACGCGCTGAGCGTGGACGTGGAGGAGTACTACCACGCCGAGATCTTCAGGCATGGCGCCGGCGGCTTGCCTCCCCACGGGCTGGAGAGCCGCGTCGAACGGAGCGTCGATCGGCTGCTCGGGCTGATGGCGGACCACGAGTCGCGCGCCACCTTCTTCGTGCTCGGCGAGATTGCCGCGCATCATCCGGCGATCGTACGGCGCATCCACGCGGAGGGGCACGAGGTCGGCTGCCACGGCGACCGGCACGAGAACATCTCGACGATGGGGCCCGACGAGTTCCGGGCGGATATCGGCGCCGCGAAGAGGCGCATCGAAGACCTCATCGGCGAGCCGGTCATCGGTTATCGCGCCCCGAACTTCTCGATAGGCCCTGGCCAGCGCTGGGCGTACCAGATCCTCGCCGACGAAGGCTTCCGCTACGACTCGAGCACGTTCCCGATCCGCCACGATCGCTACGGCGAGGCCGACGCGCCGCGACTCCCGCATGCCGTCTGGGGCGCCGGGGCGATCCGCCTGCTCGAGTTCCCGATCGGCACCGTGCGCCTGATGGGCGTGAATCTGCCGATCGGGGGCGGCGGCTATTTCCGCCTGTCGCCGTTCACAGTCACGCGCGCCGGCATCCGACACGTGAACATCCATGAGCGCCAGCCGATCATGTTCTACCTGCACCCGTGGGAGCTGGATCGCCATCAGCCGCGGCCGCCGATGGCGTGGCGCAACCGCTTCCGGCACTACGTGGGAGTAGGGCGCCAGGACGAGAAGCTCGACCGGTTGTTCGCCCGCTTCGCTTTCGGCACGGCGCGCGACGTGCTCGAGGCCTGGAGTCCGCGCTTCGCCGCAGCGGGCGCGGCGCGCGCCGCGCCGCCCGCGTCGGGTGGGACGAGCGCGGCATGAGCGCGATGGCGGCCCGGCGGCATCTGGCGCACGCGCCCGAGTGGGCGACGATCATCGCGCGCGCGTACGGCCACGCGCCGCTCTATCTCTCGGCGGAGGACGAGCGCCATCCCGGCGTCCTGCCGGCATTCATCGTCCGGCGGCCGTTGGTCGGCACGATCGTCAGCTCGATGCCGTTTCTCGACGGGGGCGGGCCGGCGTGCGAGTCGCCTGGCACGGCGCGGCACCTCGTGGACCGGCTCGTCGACCATGCGCGCCTCATCGGCGCCCGGATGGTCGAGCTGCGCTGCGCGGCGGCGCTCGACGAGGCGTGGACGCCGCGGCAGCACAAGGTGAACCTCACGCTGGCGCTGCCGTCCGATCCGGCCGCGCTGTGGAGCGGCTTCGATCGCTCCGTCCGAAACCAGGTGCGAAAGGCAGAGCGATCGGGTCTGCGGGCGGCGCGCGAGGATCGATCGGCGCTGCCGGCCCTCTACGACGCGTATGCCGAACGCATGCGCGAGCTTGGCTCGCCGCCGCATGCGCCAGCCTTCTTCCGCGCCGTGGCCGATCTGTTCGACACGCGCGCCCGTCTGGTCACGGTCCGGAAGGACGGCGCGCCGATCGGCGGGCTGATCGCGATCGCGCACGGCGACACGCTCACGGTGCCGTGGGCGTCGTGCCGATCGGCGTACCGTTCGCTGTGTCCGAACATGCTGCTGTATTGGGAAACGCTGAGGGCAGCCTGCGCCGACGGTTTCCGTCGGTTCGATTTCGGACGATCGACGCGCGGCTCCGGCACCTGGCGCTTCAAGCGGCAATGGGGGACGGTGGAGGAGCCGCTCTTCTGGTACCAGGTGCCGCTCGACGGACGCGCGCCAGATGTTGCTGCCGGCGGCGCCGCCGGCCGGCTCTCCGCGTGCTGGCGGCGGCTCCCGCTGGGGCTGACCCGCCGGCTTGGCCCTTCCCTTCGCAGATATCTGGTGCAGTAATGCTGAGAGTCGCGTTCATCGGCGCCGGCCAGATGGCCCAACAGCATCTGCGCGCGCTTGGCCGCAGCCGGCGGCCATGGGCGCTGGTCGGCGTCTTCGACCCCCTCCGCGACCGCGCCGAATCGCTCGCCTCGGCCGGCCGCGCGCGCGTCTTCCCGTCGATCGCGGCGCTGCTCGATGAGGGACGGCCGCAGGCGGTCCACGTCTGCAGTCCGCCGACGACCCATTTCGATGCGGGGCGCGCCGCGCTGGCGGCCGGCGCAGGCGTCTATGTCGAGAAGCCGTTCGCGCGCACCGTCGCCGAAGCCCGTACGCTCATCGAGCTCGGCGCCACGCACCATGTCGTCGTCTGCGCGGGCCATCAACTGCTGCACGATCGTGCGTTTGTCGCCCTCATGCAGTCCGCGCCGCAACTGGGATCGATCGTCCAGATCGACAGCCATTTCGCGTTCCGGAGCCTCGCGGCGCCGGGCGGCCGCGGACCCCGCGAGCAGATGGCGCGCGAGCTCCTCGACATTCTGCCGCACCCGCTGTACGCGCTGGTCGCCGCGATCGAGCGTCTGGTCGGCCAGCCCCGGCCGATCGCGCTCGACTGGGTCCGTGCCGATCCGGCCGCCGTGTACGCGACGCTGCGAGCCGGCGACATCGTCGGTCGCCTTTCCGTCAGCCTGCGCGCGCGGCCGGTCGCCTCGTCGCTCACGGTCACCGGGACCGGCGGAACGCTCGCCTGCGACTTCGTTCGTTCGATGCTCGTCGGCGCCGGCAACGCCGGCACGACACCGCTCGAGAAGGTCGCCGACCCGCTCATCCAGGCCGCCCAACTCGCAACGCGGAGCGTCGGCAGCCTCGCGCGCCGTTTCGCGGCAGGCGGGATCTATCCAGGACTGGCCGAGTCGATCGGCGCCTTTCACGGAGCGGTCGCCGGCGAAAGACCGGCGCCGATGGAGCCGTCGCATCTCCTGCGGGTGTCGGAGCTGTTCGAGGAGCTGGCGGCGCGCGTCGACTCGGCAGCGCACACGCCGGCCGCGCGGCGGTCCCGCCCGGCGCCGCCGGACGTACCGATCGCCGTCGTCACCGGCGCGCGCGGCTTTCTCGGCGCCGAAATCTCGCGGCGCCTGCCCCGGGTGCGAGGCATCGGCCGAAGCGGATGGCCCGACGACCCGGCGATTCAGGAATGGGTGGCGGCGGACCTCAGCGCCAGCCTGGCGCCTGCCGTGCTCGCCGGCGCCCGCCTCGTCGTCCATGCCGCGGCTGAAACATCGGGCGGCTTTCCCGAGCACGATCGCAACACGATCGTCGCGACCAGGCATCTGCTCACGGCGATGCAGGCGGCCGGCGTGCGGCGCCTGATTCTGATCGGCAGCCTCTCGGTCGTGCGCCCCCCGCGCAGCCTGCGCGAGCGGCAGGATGAGCGCACGCCGCGGCTCCCGCAGCCAAGGACGCTCGGCCCATACGCCTGGGGCAAGACGATGCAGGAGGAGCTGGTGCAGCGGGAGGCCCCGCGGCTCGGCATCGAGGTCCGCATCGTCCGGCCGGGCGCGCTCATCGATCGGCGCGAACCCGCCCTGCCGGGAATCGCCGGCGTGCGGCTGTTCGGCCGATGGCACCTCGGGCTCGGGCGGCCGGGCTTGCCGGTCGCCGTCTGTGACGTGGCGCGGTGCGCCGATGCCGTCGCATGGTGCGCCGCGCACTTCGACGAAGCGCCGTCGGTCGTCAACCTGATCGATCGAGCCATCGCCACGCGCGGCCAGTTGCGTGATGCGCTGCGCGAGGCCGGGTGGAACGGCCGCATTCTCTGGGTGCCGATCAGCCTGGTCGCGCTCGCGTACTCCGGGTTGCGGACGGCGATGGCGCTGGCCCGAGGGAAGCTGCCCGAGCGGCTCGACGTGTGGTCGGTTCTCCGTCCGCGGCGGTACGACGACCGCACGGCGATTGCCCTGCTGGCGGCCGCACGGCCGGACAGCTTCCCGGCCGAAACCCATGCGCGGCTCACCCGCAAGGTATAGGGCCGCCACCGCGGGGCTGCTGGCGGCGATCTTCCTCGGTTCCGCGATCCCGTATCTGACGACCTATCGCGGCCCGGTCGTCCAGTTTCTCTCGAACGCGGGCCATGCACCGCTGTTCGCGCTGCTGGCGCTGCTCTGGCTGCGGTCGCTCAGCGCGGGACCCGGCGGGCCGAGGTACGGGCTCGCGCTGGCAGTCTCGATGCTGTGCGCCGTGCTGGACGAGTGGCATCAGTCGTTCGTGCCAGGCCGCACCGCCTCGCTCAGCGATCTGATGGTCGATCTGGCCGGCATTGGCGCGATGCTCGCCGCCGTGCGCTGGCGGACGCGCACGCGCGCGCCTCGCCGCGCGAGCTCGCTCCGCGCGCGCTCGGACATCCGATGAACGCTCTTGTCACCGACGGGGACGAACGGCCGGCGCTCGCCATCACGCGATCGCTCGGACGGCGGGGCATCGACGTGATCGTCGGTGAAGCGCGCGCCGCGAGCCTTGCCTCCTCGTCGCGGTACTGCCGCGAGCACGTGCAGTACCCGTCGCCGTACGACGAGCCCGAGGCATTCGCGCGGTTCCTGTGCGATCTGGTGCAGCGCCGCCGGATCGACGTCGTGCTGCCGGTGACGGACGTCACCACGCACGCCGTCGCGGCGTACCGCGAGCGCCTGGCACGACACACGTCCTGTGCCGTGCCGAGCCTCGGGGCCTTCGAGCTCGCCGCCGACAAGGGATGGCTGGCCGCGGCGGCGGCGGCCAGCGGCATCAGCGTGCCGCGCACCGAGATCGTGGCGGACGCGTCGGCGCTGCCGGGGGTGCTGCCGCGCCTGACCTACCCGGTCGTCGTCAAGCCGGCGCGATCGCGCATCCGCACGGCCGGCGGGTGGATCCGTGCCTCGGTCGCGCACGTGGGCGACGAGCAGACGCTGCGGCGGCTGTTTCGCGACTCGCCGCACCTGCAGCGCCATCCGACGCTCATCCAGGAGCGCGTCATCGGCCCGGGCACCGGCGTCTTCCTGCTGTGCGATCGCGGCCGCGTCCTCACAGCCTTCGCGCATCGCCGGCTGCGGGAGAAACCGCCGTCCGGCGGCGCCAGCGTGCTCAGCGAGAGCATCGCCGTCGATCCCGCGCTGCGCGCACAGGCGGAGCGCCTGCTCGCGCCGCTCGGGTGGCACGGCGTCGCCATGCTCGAGTACAAACGCGACCGCGACAGCGGCCGCGCCTACCTCATGGAGATGAACGGCCGCTTCTGGGGATCGCTGCAGCTGGCCGTGGACGCCGGCGTCGATTTTCCGTACCTGGCCTGGCAGCTCGCTCGAGCGCGGATTGGCGCGCTTCCGGCCGTCTACAGGATCGGGGTACGCAGCCGGTGGCTGCTGGGCGATCTCGATCACCTCTTCCTCCGCATGTTCAGGGACGACCCCGCCCTGCCAGCCGGCGCGCCGCCGCGCTGCCGTGCGGCGCTCGCCTTCCTGGTCGGCGGGTCCGGCGCGCGCAACGAAGTGCTGCGTCCAGACGACGTGCGCCCCGGGCTGCACGAGATGGGACGCTACGCGGCCGCCGTCGTGCAGTCGCTGCTGGCCCGGACGAGGCGAAGCCATGGCCACTTCCACGACTGATCGCGTGGACGCACCGCCTGCGTCCCGGCGGGACGTGCCGGATCCGGGTGTTCCGCTGCCCCCGACTCGGCCGCTGCACGTCTGCCACGTGATGACGGCCGATCTCTGGGCCGGGGCGGAGGTGCAGGTGGCGACGACCGCCGCGTACCTCCAACAGGAGCCGGACATCGTGATGAGCGCCGTCCTGTTCAACGAGGGCCCGCTCGCCCGCGAACTGCGGCGGCTGGGCGTCGCGGTGGCGATCGTCGACGAAGAGCGGGCCGGCGCGCTCGCGCTCGTGCGCGCGCTCGCGCGTCTGCTCCGCGAGGGCGCCGTCGACATCGTCCACACGCACCGCTACAAGGACACCTTCATCGGCGCCGCCGCCGCGGGCCTCGCCCGGGTACCGCATCTGGTCCGCACGCTCCACGGGCTGCCCGAGCCGATGACGGGTCTGCGCCGCCTCCGCTACCGGCTGTACGAAGCGCTGGAGCGGTGCGCGCTGCGCTGGGGCGCCGACGCCGTGATCGCCGTCTCCGGACACGCAGCCGATGCATTGCGGCACCGCAGCCGCGCGATGCCCGATGTGCTGCACATCTCCAACGGCATCGACCTGCCGCGCGTCGTCGCGGCGCGCCGGCCCGCCGAGGTACGGCGGGAGTTCGGCATCCGCGCCGGCGATGCGATCGTCGGGACGGCGGGCCGGCTGATGCCGGTCAAGGCGCACGGCGTGTTCCTGCGTGCGGCGCGCATCGTCCTGGACGAGCGACCCGGCGTCTCGTTCCTGATCGTCGGCGACGGGCCGCTCAGAGAGGATCTGCTGTCGCTCGCCTCGACGCTGAACGTCAGCCGCGCCTGCATCTTCACCGGGGCGCGCGCCGACGTCTACGACTGCATCGGCGCCATGGATCTGTTCGCGCTGCCCTCGCTGACCGAGGGGACGCCGATGGCGCTGCTCGAGGCGATGGCGCTCGGCGTGCCGGTGGTCGCGAGCGCGGCCGGCGGGATTCCCGAGATCATCGATCACCAGGTCAACGGCGTGCTCGTGGCGCCGGGCGACCCGCACGCGCTGGCGCGCGCGTGGCTCGACCTGCTGGCCGACGATCGCCGGCGCACGTGGCTGGCCGCGCGCGCACGGCGCACCGTGCACGACGCCTTCTCCGCGGAGCGCAGCGGTCGCGCGCTGGTTGCCGCGTACCGGCGGATCGCGGCGTTGCCGCCGGCGGCGCGCGCGCTGCGCCGCCCCATCCAGCTCTGCGGCGTCGCGCTCGAAGGGCTCGACGCCCTGGCTGACGGGCTGGAGGCGCGCGCGGAGCGGCGCCGGCAGCTCGCGGCTCGCCGGGGCAGGGGTCGCGCGGTGCGCGACCGGTTCGTGCGGGCGGCGCGCCGCGTGCTGCTGGTCTGCCACGGCAACTTGATTCGCAGCGCCTTTGCCGAGGCGCTGCTGCGCCGCCGGGTCGGCGACGCGCTGGAGATCGAGTCGGCCGGCCTGGACGCGACCGCCGGCGACCCGGCGCATCCACTGGCAGTTGCGACCGCACGCGCCCGGGGCGTCGACCTCGGCCGGCATCGCGCGACGCACCTCGACGCGCCGCAGATGGACTCCGCCGACGTGATCTTCGTGATGGACGTCGGACAACTGCTCGCGCTGCGGCGCCGGTTTCCGGAGGCGCGTTACAAGACGTTCCTCCTGACGGCGCTGGCGCCGCAGGTGCCGCTCGAGGTCGCCGACCCGATTCTCGGCGACGAATCGCAGTTCCGCGCCTGTTTCGATCACATCACCCGCGCGATCGACGCGATCGCGCAACTCATGGAACCGGAGCGCCAGACATGAAGCGGACGATCAAGACCGTCGTGGGTTACGGCCTGTTCGTGTCGAAGCTCGAGCGCTGGCTGCTGCGGGGCACATCCGCCGTGGTCGCCCTCCACCGGGTCAACCCCTCGGCGGGCGCCGAATCGCTGACGATGCACCCCGACGAGCTCGACGCCTATTGCCGCTACTTCAAGCGGCGGTTCGACGTGGTGCCGCTCGCCGAGATCGTGCTCAGCCTCGAACGGGGCGTCGCCGCCGGCAGGCGGCTCGCCATCACGTTCGACGACGGCTATCGAGACAACTTCACCTTCGCTGCGCCGATCCTCGAGGCTCATGGGCTGCCGGCAACCTTCTTCGTCGTGAGCGGGTTCATCGGCACCGACACCGTTCCCTGGTGGGACCGCCGCGCACGGGTCGTCCATCCATGGATGTCGTGGGAGGAGGTACGGTCGCTGCAGGCGCGCAGGTTCGAGATCGGCGCGCACACCCGCACGCACGTCGATCTCGGGGCGACCTCTGGAGACGAGGCCCGCACGGAGATCCTGGGCGCCCGCCGCGATCTCGAACGCCGGCTGGGCGTGCCGGTCCGGGCATTCGCCTACCCCTACGGGCGGCGCGACAACCTGACCGAAGCAAACCGCCAGATCGTGCGCGACGCCGGCTTTCGCTGCTGCTGCTCGGCGTTCGGCGGCGTGAACGCCGTCCCCACCGATCCCTTCCATCTGCGTCGCATTCCAATCGCACCCGGCTGCGTGTCCCCCAGCGAGTTCGGCTTCGAGCTGGCGCTGCGGCGCACCGTTCTGGCGCCACGGCGGGCCGGGGCGAGGAGCGCCTGACGTGCTGCGCAACGTGGGCAGCAACTGGGTGCTGCTGGCCGTCAACGTCGCGACGACCTACGTGCTGACCCCGTTCATCATCCGCACTCTGGGCAACGACGGGTACGGCACCTGGACGCTGATCGCCTCGATCTGCGGCTACATCGGCCTGTTCGCGCTCGGCGTGCCGGTCGCCTGCGTCCGCTACCTCGCCCAGCACCTCGCCAAGGGCGACCTGGGGAAGGTGAACGCGACGATCGGGAGCTGTGCGGGACTGTATCTCGGCGTCGGCGCGATCGCCGTGCTGGCCGGCGCGTCGGTGATGCCTCTGCTGCACACGTTCGCAATTCCCGAAGGCCTCGAAGCGCAGGCCTCCCTGAGCTTCGGGCTGATGACGATCTATGTCTCGGCCGGCTTCATCGGGCTGCTGCCCGAAGGGATCATGCTCGCGCACCACGACTTCGTCGTGCGCAATGCGGTCCGCATCTCGGTGCTGCTGCTGCGGCTCGGCCTGAGCGTGCTGCTGCTGACGTTGCGCCCGACCCTCGCGGTGCTCGCTCTGGTCCAGCTCGCGTGTCTGTCCTTCGACGTCTCGACAACCTGGTACCTGATCGTGAAGCGCTATCCTGGCGTGCGCATCAGCGTCGCCGATTTCGACTGGCGCATGGTCCGGCAGATCTTCTCCTTCAGCCTCTACGTCCTGCTGCTGACCGCCGGCGCGCGCCTCGCGTTCGAAACCGATGCGATCGTCATCGGCGCCTTCCTCGACGTGTCGGTGATCCCGTTCTACGTGATCGCCAACAGCCTGATCGTCTACCTGATGGAACTGGTCGTCTCGATCGCGGCCGTCGTCTCCCCGATGGCGACCCGGCTGCACGCGGAAGGGCGGATGGACGAGCTGCGGACGATCTTCCTCAAGTGGTCGAAGGTCGCGCTGTCCATCACCATTGTCGCCGGCCTCTTCCTGATCGTGCTGGGCCCGCGCTTTGTCGGCTGGTGGATCGATCCGTCGTACGAGCAGCCGGCCGGCAGGGTGCTCCAGATCCTGATGGCGTCGAGCTTCGTCTTCCTGCCGGTGCGCGGGGTGGCGCTGCCGATCCTGATCGGGATAGGCAAGCCGCAGCGGCCGGCGATCGGCTTCATCGCGAGCGGACTGCTGAACCTCGGGCTGAGCGTCGCGCTGGCGCGGCCCCTCGGCCTGGCAGGCGTGGCGCTCGGCACGGCAATCCCCAACGGGCTCTTCGCCGCCGGCGTGCTGGCGATCGCCTGCCGCGAGCTCGAAATCGGTGCCTGGACCTATTTCCGCTACGTGGTTCCGAAAGCGGCGCTCGGAGGGATCCCCACGCTCGCGCTGCTCCTCTGGTTCAGGCTGGGGCTCGGCGTGCAGGGGCTGTTCGGCCTCGCCGCGGCCGGCGCGGCGACGGTCTTCCTGTTCGCCCTCACCTGGATCTTCTTCGTCTATCGCCGCGACCCGCTCGTGGACGTCTCACCACATCTCGCGCGGCTGCTGGCATGGGGGCGAGCATGACACCGGATACGGCTCTGAGCGAAGCAAGCGTCGCGGTCGTCAACGAAGCCGGCCGCGGATTTCCGCCGCCGGAGCCTCGGGCCGAAGCCCTGCGGCTCGAGCTCGCCGACGGCCTCGACCTGAGGGGGCCCGACGCCGATGCCCTCGCCGCGCTCATCGCGCAGCGGCCTCACTGCGGCGTGTTCATGTCGAGGGCATGGCTGTCGGGCTTCTTCAAGGATCCGCCGGCCGGCTGTCGCGCCCACCTCGCCATCTTTCGCGAGGGCGAGGCGCTGCGCGGCCTGGCGCCGCTCGGCCTGCGCGCCGGCGGCGGCCAGAACTGCGTCACCCTCCTCGGCGGCGGCGCCGGTTCAGACCGCACCGATCTGCTCGCGTCGCGCGGCTTCGAGCCGCGGTGCGCCGACCTGCTGCTCGCATGGCTGCGCGATCGTTTCGGCGCCAGCGGATTCGTGCTGCGCCTCCGGGACGTGCCCCAGGATTCGGCGCTCTGGGCGGCGATGCACCGGCTCGCGCGCGACAACCAGGTCGCGCTGGCGCCGCGCGAAGTCCACGCCGGCCCGTTCCTGAACGTCCGCGAATCACGCGCCCTCGCCTCGACGGGGCTCGCCGCCGCGATGGTGCTCCAGGAGTCGCTGCGGCGGCATCGCCGCTGGCTCGATCGGCGCGGCCACGTGCGCATCGAGATCCTGCGCGATCCGGGCGAAGCGCTCGATGCGTTCGATACGCTCCGGGGATTCCTGCACGAGCGCTGGCGGAGCGCCGGCGGCGAGTCCGCCGCCGACGACGTGTACCGGCAGCGGTTCAACCGGCACGCGATCCCGCTGCTGCTCGCCGACGACTATCTGCGGATGGTGCGCATCTCGGTCGACCTGCGCACCGTCGCGGTCGTCTATGGCCTCGCGGCCGGGTCGTGGTGGGGCGCGTACCTGGTCGGCTACGACCGCCCGTGGGCCGGACGGATCCATCTGGGACGGCTGGCGCTCGGCTGCGCGATCGAGCTGTCCGCACAGGAAGGTGCCGTCGAATTCGACTTCCTGAAGGGCGCCGAGCCGGTGAAGTACCTCTGGCCCGTGCGCGAGCGGACGACGCTCGACGCCGACGTCTACTCGAGCCGCACGCGCCCGCAGCTCACGCGCGCGGTCCACGCATCCCGTGAAATGGCCGCTGCCCTCGGCAACGCGGCGCGGCATCTCGTGTCCCGTCACGTGTCGAGGGGGAGCCGCCGGCGGTGATCCTCGCATTCGCAGCGATCGCGATCCTCGCCGCCTTCGGGGTGTTCTATGTCTCGTCGGAACTCGCGGCCCGCAGGTGGATCCGCCGGCGGAGAGTCTATTACGTGTGGCCGCCCGGCCTGCGACTCCGCATCAGTCCGGACCGCCGGGTGTGTTCGACTTTCGAGCGCACGACGCGTTTCGAGGTCAACGCCGATGGCGAGCGCGGCGGCGCACTGCCGCGCCATTGCACGGGGCTCTATCGGATTCTGGTCGCGGGCGGCAGCCAGGCGGAGGGCTACCTCCTCGATCAGGACACCGCCTGGCCCGGCGCCCTGCAGCGCCTCCTCTCGACGTCCGGACGGCTGGCGGCCCTGGTCGCCTCGCGCGTGCACGTGGGCAGCATCGCGCGTTCCGGGGTCGGCTCCGAGGCACTCGGAATGATCTTCGAGAAGGTCCTGCCGCGCTACCCGCGCCTGAGCGCCATCGTCATCATGGCCGGCGCGAGCGATGTGATCCGCTGGCTCGAGGACGGCACGCCGCCGCGGCCGATGCCGCCAAAGGTGCCCGACCTGTTCCGCTGCCACCCGGAGGCGCGCTTCGGCTGGCACCCGCGGCGATCGGCCCTGGTCGAACTGGCGCGCCGCGCGCGGCGCCGCTGGCTGCGGCCCGTCGACGTGCACGATCACAGCGGCCGGTACATGCTCCGCGCCCGCGATGCGCGCCTGCGCGCGCGGGTCCTCGAGACCACGCCGCCGCCAGAACCGATGATCGATCACTTCGATCGCTGCTTCCGGCACGCGCTGCGCCTGGCGAAGGCGCACGCCGATCGCGTGATCATCGCGCGGCAGCCATGGTGGAACGCGGGCGGCACACCGGAGGAGACGCCGCACATCTGGAGCGGCAGCATCGGCAAGGCCTGGACCGGCGACCCGCTCACGACCTTCTACTCGGTCGACGTGCTGATGGGGCTCATGGCGCGCATGGATCGCCGGGCGGCCGCCATCGCGGAAGAACTCGACGTCGAGCAGATCGATCTCATGCCCTACCTCGCGCCGACACTCGACAACTTCTACGACTTCGTGCACCTCACGCCGGCCGGCGCGTCGATCGTGGCGCAAGCGATCGCCGCCGTCATGTTGAAGGATCCCGGCGCCGCTCCCGAAGCGCTCTGCATCGGCGAAGCCGCCCTGCCGGGCCCCGCCGCGGTGCGGGGACCTCGTTAACGCGCCATGTGCGGTTTTGCCGGCATCTGGCACACACGCCTGTCGGGCCGCGAGCTGACCGCCTGCGCCGCCCGCATGATTGCCCCCATCGTCCATCGCGGTCCGGACGACAGCGGCACCTGGACCGACGCCGGCGCCGGCGTCGCCATCGGCTTCCGCCGGCTCGCGATCCTCGACCTCTCGCCCGCCGGCCGCCAGCCGATGGCCTCGGCCAGCGGACGCTACGTCGTCGCCTTCAACGGCGAGGTCTACAACTTCATGTCGCTTCGACGGGACCTCGAGGCGCGCGGTTACCGCTTCCGCAGCCGCTCCGACACCGAAGTCATTCTCGCAGCCTTCGAGGAGTGGGGCGTTCACGAGGGCGTCTCCCGGCTGATCGGCATGTTCGCAATGGCGGTCTGGGACATCAGGCGGCGGGAGCTCGCGCTGCTGCGCGATCGGCTCGGCAAGAAGCCGCTCTACGTACACCGCGGCGAGGGATTCGTGGCCTTCGGCTCCGAGATGAAGGCGCTTGCTGCGGGACCGTCGTTCGATACGGCCCTGGACGAGGGCGCGCTCGGCGCGTATCTCCGGTATCTCTACATCCCGGCGCCCAGAACCATCCTCCGCAGCACGCGCAAGGTGCCGGCCGGACATATTCAGGTCGTCACCGACCCGGCCGGCCCGATGCCGCCGCCGCGCTGCTACTGGTCCGTGCGAGGAGCGGCGCTCGCCGGGCTCGCCAACCCGCACCCCGGCGGGGCAGGCGAGATCGTCGAAGAGCTCGACGCGCTGCTCGCCGACGCCGTCCGTTGCCGCCTGCAGTCCGACGTGCCCGTCGGTGCTCTGCTCTCGGGCGGCGTCGATTCCTCCACCATCGTCGCGCTCATGCGCGAGACATCATCCGGAGCCACGCGGACCTTCACGGTCGGTTTCGACGAGCGGGACTTCGACGAGTCGCCGCACGCCGCTCGCGTCGCCGCGCACCTCGGCGCGGAGCACACCGGGCTGCTCGTGACCGGCGCCGATGCGTGCCGCGTGGTGCCCCGGCTCGCCGAGATCTTCGACGAGCCGCTGGCCGACCCGTCGCAGATTCCGACCCTCCTGGTCTCGCAGCTCGCACGCCGGCACGTGACCGTCGCCTTGTGCGGCGATGGCGGCGACGAGCTGTTCGGCGGCTACAACCGCTATGTGTACGGCTCGCGGATCTTCCCGCGCCTCACGCGCATCCCGCGCCCGGTCCGGCAGGCGACGGCAGCCGCGCTCGGATGCATCCCGGCGCGCGCGTGGAACGCGCCACAGCGGCTGGCCTCCCGGATGCCGATCGGCCTGCCGTGCCAGCGTCTCGGCGAGCGCGTCCGGAAGCTGCAGCGCGTAATGGTCTGCGCGGGCGTCGGCGACATGTACCAATCGCTGCTGTCGGCCTCGGACCGGCCGCCGCTCGCCGCCTCGCCCCAGGCCGGAATCGGCGACGACGATGTGAACGCCAGGATCCTCGAGGATCGGGAGCCGGCTGATCTGCTCGATCGCATGATGCTGGCGGACCAGAGCGTCTACCTGCCCGACGACCTGCTCGCCAAGCTCGATCGCGCCAGCATGGCCGTGAGCCTCGAGGTGCGCGCGCCGCTGCTCGATCACCGCGTCGTCGAGCTCTCGTGGCGGCTGCCGCGTTCGATGAAACTCAGGGGAAGCGTCGGCAAGTGGGCGCTGCGCCAGGTGCTCTACCGCCGCGTGCCGCCGGCGCTCGTCGAACGGCCGAAGATGGGCTTCTCCGTGCCGATCGACGCCTGGCTGCGCGGTCCGCTTCGCGAGTGGGCGCAGGATCTGCTCTTCTGTACCGGCCGCCGCGGCAATCGGCTGCACCCTCCGGCGGTCGCGCGACTCTGGACGTCGCTGCAGAACGGGCGTGAATCGGCGGGCCTCGCCGTCTGGTCGCTCGTGATGTTCCAGGCATGGCAATCGCGATGGCTGCGCTGACGCGCCGGCGTCCGCGCCTGCTGTTTCTCTGCCAGACGCTGCCGTACCCGCCCGACGGCGGCGTCTGGATCCGCACCTATCACGTGCTGCGGATCCTCGCGCGGGCGTTCGACATCACCGCCCTGTGCTTCGAGCGCGCGACCCGCGGCGCCGCGGGCGCCGCCCATGCAGCGGACGCGGCGGTCGCCGCGCTGCGGGCGATCGCCCGCGTCGAACGGTTCCCGCTGCCGCAGCGGGGGCGTCCGCTTCGGTTTGCCTGGGACCACATGCGCAGTCTCTCGTCGGGCCGCGTATATACCACGTACTTGTACGACTCGCGCGCGTTCGCGGCGCGGCTTGCCCACGAACTCGCGACACAGAAGTTCGACCTCGTCCATGTGGACAGCCTCGATCTCGCTCGCTTCCTGCCGGCCTGTCGTGGCCGCCGCGTGGCCGTCGTGCATCACGACATCGAGTCCGAGCTGCTCGCGCGCCGCGCGGCCGTGGAAAGAGCGGCGTGGACGCGCGCATACCTCCGCTACCAGGCGCGGCTGATGCGCGCGGTCGAGCGGTACTGGAGCCCGCGCGTCGACCTCAACGTCGTCTGCTCCGAACGCGACGCGTCGCAACTGCGGGCGATCGCACCGCGCGCCGGTATCGAGGTCGTGCCCAACGGCGTCGATCTCGACGCCATGCAGCCCGGCGAGGCCGCCGGACGCGGCATCGTCTACGTCGGCGGCACCAGCCCGTTTCCGAACCTGGACGCGCTCGAGTACTTCTGCAGCGAAATCCTCCCGGCGATCCGCCGGCGACGGCCAGACGAGCCGGTGCGCTGGATCGGCCGGGCGACGGCCGATCAACAGAACCGCGCCCGCCGCCGGTTCGGCGTCGAGCTGACGGGGTACGTCGATGATGCGATCCCGCCGATGCGGAGCGCTGCCTGCCACATCGCTCCCCTGCGTCTCGGCGGCGGCACACGCCTGAAGATCCTCCACGCATGGGCGCTGGGCAAACCGGTGGTGGGCACGTCGATCGCCTGCGAAGGGCTCGCGGCCGAAGACGGTCTCAACGCGCTCGTCCGCGATGCGCCTGCCGCTTTCGCCGATGCCGTCGTCGACGTCCTCGACAATCCGGCGCTCGCCCGGCAGCTCGGCTCGGCCGGACGCGACACCGCGCTGCGTCGCTACGGATGGGAGGCGATCGGCGCCCGTCTGACGGACACCTATCTGCGGCTCGCCGGCTCGAAGCCGGACGCTGCAGCTCGAGATGCCAATGCCTCACGCCGCCACACCGCACCTGCCGCTCGCGCCTGATGCCGCGGCCAGATCGATGCGCTTCCCCCTCGCCAGGGGGCGCGCCGACGCGTGGGATCCGCTGCTCGCCTGCGTCGCCGCCTACATCCTCACGGCCGTTGGCCGCATACATCAACTCTTCGCACCGCTGGCGGCGTTCCATCCGGCAATGCTCGCCGGCGCGCTGGCCATCCTCCTCTACGCGCTGGATGCACGCAGCCGGCGGCGCCTCGTGCACTCGTGGGCGGCACCGGCGTCCCGTTTCACGGCGGCGCTGCTCGGCTGGATGCTGCTGTCGACGCCGTTCGCGCTGGTGATCGGCAACAGCTTCGATCTGGTCGTCCACAACTTCGTGAAGACGGTGGCAATGGTCTTCGTCATCGCCGGCTGCGTGCGCACGACGCGCGACGTGGAGCGGCTCGCGTATGCCTACTTCGCCGCGGCGGCAATCTATGCCGTCGTCGTCGTCAGCCGCTTCAGCGTCGGCGGCGCCGACTGGCGCCTCGACAACCTCTACTACTACGACGCCAACGACTTTGCCACCTTCATCGTGACGGCGGTGCCGTTCGGCCTCTACTTCCTGCACGCCGGACAGCCGTTCGGCCGGGGGCTCCCGGCTCTTGGCCTGGTCGTGCTCATGGTCGCCTTCGTCCAGACCGGATCGCGCGGCGGTTTCATCGCGATGAGCGCCGTTGTCATCTACGTCGTCGCGCGGTACACCACGATCCCCGCCCGCTACCGCCTGGGCGGCGCCCTGCTCCTCGTCGTCGTCGTGCTCGCCGTGGCGACCAACCGCTACTGGTCGCAGATGACGACGATCCTCGCGGACACCGACTACAACCGCACGTCGGAGACCGGGCGCCTGCAGATCTGGTCTCGCGGCGTGGGCTACATGTTGAGGTTCCCCGTGCTCGGCGTCGGCCCGGCCAACTTCGAGACCGCGGAAGGCACGCTGTCGGACTACGCACGCCGCGCGCAGTACGGAATGGGCGTGTCGTGGAACGCTGCGCACAACAGCTACATCCAGGCTGGCGCGGAGCTCGGGTTCCCCGGACTCGCGCTCTTCGCCGGCATTCTCGGCTCATCGCTCTGGTCTCTGCGCCGGCTCGAGCGACGGCGGTGCGAGCCGCACGGGGACGCGCTCGCGCAGCGGAAGCTGAGCCAGGCGATGGCCGCAGCGCTCATCGGCTTTGCGTGCGGCGCATTCTTCCTGTCGCTCGCCTATCACGAGATGATGTACACGCTCGTCGGGCTCGCCGTCGGGCTGGTGAAGCTGGCGCCCGCGGCTGCCGGAGCGCGCAGGTGAACGCCCTGCGCATTCCGCAAGGGCTGCGCATCGCCCACCTCATCGAGACGTCGGGCCCGGGCGGCGCCGAGCGGATCGTCGCCGAGATCGCCACGGCGCTGCAGGCCGCCGGGGCGGAGAACGTCGTGTTCATGCCCGACGGCCACGAGCCGTGGCTGGCGGACCAGCTGCGCGGCACGGGCGTGGCCGTTCAGACCTTCCGCATCGATCGGCCGCTCTCCCCCGGGTCGCTCCGGCGTCTGCTGATCGCGTTCCGGAAGCATCGTATTGCCGTCGCCCACAGCCACGAGTTCTCCATGGCGGTGTACGGCGGATGGGCGGCGAAGCTGGCCGGCATCCCGCACGTCGTCACGATGCACGGCGGTCGCTACTACGCGCTGCGGTGGCGGCGGCGTCTGGCCATGCGTGTGGCTGTGTCGATCAGCGGCCGGACGGTCGCCGTATCGGGTGCCCTCGGTCGGGCCATGCGCCAGGATCTGCTCCTGAGGAAGACGTCTGTGCGGGTGATTCCCAATGGCGTGCGCAACCCGCCGCCCCAGGCGGTCACGCTACGTCGCGAGTTGGGACTGCACCCATCGGATACGCTGCTCGTCGCTGTCGGCAACCTGTACCCGGTAAAGGGACACCGTCACCTGATCGACGCAGCGGCGGCGCTGGTGGGGCGGCATCCGGGCCTGCATGCGGCCGTCGCCGGACGCGGGCCGCTCGAAGCCGACCTGCGCGCGCACGCCGACAGGTGTGGGATCGGGCCGCGGATACACCTGCTCGGCCTCCGGTCGGACGTGGCTGCAGTCCTCGCCGCTGCCGATATCGTCGTCCATCCGTCGCTCGACGAGGGGCTGCCGCTCGCAGTGCTCGAGGCGATGGTCGCCGGCCGACCGATTGTGGCCACCGGCGTGGGAGAGATTCCCGTGGTGCTCGCGCACGGCGATGCAGGGGTGCTCGTGCCGCCGGCCGATTCGCCCGCGCTCGCCGAAGCGCTCGACGGCCTGCTTCGCGAGGCGGATCGCCGACGCGCCCTCGGCGCCCGGGCCGCCGAGCGCGCCCGGCGAGAGTACGGATTGGGCCTCATGGTACGCCGCTACGCGAGCATCTACCGCGCGCTGCTGCGGCGCCGTGCGGCGCGCGGTCCGCGATTCGTCGTTCCCGGGGCGGCCGCGCCCGGCGGCCAGCTTGCGCATCGATCCGCCAGGTGACGACGATAAAGCTCGCGCCCTGCTGTGCGGCCCGTGCGCGCTCCTGCCGTCGTACGGCCCCGACCGGCTCGCGATGTCGCCCGAACCGCCGACGACGATGCGGATCGATTGCTGCTCGCGGACGATTTCACATCGGGTGCGCTCGACAGCCGGATCCTGAGCGTCGCTCACTGGCGCAGGCAGCCGACGCGCCGTCGCGCGGCCACGATGTGATCGAATTCCACGAACGACGGCGCATGGGGATCGCCGATCGATACGACGGCCAGTTGCAGCCACGTGAGCGCCAGCGCCGGATCCACGCGCCAGCGGAATCCGGGAAACGGGTCGCCGGCCGGCTCGGGACGAAACGCGGCGCCCATCCACGAACCGTTCGGGAAGCCCGGGCCGAAATGGCCGATCTGCGCGTCGTTCACCCAGATCGCATGCTCGCCATTCAGCGCTCCGGCATCGTTCAGCACCACCATCTGCTCGACACACGTCCAGGCCCAGGGAACCGCCGGCACGTCCGCTTCCGCCTGCAGGCGATTGATCGAGGAGGCGCCGTTGTCCGAGGCGTGCATGTCGGTCCAGGCGTCCTCGAGCTCGAACCGATCCGCGGGCCCCGCGCCGGCGCCGGCACTGAAGCGGTCGGTGCCGTTCGGCCACCCCCCGGACAGTACGGGCGTCGACTGCGGCGGGTTGTCGCCGCCCATGGTGATATCGGCGCGGTACGACGAGCCGACGTACTTGACGTAGTAACGCACGTACAGGCGATCGTCGATCGGCGCCGGCAGCCTTGCGAACAGGTGTCCGCCGCCGAAGAACAGCAGCGCCTGGCTGCCGGCGCCACCGGGCGGTCCGTCGCGCGCCAGGATCATCGATTTCAGTCCGGCCGCGTCGGACCAGCGGCCGAGCATGGCGCCGACCGTCGGCGCTTCGAAGCTCTCGGCGAACACGACGTCGGGATCGTGCTCGATGCCGGCATCGCCAGGATAGAAGCCCGCGAGCGCCCCGTCACCGTCCGGCGAGGGCACGCCCGTTGAATCGATCGGACCGGGCCATCGATCGGTGCGGATCTGGACGCCGGAGAAGTACCAAGCCTGGCCGGTGTCGCGGGCGCCCTCCTGGCCGTTGTTGCCGAGGGCGAAGTCGTTGGCCCACTCGGGTTCGACACAGAAGGTCTGGCCGGCGGCGTAGTAGGAGGCGAGCGTCCAGTCGCTGCGGCCGTTCCAGGTCGCTGATCGGTAGTCGGATTGACGGAAGTCGTCGTCGGCGAGCATGAGACGTCCGCGGCTGTCGTAAACGCGCGGGTGCACGCGAACGTGCGTAGGGTCGACGTACTCGACGAAGTACTCGAAACGGTACCAGCGGCCGTTTGCAAGTTGGAGATCGGGGCCCCAATGGCCGATCGGATACACGTACCCGCAGCCATAGAAGCTCGCCTCGAAGGTCCACCCGGAGCGCCCGCCGCGCTTCCGCATGAAGGTGAGATTCGGGTACTGGTAGGCATCGACCGTCACGACATGGTCGCCCGCGCTCGACGTGTCGTCGTTCCTCATGTAGAAGCGCACGTAGTAGCTCTGCGACAGCGGCACGACGTCGTCGACCTGGAGCATCGCCGCAAGGTGCGGGCCGCGCTGCTCGACGCGCAGCGCGTGATGGCCGTTCACGCCGTCGTCGACGACGGAGAGGAGCTGCGCGCCGGTGCCGTGATTGAACTCGTCGTACTCCGGCCATCGGCCGGCGTCGGTGACCGCCTCGCGGGACGTCCCTGCGGCCGCGTCCCATGTGCTCTCGAACGCCACGCCCCGCGCCTGCCCGGTCCGGAGCACAGACGACCATGGCCGCGCCGCGACGAACGCGCCGCAGGCCATCACCACCATCGCCATCGTCGGCCATCGCATACCGCCATTGCCTAGCAATCTTCCTTCCGTCTGACCCCGTGGACGCCGCTTCTGCCCGAACGCCCGCCGTGCGCGGCCTCAATGGACGGGTGTGCCCCCGCTGCGGCAGCCGCCGCGCGTGGCGCCTGCAGGATGGCAGGCGCCGGTGTGCGCGGTGCCGCTTCGATTGGTATCCCGGACGTCTGCCGCTGCAGTTGAACACGACGCAGTGGCGCGCCGTTCTGTACTGGTTCGTCCGCGGCATGACGAGCGCCCAGATCGCCCATGAGACCGGGCTCGAACGCAAGCGGGTGCTCCGTGCGCTCACGAGCGTCCGGGAGGCGATCGCCGGACGACACGCGCCCACCCTCGCCGTACGGTCGACCGTCCCCGCGCCCGCGCCCATCATCGGGTTGTCGCTCATCGACGGCGCCGCGTTTGCCGCGGTGCTCGCGCCGGAGGAGGCCGAAGGCTTCCTGGCGGCGATCGGCGGCGACGGGAGACGGCAACCGCGGCTCGTCGCCTGGACCGGCGCGTTGCCCTACGCGGCCGTCGTCTATCGCGGGCGGTTCTACCGGCTGGCCGCAGTCGCGGAAGAGGCACAACCGCGATTCGGTCCGCTCGAGGCGTTCTGGGCCTACCTCCGGTATCGGCTTCGATCGCGCCGGGGGATCAGGCGCGAGCGTCTGGGCCTCTACCTGGCGGAGTACGCCTGGCGCTACAACCGTCGCGCCGTGCCCTATCCGGAGCAGCTGCGCGAGCTGTTCGCCCGGCTGCGGCGTCTCCAGTCCGAACATCGGCGATCGTCACGGCGCGCCAGGAACGCTAACGCACCGCCGTGACGCGCAGCCCGCGGGCGCGACAGCCTGGCGAGAGAAGCACACGAACGGCGCCGAACCAGCGGATGGCACCGATGACGCCGGCGTGCACCGCGCCGACGCGCGTGAACGATCGCAGCGAACGGAAGTTATCGGCATCGACGCAGGCCATCAGGCCGCGGTACGAGCGCCGCGCCGCATCGTCGACGATCAGCGCCGTGAGCATGCCGTGCAGCCGCGCGCCCCGGTGCGCCGGCAGCGTGAACGCCTTGTACGTGTACATCCAGGCTGGCGGGACGCTGACGACGAGCGATTCGTCCAGGGGCGTCGGAAGTGCGGAGCACCAGGCATAACTGGCCAGCGACCCGCCGTGCAGCACGGCGAAACAACGATCGCCGCGCGCGCACGCCTCTTCGACGAAGGAAGACGGGAGGTCGGCCGCCGGATCCATCGCATGCCGCATCGCCTCCGAGAGATCGAGGGCGGTCGGGGTGTACGCGCGATCGATTGGGGCGGTCCTCGGCACGCGCTCAGGCGTGACAGCAAGCGCCTCGATCATCCGGATCGCGGCGCACCGGTTCATGGCTCCGATGAGGACATCGAGGCCTGTCCGCCTGATGCCGGCTCGGGCGTATTCAAACCGCAGCTCGTGCGCGTTCACACGCGGCGCAGGGGCAAAGCGCGGGCCAGCTCCCCGGGCCGGCGCGTGCGGCTCTGATGCCCGTGCCGGCGAAGACAAGGCGCCGCTCTGGTGTGCGTCTCGATCCTCAATCGACGTTCGCCGCACACGATCGATACAAGGACGCAGTCAGGATCTTCTGGAAGGCCTCCTTCGCGGCTGGCATGCGCCGGCCTCTCGCGGCGACGGCGGCGACGCACCACGTCACTCTTACATAGCCATTACGTACACCGCGCACCCGCGTGCCGGGCACCCCGGCCGCGCGCGATTCCCGGCGCGCGCGTCCCTTGCGATCCTCGGCAGACGCAGCGACGTCGGGGAACATCGCTTGCAGGGTTGGAGCGGCAAGCCGCGCAGTCTGCGGCGGACATCGGTGGCAAGCCATGAAGCTGGAGGAACAATGATGCGGAACGTATGGTTCAGTCTCGCGGCCGTGATGATGGCGACCGGCCTGGCTGCGGCGCAGTCGACCGCGCCGCAGGCCGGCACCTCGCAAACGCCTTCGGCGCGCAGCCAGCCGGCCCAGACCATTACGGTCACCGGCTGTCTCAAACCGGCCGAACCGGCCAGCGGTACGACCGGCACGAGCGGCACGACCGGTACGGCGTCCCCGAGCGCCAATGGTTTCATCCTGACCGACGCAACCATGGGCTCGGGCTCGTCGTCGAGCGCGGGCACGACTGGCAGGAGCGGCACCAGCGCGACGGGCACCAGCGGCACGTCTCCCAGCCCGTCTGCCAGCAACGGCAAGACCTACAAGCTCGAGGGCACTGCATCAGAGCTCCGCGAACACGTCAACCACGAGGTGCAGATCACCGGACGTCTCGAAGCGAACGCCTCGGGCACATCCGGCACCTCGGGCGTGAACGCGCCGGCGAGCCGCTCCAGCTCGTCGAGCAATCAACAGACCCTGCAGGTGGAGTCGGTCAAGATGATCGCCATGACCTGCTCGTCGAAGTAGATCCGCACCGGAACTGGCGCGGCAGCGCCGCGCCAGTTCATCCCTCGCGATCCTCTTCTGCGTCCATGTCCTCGCTTGCGTCCCCGATTCAGAATACGAGGCCTCATCGGCGGGCGTGCCGCCGCTCGCAGACAGTCAGCGTGAGTCAGCCATCGCGAGGACCCAGGTCGCCAGCCGATCGTCCGGCATCAGCGCGGCGTCGGCCATCGTGTAGCTGAGGCCGTCGAGCCGCTCCCGCAGGCCGCGCTCGATTCCGCCGAAAGACAGCAGCAGCGGCGCAATCAGCACGCGGCGTCCGGCCTCCACTTCACGCTGCACGGCCTCGCGCAGCCGGGCGGTTGCGGCATCTCGAACCGGCGTGGGGGCATCGTCTCGAACCGTGAGGTACTCCAGCGACGCGAATGGCTCCGCGTGCCTGATCCGCCCGGCGAGCGACGCCATGTCGGCCAGCCATCGGCGATTGTCGTCTTCTTCGTTCGGGCCGTGGGCGACGATGATCAGCGCCTCCTTCGCCGGGTCGCGGCTGATCGCGCGGGCGCGGCTCGCGAGGATCTCGGCGACGATCGGATGATCGTTGAGCGCTGGCGTCAGGCGTATCGGCACCGGCGATGCCACCGGCGTCGTGCCGTCGGCCATCCCCGAGTGCTGCTCGTGCCCGTTCATGGCCGTCTCCGAAGTGCCGCCTGCCGGCGCGTGATTCATCTTCGCGAAGCCGGCGAGCGCCGCCGGCGCGTCGGCGCGCAATCCGAGCAGATACTCGGTGGAGGTGATGACGCTGCTCCAGGAAGAGACGAACAGGGGCACCGCGACGATCTCGGTCACGCCGCGCGCGACGAGACGGTCGACCGCGTTCTGGATGCTCGCGCGCGTCGCCATGCCGAAGGCCGTTTCGGTCGGACGGATGGCATTCACCTGCTCGGCCAGCTCTGTCACGCGGCCGTTCCATTCCGCGCTGCCGCCATGCGCCAGCAGGAGGACGCCGGGACCGGCCGAAGAGGTCCGCGCGGCCAGCAGGACGAGGCACACGAGCGGGATTACCTGTCGAGTCTTCAACATGCGTCTGCTCCTGTAGGAGAAGGGATCTGTCATTTCGCGGAGAAGGACCATCGGACTCCGACGCGCGCGGCTCGACCCGCATCCGGTCGATAGATGGCCGCCGGCGCGCCTGACGGCAGCAGCACGCCGGTGTTCGGGTCCTGGCTGTCGGTCAGGTTGTCGAGGCTGACGAAGGCCGCGAGGCCGCCGCCGAGCCGTTGCAGGACGACCGCGTCCCACAGCGCGAATCTCGGGGCGATCGTGTCGAGCACTCCGCCGCCGGGCAGCCCTGCCCGAGCGGCGATCCACGAGCTGAAGAACGTACCGCGTACGCTGGCGCGCAGTCCGGTTCGCGCCGGCTGCCACGCCAGACGCAGGCTCCCGTGATGGCGGTGGCGGCCGGTCAGGTCGCGATCGCTGCCGGCGTCGCGAGCCGACAGGAACGTGTAGGCGCCGCCAACCGAGACCGTTTCCGTCAGCGCCGCCTCGGCATCGAGCTCGAGACCCTCGGTCACGATATCCGCAATGTTGCGATAGGTCAGCAGGAGACGCCCGAGGACCGGGCGGAAGGACGGGTCGAGCCCCTCGCGTGCGAGCAGCGCAGACAATTGGTCCGGCGTCGCGACAAAGCCCAGGTTGATGGACTCGATGAGGTCCTGGACGTCGTTGCGAAAGACATTCACGCCGACTCTGGCGCGGCGGCGTGGGAACGTGTATTCGCCGCCAAACTGCCAGGAATCGGCGAGCTCCGGCCTCAGGGCGGGGCTGCCGACGACCTGGTACATGTTCGACGGGCTCAGGAACCGGTAGTAGAGCTGGCCGAGGTCGGGTGCACGAAAACCGCGTCCGTACGAAGCGCGCGCCCGCAGGCTGTCGGTCAGGCGATACGTCGCTCCCGCTTTGGGCGAGACCGCCGTCTCGAACGGCGAACGATGATCGACGCGCAGCCCCAGCGTTGTCGTCAATCGACTCGTGGCGCTCCAGCGGTGCTGCGCCCACGCGACCGCCGTGTCGGCCTCGTCCCCGCCGGCCTCGTCGCGAAGGCGGTTGGTCCCTTCGTAATGATCGCGCGACCACTCCAGACCGGCCTGCACCACCTGCCGCGATCCGATGGTGCGCTGCAGCGATACGTCGGTCTTGACAATCCGCTGGTCGAGCGCGCCCGGCGCCAGCGGTGTCGAGCGGGGCGGCGCCAGGCGGCCAGCAGCCTCTTCGGCGTAGGTCGAGAGATATCCACGGGCCTCGATCGTCGTGCTCGTGCCCGCCAGCCAGCTGGCCGCCACGTTCAGGCTCAACGCCCGTTCGCGCACATCGTCTTCCTGGGGACCGAGCTCGCCGTTCGATCGTCCGGTCGTCCGGTTGCGATAGCCGGTGAGAAACCCGCCCAGCGAGAACGACGGCGTGACGTGGTACCGCGCTTTGGCCAGCGCGTCGTAACGGAGATACGGGGCCCCGGTGGTATCGAACGTGCCTGGCGTCAGATCGAAGCCGCCGTGCTCGTGCCGCTCTACGCTGAAGATGCCGAACGTGCGATCCCGCTTGAATCCGCTGTCGAACGCCGCGTCCATCGCACCGAAGCTGCCGCGGGAGGCCGAGGCGTTGACGTCGAAGGGCGATCCCGGCTCGCGTGTAATCAGGTTGATGACGCCGCCCAGCGCATCCGACCCGTAGAGCGCGGACGCCGCCCCTTTGACCACCTCCACCCGCTCGAGCCGCGCGGTCGACTGGCGATCGAGGTTGATGATTCCGCCGCGCTTGATGCCGCGCGCGCCGGCAATCGGCTGTCCGTCGAGCAACACGAGCACCTGACGCGAGTCGATCCCCTGGACTTGTTCGCCGGCGGATCCTGCGGTTTCCGAGCCCTGCCTGGTCACCACTCCCGGCAGTTCGCGCAGGATCTCGCCGACGGTTTCCAATCCGCCCGTCTCGTCGATTCGATTGCGCGTGACGACGTCCACGCGGGTGTTCAGGGCCTCCCGCAGCTCCTCCTGCCGCGAGGCGGACACCACGGTTACCTGCTCGACGATCGGCGCCGGCGAGAGCGTGACCGTGAGCGGAGTCGCCCTCGGAATCTCGAGGTGTCGCTCGGCTGATGCAAATCCCGGGGCGGAGATGGTGACGACGACCGCGCCGGTTGAGAGCCCGCGAACGGCAAACGAACCGTCGGCTCCGCCGCCTGTGACCGACTCGAGGCCGGATTGCTCGTGACGGACGACAATGGTCGGGCGCGGGATCGCGGCGCCCGAAGCATCGTGCACCGAGCCGGCGAGCGCGGCGCCGGCGACAGGAAGGGCCGTCGACTGCGCTCGGGCGCGGGCGGCGCCGGCGAGGCACAGGGCAATGGCAAGGAAGGCACCCGCCAGAGCGGATGCGGGCACAGGTCGCTTCATGACTACCTCCCGCGGATGCCATGAAGCCGGCCGTATAATGCGAGGGTCGGGCGCTTCATGCGCAAGCGTGAATATGGTTCCTCTCAGGGGATCAGGCGTTCGACACCGCCCGCTGGGTGTTGACCGCACTCAGCGGGCAGCTTTTCTGTTGTCAGGTCGTCTCCGGCCGCTCGATGGCCGGCGCGCTCGGTCGACCTCCTTCCTTTGTTTTGATATCGAGTCTCACTTTCAACTCGTTGAGGATATATCCGACCGTATTGGTCGGTCAAGGCGAAAGCCCGCCGAATGACCGCCGAACGTGCCGGCGGAACGCTGATCCACAATGACCGCATGCAGACGGTGCCGCTCGGATCGCAGGGAGCCCTGGTGTCGCGTCTCGGGCTCGGCTGCATGGGCATGAGCGAGTTCTATGGCGCGCGCGACGACGAGGAATCGCGCGCCGCGATTCGCCGTGCGCTCGATCTCGGCGTGACGTTTCTCGACACCGCCGACATGTACGGCATCGGCGACAACGAGGAACTGGTCGGCCGCGCGATCCGCGGCCGGCGCGGCGAGGTGTTCCTTGCGACCAAGTTCGGCAACGTCCGGACGAAGGCGGACCCCGGCCGTTGGGCGATCAGCGGCCGCCCCGAATACGTGCGCTCGGCATGCGACGCCTCGCTGAGGCGGCTCGGCGTCGACTGCATCGATCTCTACTACCAGCACCGCGTGGATCCGGCCGTGCCGATCGAGGAGACGGTCGGGGCCATGGCCGATCTTGCCGCCACCGGCAAGGTTCGTTATCTGGGATTGTCGGAAGCCTCGCCGGCCACGATCCGCCGGGCGCACGCGGTGCATCCGATCACCGCGCTGCAGACCGAGTACTCGCTGTGGGAACGGCACGTCGAGGCCGCGATCCTGCCCGCGGTCCGCGAGCTCGGGATCGGTCTGGTGGCCTACAGCCCGCTCGGCCGCGGCTTCCTGACCGGCGCGATCGCCGATCCGGCGGCGCTCGGCCCGGACGACGTCCGCGCCGGACGATATCCCCGCTTCGCGCCCGCGCCCTTCGCCGCCAACCTCGTCCTGCTGGAACGGGTGAAGGCGCTGGCCGCGCGCAAAGGCGTCACGACCGGCCAGCTCGCTCTGGCGTGGGTCTGTGCGAAGGGGCTCGATATCGTGCCCATTCCCGGCACCAAGCGGCGGCGCTACGTGGAGGAGAACGCGGCCGCCGCCGAGGTGGTGCTCACGGCGACCGACGTCGAGGAGCTCGAACGCGCCATGCCGCCCGAGGCGATCGCCGGCGAACGCTACGCTCCGGGCGGCATGAAGTCGATCGATCGCTGAAGCGACGGCGCCTCGGGCAGCCTCAGACGGATCAGGGGGGCGGGCGCCGCCTGCTGTCAGTACCGGCGTTTCTGCTGTCTCACGATGTCGAACTTCGCCGTATCGGCAATCGCCATGACCGCCATCACCCCCGCCTGCACCGGATCGGAGACGACAAGGTCGGCGACGTCGGGGACGCTGCCGGCCATGTTGAGCGACACGACGATCAGCCCTCTTGCACGGACCTCCTCGACGGCCTTGCTGATCTCGCCGCCCATGATCGATCCCGCGAGAACGAGCAGCGACACGCGCGGCAGCCGCACGACCGCCCGCACGGCGCTGGCAAGCGCCTCCTCCCCGACCAGGGGAATCGTATCGACCGAGATGCGCTCCCCCCGGATATTGTGCCGATCCGCTTCCGAGATCGCGCCGAGCGCGACCTGACCCACCTGCGCGCCGCCGCCCATGATGACAATCCGCTTGCCGTAGACCTTCGCGAACGACGGCGCCTGGTCGACGCGGGCGACGCCGGGCACAGTGCGGAGGTCGGCGGCTATCGATTCGAACGAACCGTCGAGCGAGAACTCGAAGGAGATCTCGGACTGCGGGCCTCGCTGGATGATCTCGACATGGCTGATGTTGGCCACATGGGCGGCGAACACCCTGGCGAGGCCGAACAGCATCCCAGGCTCGTCGGCCACGGTGACAAGAACGGCGAATGCGCTCATGGTGTGATGACGGGTCGGATTCTATACTGAGAGGTGCATGCCTACGGTGAATCAGACGCCCCCGGACTCCCGGAACCTCCGGAACCCCTCGAACCTTCCGAGCCCGCTGCCTTCCGATCCGCACCAGTCCCTTCGAGACGATGTCCGGATGCTCGGCGAACTGCTCGGCGACACCATCCGGGCGCATGAGGGCGCGGAGGTCTTCGTCAACGTCGAGGAGGTGCGCGCGCTCGCCAAGCGGGCGCACGCCGGCGAGCCCGACGCGTTCCAGCGCCTGGCCGACAGGCTCCGCCGGCTGCCGATTGCGGAGGCGGTTCCCATCGCGCGCGCATTCGCGCACTTCCTGACGCTCGCCAACATCGCCGAGCAGCACCATCGCGTGCGGCGGCGGCGCGAATACGCCCGCGAGCCGGCGGGCCGGCCGCAGCCGGGGTCGTGCACCGAAGCGTTCGATCGCTGGCGGACCGGCGGCCTGCAGCAGCCGCAGCTGGCGCGGCTGGTTCGCGACCTCCGGATCGAACTCGTGCTCACGGCGCACCCGACCGAGATCGTCCGCCGCACGCTGCTTCAGGCCCATCACCGGATCGCCGACCTGCTGGCGCGGCGGGATCGCCCGGACCTCACGCCGGCCGAGCGCGACGAGTCGATGGCCGCGCTGCGGCGCGAGGTCTCGAACATGTGGCAGACCGAGGAGGTGCGATCGAGCGCCGTCACGCCGCTCGACGAGGTGCGCGGGGGCCTGGCGATCTTCGAGCAGTCGCTCTGGGATGCCCTGCCGCGGTACCTGCGGCAGGTCGAGCGCGCGCTCGGCGAGCGCCTGCCGCTCGATGCCGCACCGCTGCGCTTCGGCTCGTGGATCGGCGGCGATCGCGACGGCAACCCGAACGTCACTCCGGAAGTCACGCGGAAGGCCGTCTGGATGGCGCGCTGGACCGCCGCCGACCTGTACGCGCGCGATATCGACGCGCTCCGGACCGAGCTCTCGCTGACCGCGTGCACGCCGGAGCTGCGGGCGCAGGCCGGCGACGACCCGGAGCCCTATCGTGCGATCCTGCGGGAGGTCGCGGCGCGGCTGCGCGAGGTCCGCGAGCGGGCGGCCGCGCAGATTGAGGATCGCCCGATGGCGGAGGACGCCGCCGGCAGCGGCCTGGCCGGCGCCGCGGGACTCGCCGGCCCGCTGCTCCTCTGCCGGCGGTCGCTCATCGATACGGGCAACGAGACCATCGCGGCCGGACGTCTCACCGACATCCTGCGCCGTGTGGCTGCGTTCGGGCTCATGCTCGCGCCGATCGATCTCCGGCAGGAGGCGGCGCGCCATGCGGAGGCGATGGCGTGGCTCGCCACCGTCTGGGGGCTTGGCTCATACGTGGACGCCACCGAGGAGGAGCGTATAGCCCTGCTCGTCCGCGCGCTCGAATCGGACGCGCGCCGCCTCGCGGATCTCGACGCCTTGTCGCAGCGTCCGCCGGCGCCGGTGCAGGACGTGCTCGACACGTTCCGCATGGCGGCCGCGCTGCCGGCCGATTCGCTCGGCGCCTACGTGATCACGATGGCGAGCCGGGCGTCGGATGTCCTCGCCGTCGAGCTGCTCCAGGCGCTGGCCGGCGCGCGCGCGCCGCAGCGCGTCGTGCCGCTGTTCGAGACGGCCAGCGATCTGCACGACGCGGCGGCCGTCCTCGACCTGCTCTTCGGGATCCCGTGGTACCGCCAGCGGATCGGCGGACGCCAGGAAGTGATGGTCGGCTACTCGGATTCGGCCAAGGACGCGGGCCGCTTTGCGGCCGCGTGGGCCCTGTATCGCGCGCAGGAGCAGATCGTCGCCGTGTGCGAGCGGCACGGCGTCCACCTCACGCTGTTCCACGGACGCGGCGGCAGCGTCGGCCGCGGCGGCGGTCCCACCCACCTGGCGATCCGGTCGCAGCCCCCGGGCTCCATCCGCGGGCGACTGAGGGTCACCGAGCAGGGCGAGATGATCCAGGCGCAATTCGGCCTGCACGATATCGCCGTCCGCACGATGGAGGTCTATACGACCGCGACGCTCGAGGCGACGCTGGCGCCGGCGGCGGCGCCGCCCGCCGCCTGGCGCGGCGCCATGGATCGGCTCGCGGCGCGCGCCCGTGCGTCGTATCGTGCCGTCGTCTACGACGACCCGGCGTTTCTCGAGTACTTCCACGCCGCCACGCCCGCGCCGGAGCTGCGCGGCGTCCGCATCGGCAGCCGCCCGGTGCGCCGCACCGGCAGCGACGAGATGGCGAGTCTGCGCGCGATCCCATGGCAGTTCGCCTGGACGCAGACCCGACTGCTGCTCCCGTCGTGGCTCGGCCTCGAAGCCGCGCTGCCGGCTGCCGCCGACGCGGAGGATGCGGCGCCGCTGAAGGAGATGTACGAGCGCTGGCCCTTCTTCCGCTCGACGATCGATCTCATGGAGATGGTGCTGGCCAAGGCGGACCCGCGAATCGCCGCCGAGTACGATCGGCGTCTCGTGCCTGCCCGCCTGCAGGCACTCGGCGGGCACCTGCGCGATCGGCTGCGGCAGGCGACCGCCCGCACGATGGCCCTGAGCGGCCACCACGACCCGGTCGAGGACAACCCCGTGCTGCGCCGTTCGATCGACGTGCGCAATCCTTATGTCGATCCGATCAACCTGGTGCAGATCGAACTGCTCGCGCGGCTGCGCGAATCGCAGAACGCGCCCGAGCTATGGCGTGCCTTCGTGGTGACCGTCAATGGGATTGCGGCGGGGATGCGGAATACCGGGTAAGGGTGCGCGGGGTTCGCGGGGTGCACCGGGTTCACGGGTGCACGGAGTCTCCGGCGATCGAGCGCCGGCGATGCGCCGGTAGGTCCCTGGCGCGGTCGTCACGGCGCTGCCCTCCGCAACGAGCGCGCGGTTGCCAAGGCCTGCGTCGCGCCTCGACAGGCCGGTTACGCGCGCCAGTTCGCCCGGCTGCGTCATGCCGGCGCCGGCGAGGAAACAGCGGGCGATCTCGCGCAGCGCGGCGTGGCGCGCCATCCGCACGCGCAGCGCATCAGGAAACCGGCCGACGGCGAGCATCCACAGATAGGTGAACGTCGGCTGATAGACGACCTGGCTCGGCACCACGAGCATCGCCGCCTGCAGCTCTTCCAGAGCCCGTCCGAAGCGGCGGCGATCCGCGACCCCCGATGCGTCGCGTAGATCGGCCGTGCCCAGCTCCCATTCGCGACGCAGCGCGCGCAGGATCTTCTGCGCACTGCGGCTGAGCCGCCGCAACTCGTCGCTCCGCTTCACGCCCCAGACCGCCCGAAAGGCCGGCACCAGCCGGGGCGCGACGAACATCGCCTTGCCGCACGCGAGCTTCGCGTAATAGATCCTGCCGCGGGCGATGATCTCGTCCTTGAGCGCCCAGGCCAGCGAGGTCTCGGGATCGGTCTGCACGTTTCGCGGCAGAATCGCGTCGCGCCGCCCGCAGACCGCGACGTACAACGACGGTCCGGGCCGCCGCGAGTCGGTCAGGCATGCGGCGAACCCCACGCGCTCGACGAACCGCTCCGCATCGAACGCGGTCGCGATCTGCCGCGCCTGCTCGCGGCACCACTGCGCGTCCCTGAATTCCTCGACGTCCGGCGGCAGGTCGGGGCGCGTCACCGGTCTGGCACGGGCAGGCGATCGATCCTGCCCGACAGGGTGTCATCGCCGATGGACACGAACAGCTCGCGCTCGACGACTGCCAGAGCGAACGCCATCCGGCGGTCCAGCCGTGCGACCAGTCCGGCGATCAGATCGCGATCCAACGCATACAGCTCGAGTGCGTGCACCCGGTGAATCCGCTCGCCCGCGAGGCGCGAGAGAAACCGCGCGGGATCCTTGTGCGCGTACACCGCAACCCGCGGCGAGACCTTTCCCGCCCTGTGCAGCCGGGCGGCCTCGGGGGTGCCCACCTCGATCCATGCCCGGCACGCACCGGTCAGATCCCGCACGACGATGGCCGGCTCCTCGGCATCCGACACCCCGCGGGAAAAGGCGATGCCCTCGGTCAGTTCCAGCGCATACGCCAGCACGCGCGCGATCAGATGCGGCGCGGACTCCGACGGATGTCGTGCCGCCTGGAGGCCCAGCGTTTCGTACACCTGCCGATCGGCGTCGGCCAGATCGATGTCGAACCTGTGGATGGTTGCCGTGAGCGCCAGCGCCGACTCCTTTCGGGAATCCCGTGAACCGACCCCACTCACAGTACACTGAAGCGCGTGGTCGTCCTCAGCCACGTTCATGAACAGTACGGCAGACAGGCCCTCTTCATCGATGCGCCGTGCCAGCGCAATCCCGGCGAGGCGGTTGGCCTCGTCGGCCCGAACGGGTCAGGCATGACGACCCTGTTCCGCCTCACGACGGGAGAGGAGGTGCCCGACGACGGAGAGATTGGGAGCCCACGGAGGAGTACGGGCACCTCGGCGGCCACGCCCTCGAGGCGCAGGCGCGCGAGATCCTGCACGGTCCCGGTTTCGACGAGCGGGCCGACGGCGACATCGGACACCGGTCGGGCGGCTGGAAGATGCGCGGTGATGGCGCGCGCCCTCATCGGCAGGCCCGACGCGCGGCTGATCGACGGGCCGACCAATCACCTGGCGCCCGCGACCAAGGAGGTGCTGCGGGACGGGCTGGGCGCGTTCGGCGGCGCCATGACATTCGTATCGCACGACCGCGCGTTTCTCCGCCGGCTCGGCAGCCGCGCGATCGAGCTCGGGCGCGAGAGCGGCACCGGGGCGCGGCGGCATCTCTGCCCGGGATCCTACACGGAAGACGCCCGGCCCACAGGCCGCGTGGCGCCGGGCGTTCACGCATGACGCTCATCGAGGCGCTCGCACGCTATTGGGGCTACACCTCCTTCCGCCCCCTGCAGCGCGAAGCCATGGAAGCCGTCCTGTCCGGCCGCGATTCGCTGCTCGTGCTCCCGACCGGCGGCGGCAAGTCGCTCTGCTTCCAGGCGCCCGCGATGGTGAAGCCCGGGCTGGCGATCGTCGTCTCGCCGTTGATTTCGCTGATGAAGGACCAGGTCGACACGCTGGTCGGTAACGGCGTGCCGGCGGCGCTCTACAACAGCGCTCAGACGGGCGAGGAGAAGGCAAGTGTCGCCGCCGGATTGCGCGAGGGACGCTACCGTCTGCTGTACGTCTCCCCCGAGCGGCTCGCTGGCGAGGGCAGCGACGGGTTCCTCTCGCTCGTCGCGGCGCGCAGCGTCAGCTTTGTCGCGGTCGACGAAGCGCACTGCATCTCGCACTGGGGGCACGACTTCAGGCCCGAGTACCGGCAGCTCGGACGGCTGCGCCAGGTGCTGGCTGGCGCGAGCCTGCACGCCTACACGGCGACGGCCACCGCGCGCGTCCGCCGTGACATCGTGGAGCAGCTCGCCTTGGACCGCCCCCTCGAGCTCGTGGGATCGTTCGATCGGCCGAACCTGCTGTATCGCGTGCTGCCCCGCGGCGTCCTCAAGCAGCAGCTGCTCGACGTGCTCGGACGCCACCGGGGCGAGGCCGGCATCGTGTACTGCACGTCACGACGCGAAGTGGACGCGCTTGCGGCGTGGCTCACGTCGCTCGGCACGCCGGCCCTGCCCTATCACGCCGGGCTGTCGGACGTGGAGCGCCATCGCAACCAGGATGCGTTCCTGAGCGAGCGGATCGACATCGTCGTGGCAACCGTCGCGTTCGGCATGGGCATCGATCGCTCCGACGTGCGCTTCGTCGTGCACGCCGGGTCCCCGCGCTCGCTCGAGCACTACCAGCAGGAATCCGGCCGAGCCGGGCGCGACGGCCTCGAGGCCGAATGCGTCCTGATCGCCTCGTCGGCCGACTTCATGAAGTGGCGCCTGATGCTGGAGCAGAGCGGTGAATTGACGGAGGCCACCGTCGCGATGCTCCGGCAGATGGAACGCTACGCGACCGCGGTCGGCTGCCGCCATCGGCACCTCGCCGGGCATTTTGGTGATGAGTACCAGGCGCCCGGCGCCAGCGGGTGCGCGGCGTGCGACGTCTGCCTCGGCGAGCTCGAGACCCCGGCGGAGCCGGTCGTGCTCGCGCGCAAGATCCTCTCGTGCGTGGCGCGGGTAGGCCAGCGGTTCGGAGCCGCGCACGTGACCAGCGTCCTGCGCGGCCACGCCTCCGAGCAGGTCGTCGCCCGCGGCCACGACGCGCTCAGCACGTTCGGATTGCTCACGACGTCGTCGGTCGCCGAAGTGCGCGGCTACATCGAGCAGTTGATCGGCCTCGGGCTCCTGCGGCAGGCCGGCGATCAGTATCCGGTGCTGGCGCTGACGGCGGGCGGGCTCGCGCTGCTCAAAGACGAACGCGCCTGCCCGGGGCTCACGCTTGCGCGCCAGCGGACGCCAGACACCTCGGCGCCGCGAACCCGATCGCGCGCCGAGGCGGAGTCGTGGGAAGGGGTCGATCATACGCTGTTCGAACGGCTCCGCGCCGTGCGCCTGGCGATCGCGCGCGCGCGGGGCGTCCCGCCGTACGTGATCTTCCACGATGCGACGCTGCGCGAGATGGCGCGGCGCCGGCCGGCTTCGCTCGGCGAGCTGCTGGAGGTGCGGGGCGTGGGCACGCGCAAGGCGCAGGATCTCGGCGAAGCGTTTCTCGCCGAGATCCGCGGACCTGCCTGAGCGGCAGGCCGCCGGGCCTGCCGTTCACACGACGGCCACCTTGACGTTGTTGATCGGCGGCAGGGACTCGAACAGGCAGCTCCAGTCCTCGCCTCCCTCTTGGCCCATCCAGAGCTGCCCGGTGGTCGTGCCTGCGTAGAGCGCGGGCGACTTCAGATCGTCGATGGCCATCGCATCGCGCAGGATCGTGAAATACGCGTCCTTCCTGGGCAGGCCCCGCGAGAGGCGCTTCCAGGAGCCGCCCCCGTTCTCGCTCCGCCACACGGCGGGTGCGGCATCGGGGCAGGTGCGCGTCGCCGGATCGAGCGGCGCGACATACACCGTGTCGGGATCGTGCGGGTGCACCACGATCGGAAAACCGAAGTCGGACGGAAGCCCTTTCGCAATCGATTGCCAGGTGCGGCCGTCGTCGTCGCTGCGAAGCACGCCGATGCCTGGGCGATCCGGCCACCCGCCATGGTTCTGCATGTAGAAGCGGCCGGGCGCGCCCGGATGGCGCGCGATCTTGTGCACGCACTGCCCGAATTCCGGGTACGGATCGGGCACGAAGCCGGCGCCCACCCCCGTGTTGGCCGCGGCGAACGTCCGGCCGCCGTCCTCGCTGCGGTAGTGACCGCCGGTGGAGATCCCCAGATGGAGGTGCGAGCCGTCGCGCACGATCGTGTGCAGGCACAGGCCGCCGTTGCCCGGCTGCCACTTGCGTGCGTGCTCGTGATGGCTGATGCCCGGCACCAGTTCCCAGGACTCGCCGTCGTCGTCGCTGTGGAAGAGCGAGGCGGGCTCGACGCCGCACCATAGATCCCTGCGGTGATCCCCGGACTCGAGCGACCAGATGTTGGCCAGCGCGCGGCCGTCGTCTTTCGGGAACGCCGGCGCCGACGCGCTCTCCTGGAAGCTCCTGCCCAGATTGGCCGATCGCAGCACCTTCATGCCGAAGAAGGCGCTGCAGCTCGAGGCGAAGATTCGCGGCGTGCCCCGGGTGTCGGTGAGCGTCGCGTAGACCGCGACGCCCGGGCCGAACGGTCCGCGCAGCGCGAACCGGCCGCGCGTCCGCGAGGCCTCGGCCACGAACAGACCCTTCTTGGTCCCAATAGTCAGCAGCACGCGATCGGCCACGTCAGCCCCCTGAGACGGCGGTGAGGATGGTCACGGTGTCGCCCGGCGCCAGCGCCGTCTCGAGACCGCAGGCGTCGCGGATGTTGGCGCCGTTCACGAAGACGTTGAGGTGGCGGCGCAGGGCGCCGGTCTCGTCGCAGACGTTCCAATGGAGCCGCGGGTGGCGCCGTTCGAGCTCGTCGAGGACGCCCCGTACGCTTCCGGCCGAGATCGCGAGCGTCGTCGTACCGCCGCAGCAGTCGCGCAGCGGCGCGGGAACGTGCACGGTGACGAAGCGTTCGGCGCGGGCCGTCACTGCGGTGATTATCGTCCAGGAAGGCCCGGGCTACGTCTGCGTCGAGACCCGGTGCGTCGCGGGCGTGGCGCCCGGCACCGCACCGGCCGCCGGCTGCCGGGCCGCGCGCCGCCAGGGCAACCAGCCGAACACGGCCGACGGCCGGAAGTCGTCCAGGAACGTGTAGACGACCGGCACGACCAGCAGCGACAGCAGCGTCGACGTGATCAGACCGCCGATTACCGCGCGCGCCATCGGCGCGCGCATCTCGGCGCCCGCGCCGATCGCGAACGCGAGCGGCAGCATGCCGAAGACCATCGCGAGGGTCGTCATCACGATCGGCCGCAGGCGCGTGGTGCCCGCCTGCAGCAGCGCGCGATGCCGCGGCAGCCCCTCCCGCCGCGCCTGGTTGGTGAAGTCGACGAGGAGGATGGCGTTCTTCGTGACCAGGCCCATGAGCATGATCAGGCCGATCATGCTCATGATGTTGAGCGTGTCGTGCGTGAAGAACAGGATCACGGCGACGCCCACCAGCGAGAGCGGCAGCGACAGCATGATTGCCAGCGGGTGCGTGAACGACCCGAACTGCGACGCGAGGATCAGGTAGATGAACACGACCGCCAGGAACAGCGCCTGGAACATGTCGCTGAACATCCGCACGAGCTCCTCGGTGTCGCCGCCCGCGACGATGTCGTAGCCGGCAGGCAGGGCGAGCCGCCGGCTGGCGGCGTCGATGTCGGCCGACACCTCCTGCAGCGGCCGGCCGTCGGTGTTGGCCGAGATGCGCACCTCGCGCGCGAGATCGCGCCGGCGAATCGACGAGGGCCCGGTGCCCGGGAGCACGTCGGCGACCTCGCTCAGCGGTTTGAGGATCTTGTCGCCATGGGCATCGTCCTTGTCGGAGGCGACCGACAGATCCAGCAGGTCCTCCGAGTAGCGGCGCTGGTCGGCGCGCAGCCGGACGCGCACGTCGTGGTTGTCGCCGAGCGCATCCTCGATCGTCGTGGCCACCTGCCCGATCACGCCCGCCTGCATCGTGGCGGCGATGGCGGAGACCGGAATGCCGAGATCGCTGGCGCGCTGCCGGTCGACGTCGATGCGCAGCTCGGGCTTCGATTTCTCCAGGCTGTTCTCGATGTCGGCGATCCCCGGAATCTGCCGCATCAGGGCGACGAGCTCCTGGGAGACGCGATCGAGCTCGTCGAGCTCCGGGCCGCGCACGCTGATCTGGATCGGCTTCTGCCCGAACGCCCCGGCTTCGGTCAGCCCGTAGGTCAGGCCGGGCACCTGCTCGACCTGCTGCCGCGCCTTGCGCAGCACGGCGCTGAAGGTGCCGCCGGCGTGGGATCTCAGCTTGACGTAGGTCGATCCCTCGGTGACGGGCCGATACTGCGTGCCGGCCTCGCCGAGCGTCGTGTAGGTGTAGTCGACTTCCGGCAGCTCGCGCAGTCTGGCGATCATCGCCTGCGCCCGGTCGGTCGTCTCGCGCAGCGTCGCCCCCGGCGTCGCCTTGAACGACACCTGGTACTCGCCGCGGTTGAAGTCGGGCATGAAGTCACCGCCGAGCATCCCGAGGATCGGGAACGCGCCGACGAACGCCGCCAGCGCAATCGAGACGACCGCCCAGCGGTGGCGCAGCGACCAGTCGAGCGTCCGCTCGTAGGAGACGTGCAGCCGATCGAAACGCGCGTTGAAGGCCCGCAGGGCGCGGCCGACGAGGCCGCGGCGCCGTCCCTCCTCGACATCGGGGTCGTACCATCGCGACGACAGCATGGGATCGAGCGTGAAGCTGACGAACAGCGAGACGAGCACCGCCGCCGCCACCGTGATGCCGAACTGGTAGAAGAACTGCCCGACCATCCCGCCCATGAACGCCACGGGAATGAAGACGGCGATGATCGTGAAGGTCGTCGCCATCACCGCCAGGCCGATCTCCGCGGTGCCCTCGCGTGCCGCCTCGAGGTGGCCCTTCCCCTGCTGCATGTGGCGCACGATGTTCTCGCGCACGACGATCGCGTCGTCGATGAGCATGCCGATGGCGAGCGACAGGCCCATGAGCGTCAGCACGTTCAGGGTGAAGCCGAAGAAACGCATCGCGATGAAGGCCGCGACGACCGAGATCGGCAGCGTCAGGCCGGTGATGACCGTCGAGCGCCACGAGTTCAGGAACAGGAAGACGATGAAGACGGTGAGGAGGCCGCCGAGCACGAGCGTGACCTGCACGTCCTCGATCGACTCGCGGATGAAGGTCGAATCGTCGCGGACGAGCCTGAGCGACACGCCCGGCGGCAGTTCTCCCTGGAGCCGATCGACCGCCTCCCGCACGCCGTCGGCCACCGCCACCGTGTTGGCGCCCGCCTGCTTCTGCACGTCGAGCGCAATCGCCGGACGATCGTTCACGAACGCCGCGCTGCGCGGCTCCTCCACCCCGTCGACGACCTGCGCGACGTCGCGCACCAGCAGCGTGCGCGCGCCCCCGCGCTTCACGGGAATCGCGCCGATCGCCGCCGCAGACGTTCCCCGTGCGGCGACGCGCACCATCGCCTCGGTCCGGCCGCGGTCGGCGCTGCCGACCGGCGTGTCGACGTTCTGGGTGCGCAGCGCCTCGACGACCTGGCCGAGCGAGAGCGAGTAGGCCTCGAGGCGCGCCCGATCGACCACGACCTGAATCTCGCGCTTCGCTTCGCCGACGAGGTTCACCGCCCCCACCCCTTCCACGTTCTCCAACCGCCGCTTGACGAGCGTGTCGGCGATGTCCGACACCGCGCGCGGGGTCAGCGCCGGTGCGTCCACCGCCACCGACACGACCGGCGCCGCCGCCGGGTCGATCCGCTGGATCACCGGCTCGTCGATCTCGCGCGGCAGCTCGCCGCGGATGGCCGCGACCTTCCCGCGGATGTCCTGCGACGCATTCAGCGTCGGCACGCCGATCTCGAAAGTGACGACGATGCTCGAGAGCCCTTCCTGCGAGGTCGACTCGATATGCCGCACCCCTTCGACCGTATTGACGGCCTCTTCGATCTCCTTGGTGACGTCGCGTTCGACCGTCTCCGGCGACGCCCCCGTGTAGCGCGTCGTGACCGTGACGATCGGGAACTCGACGTCGGGGAACAGGTCGACCTCGAGCGCCCGGTACGACGTGAGGCCGAGAACGGCGAGCGCCGCCATCATCATGGTGGCGAACACCGGCTGCTTGATCGAGAGATCGCTCAGGAACATGGCTCAGGATCCCGCCTTCGCGCCGCGCCCGCCGCTTCCGCTGCCGCTCGCGCCGCCGCGCGCCGTGGCGTCGCCGACCTGCACCGGCGTCCCGGGACCGAGCGCGCTGGGCGGATCGAGCACGACCTCGTCGCCTGCGTTCAGACCGGAGATCACCTGCACGGCATCGGCCGCCTCGATCCCGACGGTGACGTCGCGCCGCTCGGCCTTCCCGCCCGCCACCACGAAGGTCTGGGCGCGGGACGGATCGGCGCCGTCGCGCACCAGCGCCGCAGGCGGCACGACCAGGCTGCCGGGCGCCGTGCCCACCTGGACCTCAGCTCGGGCGAAGAGGCCCGAAACCAGCTCGGGCCGGCCCGGCACGTTGATGATCACCTCGAAGGATCGGCTGCGCGGATCCACCTGTGGCGCGATGCGGTCTACCCTGCCGTCGGCCGCGAAGCCGGGCAGCGCGTCGACGGTCACCGCGACCGGCGCGCCAACCTCGAGCCGGCCGAAATCCCCCGAGGCGACCGACGCGCGGAGCTCGAACACCGCGTCGTCGACGATCGTGTAGACCGGCGCGCCGGCCTGCAGCATCGCCCCCGCATCGGCCCGCCGCGCTGCGATGCGTCCTGCGATCGGCGCCGTGATGCGGGTGCGGGCCAGCTGGCGCTCGGCAATCGCGAGCTCGCTGCGCGCCTGCGCGGCCGAGGCGTCCGCCACCTGCACCGCAACCTCCGCCGCCAGGCGGTCCTTGTCGGTGATGCCGCCCGTCTTCAGGAGACTGTCGGCTCGTGTCTTCTCGGCCGCCGCATGGGCGCGGTTCGCCTCGGCAACGTCGACCGCCGCCTTCGCGCGGTCGCGCGCGAGCCTGAAGTCCACCTCGTCGAGGGTGGCGAGCAGGTCGCCGGGCCGAACGCGGTCCCCTTCGTTCCTGAGCGTGCGCTCGAGGCGGGCCGACACCTCCGCCACCACGTTCACCTCGGCGCGTGGATCGAGCGTGCCCGTCAGGTCGAGGGTCTGGGTCAGGTCGCGTGTCTGGACCGCCGCCGTGCGCACCGGGACGACGCGCGCCGCTTCGCCCGCCGCCGGTTCCGCTTCCGCGGCCCCGCCGGCGCACGCGGCGGCCGCCGCCGAGGCGAGCACGGCCGTCAACAGCCAGTAGTTCGGTCGGTTCGTGTGCATGAGTGTCTCGTCCTCAGTTCGGTTCGCGCCCCATCACGTACTGCAGCGTCGCCCGCGCGTTCGCATGGGAATACAACGCCTGGTTTCGAATGTTCTCCGCTTCGCGGAGCGCCTGCTGCGCGTCGATGACGTCGAGCGGCGTTGCCGCGCCGAGGCCGTAGTTGGCTTCGGTCATCTCGAATGCGCGTCGAGCCTGCGTCACGTTGAGCTCGGCCGCCTGAATCGTCCGGTCGACCAGCGCCAGCGCATCCCAGGCCGACTGCACCTCGAGCCGGATCTGATTCTCGAGCGCCGCGATCTGGTGGGTCACGCTGTTGCGCTGCGCCCGCGCCTGCGCCACCGCCCCGCTCACACGCCAGCCGTCGAAGATCGGCACCTTGACGGTGACCGTGGCCGACCAGCGCGTGTAGTCGAGATCGAACAGATTGCGCGGCCGGCGCACCGAAAACCCGTAAGACGCCGCCAGATCGAACCGGGGTTTACCGTCGGCCGCCGCCACGCCGATGAGATCGTCGCGCACCTCCTCCTGGAGCCGCAGCGACTCCAGCTCCGGCCGCGCGGCGATCGCCTCGCGCACCGCCTCCTCGAACGCCACGGTGAACGGCACGACCGCCAGCGTGTCGGCCGGCGCGATCGGCGTCCCGGTCGGACGCAGCATCACCGTGTTCAGGATGGCCCGCGCCGCGGCGACGTCGTTCCCGGCGCGCTGGAGCTCCGCGCGCTGGTTCTCGAGGTCGACGTCGGCACGCAGCACCTCGAGCTCGGTGGCCACGCCGGCCGCGAGACGGTTGCGCGCCGATTCCAGGTGCCGTTCACGCGCATCGACATTGGCGCGGATCACCCGCTCCTGCTCCAGCGCGAACAGCAGCTGGTTGTAGGCGCGAATCGCATCGAGCGCCGTCGCATGCCGCGCCCGCTCCACGTCGAGCGCCGCCGCCTCGCGGGCGGTCCGCGCCGCGTCGAGCGCCTTCCCGAGCTTGAAGCTGAAGAGCGTCTGCCGCAGGTCGGCGCTCGTTGCGAACGCATTCGCCGGAATCGGGTTCAGCGCCGTCCGGAACTCGTCGGGGAACTGATCGAAGTTCGGGCTGTTCAGGAGGCCGGGATCGCGCGACCGCAGCCCGACCGAGCTCCAGGTGATCTCGGGCAGCGCGTCGGCCCGCGCCTGGACGATCTGGCCGTCGAGCATGGCCACCTGTTCGAGGCTCAGCTTCACCTGCGGGTTCGCGGCGACCGCGCGCGACACCGCCTCCGCGCGCGTGAGCGGCTGCGCAGCGGCCGGCGCGGTCATCAGGCCGGCTGCCAGGAGCCCGGCGGTCGTGAGTCGTGTCATCGGTTCCATCCATCGAAGATCGCGTCCACCAGCTGGTCGGCCAGCTGCGGTGTCAGCTCGGGCCGACCCGCGATCACGTATCCCGTGGCCGCCTCGCTGAGCGCACCCATCAGGACGAGCATCCGTGTGCCGGTCGGCCCCGGCGCCAGCTCGCCGAAGCGTACCGCCTCCTCGGCGGCCGCGCCGAGCGCCCGGACCATGCCGTCATAGAACTCGGTGCAGTTCACCCGGTCGCTGCGCACCGTGGCCGGCGGCGCCCAGACGAACCCGTGAATGAAGCGCCACAGCCGGGGCTGCCGGGTCGCGCTGTCGAACACTGCGCGCGCCAGCAGCTTGACGCGGTCTCGGAACGTACCGTCGTGCGAGATCGCCCCCTCCACCATCGTGCGGAAGTGCGAAAAGCCGCTGGCGACCAGCGCCTCCAGGACGCCTTCCTTGCTGCCGTAGAAGTGATAGAGCGTAGGACGCGTGATACCGGCGGCCTCGCAGATTTCGCGGACCGCCGTCGCGTCGTAGCCTTTGACGGCGAACAGATCGAGCGCGGTGCGGAGGATGCGTTCGGCGGAGGAAGACGGGTGGGCCGCCCGGTTGGTTCCGTGGTGGTCGGCGGCGGCTGAGCTCGACGGGGAAGTCATCTACGCGCTCTCCTCAGTAACGCGCCGTCCAATCGCATGTCGTGCAGCCCTTCGCGCCAGTCCCGAATCCTGCCGCACGTACAACCTGCGCAGTATACCGACCGGTAGATATACCGGTCAAGCCACCCGCGCCCAATGCGACAAGCGACAAGATCGTCCACTCGGGAGTTGCCGCGCACACTCCCGAATGGCGTCCTGCTCCGCCTCGAGACCGAGATCACCCGGAGTCGGCGACGGATGTCCGGCACACCGGCGCCGCAGGCGTTACGGCGCAGAGGAGCCCGGCAGGGATCGGACGCTCGATGTTGGGAATTTCCCCGCGACCACCGGGGATTCGAATCTGCAGACGTCGTTCGACCGCGAGGGTGCGGCGGCGACCGTCGCGTCTGCGCGACCGTGCCACGAGCTGCGCCTGCGGCTTCGCCTTCGTGGAGGCGAGCCGCCAGACCGCGACGGGTCAGGCCTCCTCGGCCTCCCCGCGCTGCTGCTCGAGCGCCGTCGCCGCCGGAAAGAGGACGTTGTTCTCGAGGTGCACGTGGCGATGCAGGTCGCGCTCGAACCGGGCCAGATCCGCCATACTGAGCTCGTAGGTGATGCAGCCGTCGGCCGGCACATCGTAGCCCCCCGTCAGCTCGCGGATCGTGCGGAGAGCGTCGGCCATCTCGCGGTGCTCCCGCTCCATCATACGGATCGGGTTCTCGACGGTGCCGAACGGGCTCTGATGCACCTCGCAGCCCTGCTGTTCGAGCTCGACGAGCTCGCGAATGTAGGGGAACAGCACCTGCTCCTCCTTCATCATGTGCTGCGTCAGCTCGATGCCCAGCTCCCGAAACAGATTGACGACGCGCGCCAGCTCGCGATGGCGCTCGCCATGGGACTGTTCCAGCCGCTCCAGGCGACGCGCGATCACCGGGAGCGCCCGGCGCACGTACCCATGATGCATCTCGACGATGTGATCGATCAGCCGATCGAGCGGCCAGCGCGCCGCGTCGTCTCCGTCCTGGGCAGGCCGGGGGCGGGCCACGCCTTCGAGCGCGCGCACCACGGCGCCCTGATCGACGGCCGCGCGTTGGCACGCCTCGGCGAGCGAACGACGGCCGCCGCAGCAGAAGTCGATGCCGAACTCCTCGAAAACCTCGGCGGCCCGGGCGTTCCCGGCCACGATCTCGCCGATCGTCGCCAGTTCGAAGCGCTCGCTCATAGCCCCTCCAAGGTGTCGAGGGTAGCGGCTCGCGCCCTCCCCCGGTATGATCGAAGTCATATTGATGCCCCGTACCCCGTCGATAGACGACGCGCTGCGCCGGACGACGATCTTCCGCAGGCTTTCCGGCGACGATCGGCAGCGGGTGGCGGCCGTGGCGCGCGTCCGCGAATTCGAGAAGGGACAGACGCTGTTCGCCGAAGGCGAGCCATCGGATCTCCTGTACACGATCGTGATCGGGCGCGTGAAGGTGTCGAAGGCGACCGTTCGCGGCACTGACGTGATCCTCGACATCTTCGGCCCCGGCGATCCGGTCGGGGCCGTGGCGGTCTACGAGGCGCGCCCCTATCCGGCGACCGCGACCGCGCTGGAGTCGACGACCTGCCTGATCCTCCCGAAGCAGGCGTTCTTCGGGCTCCTCGAGGGCTATCCGACGCTCGTGCGGGGCCTGCTGCTCGGGCTGACGCATCGGCTGGTGGAGCTGACCAACCGGCTCGCCGAGCTGTCGGGCGGACGGGTCGAGGCGCGGATCGCCCGGCTGCTCCTCAAGCTCGCCGATCAGATGGGACAGACGCGCGGCAGCGAGGTCGTCATCCCGCTGGCGCTCTCGCGTCAGGAGATCGCCGACATGGTCGGCACCACGATCGAGACCTCGATCCGCATCATGAGCCGCTGGGGCAAGGATCAGATCCTGCGAACGGAGAAGGACGGGTTCGTGATCGTGGATCGCGGCGCGCTCGACGCGATCGCGATGGGCTGACGCTGCGACACCCGACCTCCGCGGCCGCCATGGCCTCGGCCGGGGCCGCCCGAGTGCAGCGGCTTGGAACATCGTCTCTCGCGGCCAACGGCGGTTCGCGCGTCATCCACCGGGCGCCAGGAGGCGAGGTCCGGGATCTCCAGGATCGACGCGTCGAATGGGCCGGAATCTGGAGGGCGCTCGAATACCCCGGTGTCGGCATTGACGCCCTCGCGCGATGGCCGCGTGCAGGCGTTCGCGACGGCCTCGCGGAGTGGAGCGGTCGTTTGCTGATGGGTTGATCCCGTGGTGCGCGGTAATCCTGGCGACCCAGGCGCGACCTACACGTCACGGCGCTTCAGCGCCGCCGCGGCGATCCCGAGCGGGACAGCGGTCCACGCGGCGAGCGCCGTCGCCGCCGCGGCAGCCGCCTGCCGCTCGCCGCCGAGAAAGCGCGTCCACGCCTCGCCCGCCGCGCCGAGCACGTTCGACGTCCCCGCCACCTGCAGCATCGCGATCCGGATCACGTCGGTCGGGTTGCCGAACACCGACCCGAACAGCAGCCGCCCGCCGGTGGACCCCGTCAACTGCCCTGCCAGCGACAGCGCGAGGCCGTCGTAGAGGAGCACGAAGAAGAACCAGACGAAGGTCGCGGCGCCCAACGCCGTCGTGCGCGTGCCGGCAGTCGCGGCCACCGCCGCCGCGAGCGACAGGAAGATCGCCGCCAGCGCGACCGAGAGCGCGACGAACGCCGCGAACGCCGTCAGCCCGTCGGGCCCGGAGCTCGACGCGATGATCGCACCGCCCGCGCCGAAGCCAAGCGCGATGGCACCGCCGAGCGCCGCGAGCTCGCCGAGCCACCGGCCGAACAGAATCGTCGCGCGGCCGACCGGCTGCACGAAAAGGAATGGATCGCTCCCGGTTTCGATCGCCTGGCTCGATACGCCGAGCACGATCGCGCCGAGCGGGACCAGCACCAGCACGACCGGCACCAGGGTCATCGTCGTGCGCGCGAATCCGTCGGCGCCGTACAGTTCGGTGGCGGCGCCGGCCGCGTAGGCGGCGGCCGCCGTCATGAGCGCGAACGCCGCGGCCAGGACCTGGATCCACTTCAGCCGCGCCGCCGCACGAAGCTCGAGCCGCGCGATCGCGATGAGATTCCTCATGGCGCCTGCCCGGTCAGCGCGCGCGCCTCGTCCCAGCCGATCGCCCGGCCCTCGCGGTCGGCGCGGCGCGCATCCGCCTCGTCGGCATAGGCGACCAGGCCGGACCCCAGGGCCGTGCGCGTGGCGGACGAGCGCGCGAAAAACGCCGTGCGCGCGTCGATCCAGCCGCTGTCGGGGCGCACGAACGGCGTGGCGCCAGCCGGCTGGCGCGCCCAATCGGCGGCGAGACATCCCACATCGTCGTAGAAGCGGGTGTCGATGCCGATTGAGACGACCTGGGCCGCGCCGGTCTCGGTGGAGATCAACATGCCGCACCGCGCGCACTCGACGCGGTCAAGCGGCACCGGTTCCGCCGCCCGTCCGCTCCCGGCGCAGGCGGCGATCGACAGCCACGCACTCGTCAGCGCGATCGCCCGGACGCAGCTCTTCATGATCCTCTCCCCACAGTTCGCGCTCGAGCATCCGCTCGCAGCGCCGCAGCTCGAACTCGCCCCGCGCCTCGGCCTGAATCCGACCGTGGCCCAGGAGCACCGCGCGGCTCGCCAGTCCGCGCACATCGGCCGGAATGTGCGTGCTGAAGAGCAGCGTCCGCCCCTCTCGAATGAGCTGTCTGGATCGCTGGAACAGGATGCGCGAAGAGGCCGGGTCCAGGCTGGCCGACGGTTCGTCGAACAGATACAGGGGAACGTCCGGCAGAAACGCCACGGCCATCGCGAGGCGCTGCCGCTCTCCGCCCGAGAGCCCCGCCACGCCCCGGTTGGCGAGCGCCGCCAGATCGCACGCCGCGAGTTCGCGATCGACCGCGGAGGGCGCCAGCTCGCGGAGCCGCGCGACGACGTCGAGCGTCTCGCGCACGGTGAGCGTCTGCGGAAACGCCGCCTTCTGCGGCAGATAGCTGCAGCGCCGGCGCGCGCCGATCGGATCGCGCCTGGCATCGACGCCGGCGATGCGGATCGCGCCCGCATCCGGCCTGGCCAGCCCGACGACGCACCGCAGCGTGGTGGTCTTGCCGGAACCGTTGGCACCCAGGAGCGCCACGCTCTCGCCTGGCTCGATCGCGACGTCGAGCGCGTCGAGCACGAGTCGTCCGCCGAACGACTTGGTCAGTCTGTCGATCCTCAGCACGTCCGCCTCCTGCCGGCCGCGGCGGCGGCAGCACCAGCCGCGAGCGCGAGCGCGGCGAGCGTCGCGCTCGCGGGCCACCTCGCCGCGCCGCGGCTCACCATCGGCGCGAGATCCAGAGCGTCGCCGGCGGGCGCGCCCGAGGCCCGTTCAGCCAGTTCCAGGCCGGCGGCCGCCGGACTCTGCAGGAAGAGGCGGGCGGCCGGATTCGCCCCCTCGATGCGCTCGAACGCGCCGGTCACCGGGTGAGGCGATTCGCCGATGCCGTCGCCGTCGAAATCGAAGCCGCGATAGCGGCTCCAGCGATTGCCGCGGCCGTCGATCGACCACTGCGTCCGTGAATCGCGCCCGCTCAGGACGACGTCGCTCCAGTTGCCGTCGAACCGGTTGCCGCCGAACGCGTTGGCCTCGGCGCTCGAGAACAGCGTCACCGCCGTGTCGTTGGCCGCGAAGAGATTCCCGGCGAACCGGTTGTTCGATGACCCGTCGAGCAGCAGGCCGCGGAGGTTGCCGAGAAACGTGTTGCCGCTCACCGTGGAGTCGTCGCATTCCTTGAGCGTCACGCCGACGCCGGGAATGCCCCGATTGCGCAGGATCCGGTTCCCTTCGAAGCGGATGCGCCGCGAGTTCATGATGTTCGCGCCCACGGCCGAATTGCCGAATTCGTTGCCGGCAATCAGCGTGTCGTCGGAGAACATGTCGTGCAGCGCGTAGCGCGAGTCGGACACGACGTTGTCGATCGCCCGTCCGCGCGGCGCGTACTGGAAGTAGATGGCGTCGCGCTCGCCGGACACGCGATTGCGCGCCACGACGTTCTCCGGCGCGCGATAGAGGTAGATCCCGTCGCCGCGCCGGCCGAACGGCAGATCCCGCAGCCCGTGAATCTCGTTGCCGGCGATCTCGTTGCGCCGGGCGTCGACGACGACGATCCCGTAGAAGACGCGGCGGAGCAGATTGCCGGTCACGCGATTGCCGTCCGACAGGAGATGAATTCCCGCATCCATCTGGTTGGTCTGCCCGGTGCCGCTGCCCTCGATCGCGAAGCCGCGCACCTCGGCGCCGCCGGCCGTGATCGTGACGACGGTGCCCTCGCCGGTGCCGATCAGCACGGGGCGGTCGATGCCGACGAGCGTGAGCGGCTTGTCGATCACCAGATCCTCTCGATAGACGCCGCCGGTCACCTCGACCACGTCGCCGGGGGCGGCAGCGGCGATCGCCGGCGCGATGAGCGGAAAATCCGCGCCGGCCCGCCCCACCGTCCACGTGCGCGCGTCCGCCGGAGCGGCGATCAGCGCGGCGGCGACCAGCGGCGCAGCGGCGGGGAGCCTCACGCCGCGTCCTTTCGCGACAGGCGGCGCGCGGCGGCCGCTTCCGTGCCGCCCGCCGGCTTCACGAACAGCCCCGCCACGCTGAGGATCGAACCGGCCAGCAACAGGACGCCGCCGGCGTGCGGGAACGACCAGACGGTGAAATTGCCGACCTTGACCGGGCCCACGAGCGGCGGAGTGAAATCAGCAATCGCGCGAAGCGGCGCATTCGGGTCGCGGTCGTGTCCGACGGTGTACAGCCTCGTCTGGACCACCACGGCCGAGGCGCCGAGGAACAGCACGAACAGCACGGCGCACAACGCACGATAGGCGCGCCCGAAGCGGCCGGGGCCGGTCAACGCTGCCAGCAGCAGCAAGCCGGCCAGCGCGGCCATCCCGAAGGTAGCGGGCCGGAGCTCGGGCAGCTCGGTCGGAAACCGTACGCCGATGTACTTCTGCAGCGCCTCGACTTCGTGGAGATCGCCGCTGATGCCCGTCCGCCCGACCTGCAGGTGCAGCGATTCGTCGGGGTACTGTGGTGCCGACATCGTGAAGCCCCACAGGGGCAGCGCGATCGCCGCGGCCGTTGCGGCCGCGGCGATCAGGTAGAGGACCCGAACTCTCATTGGCTCGCCCCCGTCGACGGCACGCCGGGCACGACCTGACCGGCGACATTGGCGCCCGAGTGCCAGTCGGTCAGCGTGATCACCGAGTCCTTGGGCTGCACGACCATGCGGCCGCGCATCTCGAGGTGCAGCGCGCTGCAGAAGTTGGTGCAGTAGAACCAGTACACGCCCGGCTTGCCCGCCTTGAAGGTGCGCACTTGCGTGTCGCCGGGCGGGAGCGCCATGTTGAAGCCGTGGTCCGGCAGCGCGAAGCCGTGGATCATGTCGCGGATCGTCTCGACGTTGGTGATCTTGAGCGTCACTTCGTCGCCCTCGCGCACCTCGAAGCTGTCGGGCGTGTACGCGCTCCGCAGGAGCGTCATGTTCACCTGCACCGAGCCCGGGCCCGTGCGGACGACGCTCTCCTGCCCGGCAACGACCGCGTCTTCGCCCGGCGTGTACACCTGCTGCACGATCGGCTCGAGCACCGAGGCCTCGAGGAACGTCGCGTCGTGCGGCTCGGGCGGCGTCGGGAACGCGGCGAGCATCTTCATCTTCTCGCCCGAGATATCGATGATCTCCTGGTTCTCGGGCAGGTCTGGCCCGACCGGCAGGTACTGATCCTTCGACAGCTTGTTCAGCGCGAGCAGATAGTTGCCGGCCGGCTTCATCGAATCGCCGCCGACCGCCTGCAGATGGCCGATGTTGTAGTGCACGTTGATCCGATCGACGATGTAGTCGTCGGCTCCCGCGACCGCCTTGTCGATGTTCCATTTCACGACCTGGCTGTCGAGGAACAGCGACGTGTAGGCGTTCCCGCGATTGTCGAAGGTCGTATGGAGCGGACCGAGCCCGACCTCAGGCTCCGCAACGATCTGCAGCGTGTGCGCGTCGATGATCGTCACCGTCGGCGACAGCTTGCCGGACGCGATCACGTAGCGGCCGTCGGGCGTGGCGTTCACGCCGTGCGGGTTCTTCGGCACGGGAATCAGCGTGAGGATCCCCGTCACCTCGGCCGGATCGAGGATCGGCACCCCGTTGCGCACCTCGCCCTTGCCGGCGGCGACCGCCGCCTCGGCGGCCGGGATGTCGATCGCGGCGACCGCGTCGCGGTCGTACTGGATCATCGATCCCATGTCCTTGCCCTGCTCGAGGTTGTAGACGGTCGAGAAGGCGTACCGGCCGTCCTTCGAGGTGTCGGCGATGTCGATGTTGCCGTTCACGCGCACCTCGAACTTCACCTCCATGCTCTCGGGGTCGACGAACGCGACTACCGAGGTGTAGGGCGCCGGGTTGGTCACCATGCCGTCGGTCGGCTGCTCGAACTCGCCGTTCACGACGACGTACTTCGTGTCGGGCGAGACGACGGCGATGCCGTGCGCGCCCTGCAGGTTCGGCAGCTTGATGATGCGGTCGGCCTCGAAGCGATCGAGCCGGATGCGCGCGAGCCGGCCGTTGGCGAGATCGTTGATCCAGAGATAGCGGCCATCGAAGATGCCGCCCTTCTCCGACAGCATCGGGTGATGCGTGTCCCCCCAGAGGCCGCCGGTGGACTCGAGGAGCTGCCGCCGCGGGTCGCTCTCGAGCAGCGCGTAGCCGTAGGCCGCTCGCGGCTCGAACACCGGAATCTCCCGGATCAGCCGCCCCGACGGAACGCCGATCACGAACACCGACCCGCTCTGGCCGCCGGAGAGGAACCCGTAGTACTTGTCGAGCTCGCCCGGCGGCACGTACACCTGTTCGGCGGCGATCGAGCGCGCCGAGCGGGCCGCGCCGCAGCCGAGCGTCTGGACGCCGATGACCGTCGCAATCACCGACGCCGCCACGAGGAGGACAGGATGGCGCTTCATAATCAGGCTCCTACTCCACGACGAGCACACCCTGCATGTGCGGGTGGAGCTCCGACGTGCTGCACTGTGTCGCACAATAGAAGTGGTAGCGTCCCGGGGTGTCGACCTTGAAGGTGACCGAGAGCGGCGCGCCGACCATCGCGCCGTTGATGAACACGCTCTGATCGATCCCGTCGAGGGCGAAGCCGTGGCCGGCCCCCAGGCCGTTGTCGGTGGTCGAGAAGTCGATCCGCACGACCTCGCCCGCCTTCACGTGGATTTCCGACGGCTCGTACTTCCAGGCGTGCTCGCGCAGCGCGATGGTGCGGTCGGGTGCGCCAAGCCCTTCCATGCTCTGCGCGGTCTGCCGCTTCTGATCGCCAGGGCCGTGCTTGGCGAACGACTTCACATAGGCGATGAGGTCGTACTTCTCCTGGATCTGCATCGCCTCCGAGTACGACGGCATCGGCACCCCGTTCATTCCCGTCTCGAAGGTCCGCATGATTTCCCGTTCGGCCCATCCGGTGCGGAACGTCGCCGGCAGCGTCAGGTCCCGAGAGTTCACGTGATGGCCGGCCGTGTCGGTGAGCGTCGGTGCCGACGGCCCGACGCCGCGGCCGTCGTCGCCATGACACTTCGCGCACTGCATCTTCGCGTAGACCTCCTTGCCGCGCCCGGCGCTGCCGGGCTCGGGCGCCGCGCCGGGCAGCGGCATCGGCGCCCGCGGCCGGCCGTCGGCGAAGCGCGCGTCGAAGCTCTTCACGTACTCGACCAGCGCCCAGCGATCCTCGTCGGGCAGCAGGTACTGCCACGGCGGCATGCCGGTGCCGTTCGCGCCGCGCGAGATCGTGCGGAAGAGGTCTTCGTCGGTCGGGAGCTGGCCCGACGCCGTCGTGCGGAACTTGAACTGCCCGGAGGTGAAGTCGCGCGGCAGCGGCACGAGGAACGGCGCGCCGAAGCCGTCGCCCTTGCCCGCCGCGCCATGACACTGGACGCAGTTGGCCTCGTAGACCTGCTTGCCCTTCGCCAACAGCGCCGGCGTCGTCGCCGGCCGCGGCCCGATCGGCGTCTCGAGGAAGGGAGGCGTCAACGACGCGGGTTCTACCGGGGGTTTCGCCGAGCACCCGGCCGCAAGGACCGCGACCAGCAGGATCACGCGCTTCATGTGGACTCCTCCGGCTACTGGCTGACTCTAGGGCGCGACCAGACGCCGCACCATGACCCGGGTCATACGTCGCGTCGCGCCGGCAGAGGCAAAGACGATGCCCGGCCAGGCCGCGTGGAGACATTCAGGAAATCGGCGGGACGGTGCCGGCAGACCGCATGCGGCCCGAGGATTTTCCCGCGGATGGGAAATTAGCCGCGCTCCGCCATGGGCCCGCCCGCGGATTTCCGGCGGTTCTCGACGTGCGCCGCCGGCATCGTACGTGCCTCAGGGGCCGGCTATGACCGGTGTCATACCGCCTGCCGGCATGCCGCCACATGCTGGCTTCATGGATTTCGGCCGCACTCCGTTCCTCGTGATCTGGGAGACCACGCGGGCCTGCGCGCTGGCCTGCGTGCACTGCCGCGCCAGCGCGGTGCCGTGCCGGGATCCACGCGAGCTCACGACCGAGGAGGGCTGCGCGCTCATCGACCAGATTGCCGCGCTTGGAGAACCCGGGCCTGGCGCGCCACCGGCCGGCACACCCTCGAGACGCCCGCTTTTCGTGCTGACCGGCGGCGACCCGATGCTTCGGAAGGATCTCGCCGCGCTCGTGGCGCACGCCGCCGGCCGGGGCCTGACCGTGGCGCTCACGCCGAGCGGCACCGCTGCCGCCACCCGGGCGCGCCTGGCCGAGCTGAAGTCTGCCGGCTTGTCGCGTATCGCCGTGAGCCTCGACGGTCCGAGCGCCGAACCGCACGACGCGTTCAGGCGCGTGCGCGGATCCTACGGCTGGACGATGCGGATCATCGACGCCGCGATCGCGCTCGACCTGCCTCTGCAGATCAACTCGACAATCAGCCGCCTCACGCTGCCGCATCTCGAGGCGATGGCCGCACGCGTCTCGGAGCTGCCGATCGCGCTCTGGGCGCTGTTCTTCCTGATTCGGACCGGACGCGGCGAAAGCCTCGAGCAGATCTCGGCCGAGGAATGCGAGCGGGTGCTCAACTATCTCTACGACCTGTCGCTCACCGCGCCGTTCGGCATCAAGACCACCGAGGCGCCGCACTATCAGCGTGTCGTCTGGCAGCGCGAGCACGGGGGACGGAAGGGGCAGGAAGGGCAGGAGGGGCGGGAGGGGCGGGAGGGGCAGATCGGGAGGGAGCGCCGCCGCCAGCCGCTTCGCGCGCCGCGCGCCGTGAACGACGGCAACGGCTTCGTCTTCGTGGACCACATCGGCAACATCTGCCCGAGCGGCTTCCTGCCGGCCGTCCGCGGCAACATCCGCACCGACCGGCTCGACGCCGTCTACCGCCACGACGAGATGTTCGTCCGGCTCCGCCACTCGAACTCGCTGCTGGGCAAGTGCGGGCGCTGCCGCTTCCGCGAGATCTGCGGCGGCTCGCGCTCCCGCGCGTTCGCGGCGACCGGCGCCGTCATGGCCTCCGATCCGCTGTGCGTATACGAGCCCGGGCCGGCCGAGGATCCGATTGGTCCCGGCGACATCCAGAGGAGCCCGCATGTCAGCGACACTGCTCATGCCCATTGACGAAGCTGAAGGGACCACGACAACGGCCGAGCCAGCAGCTCGAGCGGAGTCCGCCGTCGGGTTCCGCGTCCGCCCCATCATGAAGCAAGGGACCGCCTCGATCATTCCGGCGACCGCGCGAAGCTTCCCGACGCTCGACGAGGCGCGCCAGGCGGTCAAGGCGATGTACCACGACGATCGCGTGCTGCGCGTCTTCATCGTCCGCGACGAAGTGCCGCCGCGCTTCGTAGAATGGGTGGAGCGATGACGAGAAGCGTGTGACCGCGCCCAGGACCCCTGCACGACTCGTCCCCCTGCTCTACCTCGGCACGGCGCACACGTCGCTGGCGCTCGCGTTTCTGCTTGTGGGCCTGTGGCCCCGCTCGGTGGCCGGCTTCTTCTATCACGCGTGGATGGTCGGGCTCGTCCACCTCGTCACGCTCGGCTGGATTACCTTCTCCATCCTGGGCGCCATCTACATCGTCGGGCCGATTGCGCTGCGGATGGAGATGCCGCAACGGCGGATTGACGTCGTCATGTACGTGTGCGCCATCACCGGCCTCATCGGGATGGTCGGCCACTTCTGGATCGAACGGTACGCCGGCATGGCGTGGTCGGCAGGGATCGTGGCGACCGCCGTGCTGTACATGACCTGGCGGATCGGCGCCGGCATCTTGCGCGCCCCGGTCCAGCCGGCGGTGAAGCTCCACATCGTGCTGGCCTGTGCGAACTTCTGGATTGCCGCGACCATGGGCCTGCTCGTCGCCTGGAACAAGACCTCGCACGCGCTGCCGGGCTTCGTGCTCTCGAACGTGTTCGCGCACGCCCACCTCGCGGCGCTCGGATGGGCGACGATGATGGTGATCGGCGTGGCCTACCGCCTGCTGCCGATGACGCTGCCCTCGAAGATCCTCGCGGGGCGCCCGGCCGTGGCCGGCGGCGTCCTGCTCGAGGTTGGCGTGCTCGGCCTTTTCGTGTCGTTGCTGCGCCGCAGTTCCTGGGCCTTCGTCTTCGGCGCGCTCTTCATCGCCGGCGTCGCCGTATTCGCCGCCCACGTCGTCTGGATGGCGAAGCATCCGGCAGCGCGGCAGCCAGGCATGCCGCGCCCCGATTTCGGCGTGCTGCACGCGGCGGCCGCCGGCGTGTGGCTCGTCGCCGCCGCGGCGGCGGGATTGGTGCTCGCCGTGGCCGCTCCCTCCGTACGCATGCTCCATCTGGCCGCGGCGTATGGCGTCGCCGGGCTGGTCGGCTTCCTTGCGCAGATCGTCGTCGGCATGGAAGGACGGCTCGTGCCGCTGGTCACCTGGTTCTGGTCGTATGCCGACAGCGGCTACCGGATCCCGCCGCCGTCGCCGCACACGATGCGCGATCGCACGCTGCAGACCATCGTCTTCGCCGGCTGGACCGCCGGCGTGCCGGCGCTCGCGGCGGGGATGTACCTGGAGTCGGCAGGGCTCGTCGCCGCCGGGGCATGGAGCCTGTTTGCCGGCGTCACCATCGCGGCTCTCGACAACGGGCTCGTCGTCGCAGCACACTGGAGGCGGAATGTTTCTCAGACTCGGGCAACGGCCTGACCACGGATTCGACGAACCACTCGGCCTCTTGGGCGACTGTCATCGGCGGATCGAGCACTTCCTGGACGTCCTGGTGCTCATCACCGAGCAGGCCGAAGGCGGTCCGCTCACCTCGCCGCAGCGCGGCCAGCTCGAGGGGGCGCTCACCTACTTCGCCACCGCGGCGCCGCGGCATACGGCCGACGAGGAAGAGAGCCTGTTCCCGAAGCTCCGCGCGTCTGGCGATCGAGGCGTCGTGCGGGTGCTCGCGGTGATGGACCGCCTCGAGCGCGACCACAGCCGGGCCGACGAACGGCACCGCGCCGTCGACGCGATCGTGCGCCGGTGGCTGGCCGACGATCGCCTCGCGCCGGCCGATGCGGCGGCGCTCCAGGACCACCTCGCCGCGCTCAAGGCGCTGTATGCCGTGCACATCGGCATCGAGGATCGCGAACTGTTCCCGGCGGCCGGCCGCGCCCTGACGCCGGAGGACCTCGGTGCCATCGGTCGGGAGATGGCGGCGCGCCGAGCGGTCCGCCACACCGAGCTCCCGTGATTCCCGATCCCATCGAGACGTTCAGCGCGCTGTACGCGCAGGCGTCGGCGGCCGGGCCAGAGGCCGACGCGATGGTGCTCGCGACGGTGGATCCCGACGGCCGCCCGTCGGCTCGCTACGTCCTGCTGAAGGGGGTGGACGCGCGGGGATTCGTCTTCTACACCAATCTCGGGAGCCGCAAAGCCTCGGCGCTGGCGGCGCACCCGTACGCGTCGCTGTGCTTCTACTGGTCGCCGATCGGCCGGCAGGTCCGCGTGGAAGGATCCGTCGAGCGGGTTTCTGGCGAGGAGGCGGACGCCTATTTCGCGACCCGTCCCAGGGCGTCGCAGATCGGGGCGTGGGCGTCGGCGCAGAGCACGCCGCTCGAATCGCGCGAAACACTGGTGCAGCGGGTCGCCGAGGCGCGCGAACGCTTCGAGGGAGGCGACGTGCCGAGGCCGCCGTTCTGGTCGGGATACCGCGTGGTGCCGTCGGCGATCGAGTTCTGGACGAGCGATCCGGCGCGCCTGCACGTGCGCGAGCGCTTCGCGCGCGAGGGCGGCGGCCGCGGCGAATGGCGGCGCGAGCTGCTGTTTCCCTGAACGGTCCTTTCTCCACATCGAGATTCGCCGCGGTCGTTGGATTCCGGTCCTTCAGACAGTCTGATTGCCTGAACGATGTGATCGTGCCCGAGCCGCTGATGATCCCGTTCCGCAGGGCGCGATGCGCGCTGATCTCGGCCGCCGTCAACGCGCGGTTGTAGACCGCCACTTCATCGATCGATCCCTGGAAGTTATCGCCGGTGTTCCCCCACCCGCCGATCCGGAACATTTGACAACAACTCGAAATACGACCCAATCCCGGTACGATTCACACAGCCGAACACCGCGCTCAGTACCGCCAACGTACCGAAATACCGCTTCGGAAAATGGCGGCCGCCGAACGACCATCCTGCTCGCCGAACCACATGGCGCGGACTTCCGGTACAACTACAATGTCTTCGCCAGTCCAGATGGCGGCCTCGATACCTATGAGCAAGCCTCGCCACAGCGACGTCCCCTCAACAACAGATTCGAACGTCTCGGCGCCTCGCTCCGCGATTGTGTCGTACCTGGAACGTTGCCATACGAATGCCGCACCTGTGAGCGCACTGACGCTCGCGCGTGAGGCCGAGACAATATTCGTTAGCACCCCGGCTGTAACTGTTGGCGACTGATGCGTCACATGCTCCGCAATTCGCTCTGGACCGAAGAAGGGATCGCGCATGGTCTGGATCGAGGTCACGGTTCGCGCCTTGGGCCAGTCGAATCCGACCTCGACGCCGAAGCGTCGTGCCACATCCGTTCCGAACAACAAGCCAGCGCCAACTCCGGAAGGGATGTCGACATTTGAGGTGCGGTCTGCGTCCCAGAATAGTCGACCGGCTACCCACTCGCTGCGCTCACCTTGAGCTGTAGCCGGCATCGGTGCCGCGAACAATGAAGTCAGGGCCACGAATACAGCAATCGGACAGTCTATTCTCATTGACGAGTCCTTCTGGTTCTTCCGACCGAATTCGTGATTGTCCGAGAACGAAAACACGAATGAATCGATCGTCACTACGGTGCGCAAGCCCTCGATACGGGTGTGCCGACAGAGAAATCCACATCCTCCCAGCCATGTGGCGTGAAGTGCGCGAGGTAGAGACCGCGATAGAGCGGGCCCGCTCCGAAGAACTTCTTCCCGCACGACCACACTTGCTGCCCGCGCCATTTTGGAACGATCTGTCCCAGATCATCGAGTAAGCGAGCCTGACGCTCGCCAGCATTCGTCAACTCCCAGCCAAACCATCTTCCCCACAGGGCGCTTGAAGATGTGCAGTCATTGACATCGCTGTCTTGGCTGCAGGCCTGCATTGTTGCGAAATTCGCGTGCTTCTGATAGCTAATCCATAGACTTGTGTGGGTTCCGGAAATTCTGACGCCCACTGTTCCGGAAATTCTGGCGCACTGACCTCCGAGAATTCTGGCCGTATTGAGCCGACCCCTTCGGGGCACACACTCGCTGCAAGCAGCGAGGGAAGGG
>JADZED010000021.1 GCA_020850715.1 Acidobacteriota bacterium
CCGGGTTTGGGTCGCCAGGGGCGATCGCCGTGCGGGCGGTCGCCGCCGGGTTTGGGCCGCCAGGGACGATCGCCGTGCGGGCGGTCGCCGCCGGGTTTGGGTCGCCAGGGGCGATCGCCGTGCGGGCGGTCGCCGCCGGGTTTGGGTCGCCAGGGGCGATCGCCGGGCGGGCGGTCGCCGCCGGGTTTGGGCCGCCAGGGGCGATCGCCGTGCGGGCGATGATCGTCGAGCTTCGGCTGCCACGGCCGATCTCGATGCGGTTTGTCGCTGGAGGACCTGTCGGGCCGGGGCCGATCGTCACGCGGCGACCCTTCGGTCTGCCTGTTGCTCCAGGGACGATCGCCCTGCGACCTCTTGTTCCACGTCTGATCTCGCTTCTTCTTCCTGTTGAAGCGATCCCGGGGATCGCGGTGCTCGCCGCCGGGCCGCCAGTCGCGTCCTCGCGCGCCGGCTGCTGCGTCGTCACCGGCTCCGCCTCCCTCCGATTTCCTGCCGAAGAGGGGCGCGCCGGCGCGCTTGCGCCGCTGGAAGTCGTCGTGCTCGGCCTGCGGCGTGTCCCACAGCCGCCCGCGCGCAAACCACTTCATCGCGGCGTCCGGGTGCTTGCGCTGGAGCTGGTGCAGCGTGGGCAGCAGCTCCTCCCGCTCGCGCGCGCGGAACGCGGTCGGCCGGTCGTCGATCAGGATGGTCCAGAAGGCGTGGCGTGGAGGCATGCTTCATTGTCGCAGCAATTGGCCGCGCAGCGCGGCCGGCCGGTGTCGAAAACTGCCGTGCGCGGCGACAGCCTCCCCGACTTATCTGGCGAGACGGGCTCGAACAGCGCATTGATCGCCGCTTCGACGCCATCGACCGGCGGCTCGATGGCCTCGACGAGAAGATGACGCGGTACTTTGTCTGGATCGTCGGCGTCCGGATCACGACGCTCGCCGCGGTCGTCACCGCATTCGCCAGCCTGCTCAATCGCTGAACGCCCCGGATTCCGTGGATTCACCTCGGTGAATGCGGCATACTACCGCCGCATGGACGCTGGCGATCGGATCTTCGTCGCAGGCCACCGCGGCCTTGTCGGCTCGGCGATCATGCGCCGCCTGCACGCGGGTGGCTTCACGAACCTGCTCACGGCCACGCGCGAGCAGCTCGATCTGCGCGACCAGGCGGCGGTCACCTACTGGTTCCGCGCGAACCGGCCGGAATTCGTGATTCTCGCCGCGGGCACGGTCGGCGGCATTGTCGCGAACTCGACGCGCCCGGCCGAATTCATCTACGACAACATGCTGATTCACGCCACCGTGGTGCACGCCGCTCACGTCTACGGCGCCAAGAAGCTGCTGTATCTCGGGAGCTCCTGCATCTACCCGCGCGCGGCGCCGCAGCCGATGCCGGAGGAGGCGCTGCTCACGGGACCGCTCGAACCCACCAACGAGGCGTACGCGATTGCGAAGATCGCCGGCATCAAGCTGTGCGAGTCGTACCGCCGGCAGTACGGCTGCAACTTCATCTCGGCGATGCCGACCAATCTGTACGGGCCGAACGACAATTTCGATCTGCGCGGATCGCACGTCGTGCCGGCGCTGATGCGAAAGCTCCACGAAGCGAAGCTGAGCGGGGCTCCGCGCGTGGCCGTCTGGGGCACCGGCACGCCGCGGCGCGAGCTCCTGCACGTCGACGATCTCGCCGATGCGTGCGTGTTCCTGATGGAGCGTTACGACGAGGCGCGGCACATCAACGTCGGCACGGGCGAGGATCTCAGCATTCGCGAGCTCGCCGGTCTCATGAAAGCGATCGTCTACCCGCGGGCGCAGCTCGAATTCGACCCGACCAAGCCCGACGGCATGGAGAGAAAGCTCCTCGACGTGCGGCGCCTGCACGCGCTGGGATGGCGGCATCGCGTGAACCTGCACGAGGGACTCGAAGCGACCTACGCCTGGTTCGTGGACAACTACGCGGCGGCGCGAGTCTGACGCGCGCCGCCACGCCCCTCGCCCCGGTGCGGACCTGAAGGGCTGCCCTACGGCCGCCGATTCAACCGCTTCAGCTTCTCGACCAGCGTCGTGCGCTTGAGATTCAGCAGCCGGGCCGCCCGCCCCTTGTTCCCGTTCGTCCGCTCGAGGGAGCGCTCGATCAGCTCACGCTCGATCGTCGCGATGTAGGACTCGAGATCGACGCCCGATGCGGGGAGGGCGATCGTGCCGGGCGCCGCCGGCTCGTCGGCCTGCTGGATTTCGGCCGGCAGATCGGTGACATCGATCTGGGAGCGTCCCGCACTGAAGGCGAGCGCGCGCTCGATGGCGTTCTCGAGCTGACGGATGTTGCCGGGCCAGGGATACGCCATCAGTCGGCGCATCGCCTCCTGCGACAGGGTCGTTGCGGGGCGCGAGTCGGCGGCCGCGGGCCTGGGAGTGCGCTCGTCGGAGGCGCCGGGCCGGACGGCCCGGGCGGCGTCCGGCGCCGGCGCGGACGGTTCGCGCGCAGGACCGCCGTGCGGCGCCGGCGGCCGCCCGGCGCGCCCGTCGGGCCGCGGCGGCTTCGTGAGCTTCGCCAGGAAGTGCTGCACGAGCAGCGGAATATCGTCCTTGCGCTCGCGCAGCGGCGGCAGCTCGATCGGGATCACGTTGAGGCGGTAGTACAGATCCTCGCGGAAGCCGCCTTCGGCCACCATCCGACCGAGATCGCTGTTGGTCGCGGCGATCACGCGCACGTCGACGCGCGTGGTATGGGAATCGCCGACGCGCTCGAATTCGCGCTCCTGGAGCGCGCGCAGCAACTTCATCTGAAGCGCCACGCTCATCGTGCCAACCTCGTCGAGGAAGAGCGTGCCCCGATGCGCCTGTTCGAAGCGGCCGGCGCGGCTGCCGACCGCGCCGGTAAAGGCGCCGCGCACGTGGCCGAACAGCTCTGCTTCGAGCAGCGTCTCGGGGATCGCGCTGCAGTTCAGCGCGACGAAGCGATGCATCCGGCGCGGGCCATTGTGGTGGATCGCCCGCGCCACCACCTCCTTGCCCGTGCCGGTCTCGCCGGTGATGAGAATGGTGCTGCTGGTCGGCGCAACCGTCTCGAGGAGCTGGAAGAGCCGCGCCATCGACCGGCTCCTGCCGACAATCCCCTCGAATCGATAGCGCTCCTCGAGCTGGGCGCGCAGGTAGGCGTTCTCCGACTTCAACTGCCGCTGCTCGATGGCGGACCCGAGCGCCAGCAGCAGTTCGTCGATCTGGAAGGGCTTGCTCACGAAGTCCCACGCGCCGCGTTTGATCGCTTCGACGGCGTCCTTCACCGTGCCGTAGCCGGTCACGACGATCGCGATGATCTCGGGATACCGCGCGACCGCCGCCTCGACGACGGCGGAGCCATCCATTCCCGGGAGCCGCAGATCGGTGACGATGATGTCGAACGCGAAATCGGCGAGCCGGGCCAGCGCCTCCTCGCCGGAGCCCGCTTCCTGCACCTCGTAGCCCCGGTCGGTCAGCTGGGCGGCAATGGCCTGTCTCAACGCCGTCTCGTCTTCGACGATGAGCAGATGTTTTGCGATATCAGGCACTTGGAAAGCGCCAAGAGTTTGACATATGGTTGAGGCTGCAGGCTAGTGTCCTGTCCCAGTGGTTCGCGACACCATTCGCGGGCGGCGCATCCCCGCTGGCGGCGTTGCTCGTCGCTCAGATATCCCCAATATCCTCACTCCTCGCGCCTGGCCATCGGGGCGCGGCGCTCCGCGACTTATGCCACGATCCACTGGGACGGGACACTAGGGGGTGGGGCGGCGGCCGCTCCCCGGCACGACGCCGCCTCCAGCCCCAGCCCCCTGCCTATTGCCCCCCGCGAGACGCTCCGATACGTCTTTCACGGAGGCAAGCAGCCAAGTGGAACGAAAAACGATTTCGATCATGAAGGCCTGTGAGCTCGTCGGGGTCAGCCGACGCACCATCTACAACTGGCTCTCGAGCGGCAAGATCGAGTACGTGCGGACCGCGGGCGGATCGGTGCGCATCTTCGTCGATACGCTGTGGCGCGATCCGAACGACAGCCACCGCCCCGCCGTCCAGTCGATGTGGCAGGCCGAAAGCAAGCAGGCGTGATATCGGGTGCTCCGAGCGTCGAGCAACTGCTCGCCAGGGCCGCCATGGACGAATCGCCCGAGCTGCGCGCGCTGTTTCACCGTTTGAACAACCAGCTCGGGATCATCCTCGCCCACGCGGAACTGCTCGAGGCCAAGGCGCCAGACGACGTGCACCGGGCGCGCGCCGGGCAGGTCGTGGCCGGCGCCCTCGAGGCCATGCGCACCGCGAAAGAGATCCGCCAGCGCGCCACAAACGCGTCCGAACCGTCGTAACGGCGACGCGACGGCGCTCCCCTCGCCCTCTCCCAATCAATCGAAATTGTAAGTACGCGGTCAATTCGTTGACAGTTCGACATCTCAAAAGCGTCAACGACTTGGCGATCTGCACGCTTCGACGCAGGCAAGCCCCGTTCCGGAACATACGAACATCTCGCTGATAACAAGCGACTTAGTCGCTGATATCGGCGGATCGTTGGCGCGAGCCTCAGCTATTGGTACCAGGGTTGCGACACGGCGCACCCGTCGGAAGCGCTGAGCAGCTTCCCAGGAGAGACCAAAGATGCGCGCCCATCCAGTCGCCCCGAGCACCAACCGACGCATTGTCGCCAGCCTGCCCTTCGTCGAGGCGCTCGCGCGGCGGATGGCTTCGTCGATGCCGAACTCGATCGACATCGGCGATCTGGTACAGGACGGCGTGCTGGGGCTGATCGACGCGGCCAACCGGTTCGACGAGAGCCGCAACATCAAGTTCGAGACGTTCGCGGAGCGCCGCGTGCGCGGGGCGATGATCGATGCGCTCCGCAAGGACGCCTGGCCTCGCGGCGTCCGCCGGCAGCGGCGCGAGCTGGATGCGGCGCGCGAGGCGCTGCGGCGCGAACTGGGGCACGAGCCGTCGATGGCCGACCTGGCTGCGCGGGTCGGCTCGGACGAGAAGCGCTTGAGCCGGACGATCGTCCGCATCAACACGATCGAAGCGACCTCGCCGCTCGCCACCGGCGAGCACCTCGACGAGAGCTCGCTGCCGGCCGCGCTGGTGCCCTCGGAGCCCGAATCGCCCGATCACGCCTACCAACGGCGCGAGACGCGGGAGCGGATCCGGGTGGCGATCCAGTCGCTGCCGTGGCGCGAGCAGAAGGTGATTGGGTTGTACTACTACGGCGAGGTCACGATGCGCCAGATCGGCGCCGAGATTGGCGTCAACGAGTCGCGCGTATCGCAACTGCACGCGCGGGCGATTCGACGCCTGCGTGACGCGCTCGGCGACATCGCGCCCGCGCAGGCGGTCGCCGAGCTGAAGGGCGCGCTCGTGGAATTCGCCAGCAAGAAGCCGGCGATGGCGAAAGCCTCGCTGAGGCCGGCAGCGGCGGCACGGCCGGCGGATGCGGCGACGCGCGCCGTCGTCCTGGCCTACACGCCGGCGAAGAAGGCGGCGGCGAAGGTGCCGCTGCGCGTCGCGCGGACGCGCCACGCGGTGGCTGCGGCGAGATAGACCGAGCTGCGGCGCGGCGGGCGTGGTGCGCAACGCGACGGCGCCCGCATGCGCCAGGCCGGTCCCGCACCGCGCCTGCCCTGCTCGGGAGCCTGCGCGACATCCGCGCTTCGCTGTTCCGGCCTGTCGCTCCGGCCGGTCGCTGGTTGCCGTCTTCCCGTGTGCTCTTCCAGCCCTACCGGCCACCCGCTCATGCGGTCGCCTCTCTCACCATCCGCAGCAGGTCGCCCAGGCGAAACGGCTTGCCAAGCCAGCGGCAGCCGCTTTCGGCCAGGAACTTTTCGGCGTCGGTGCCGGCCATGTCGCCGGTCACGAAGATGACGCGTCTGGACAGGCCCGGCGCGGTGCTCTCCAGGCGCTGAAAGAACGAGACGCCGTCGAGCCGCGGCATCTTCAGATCGCACAACACCAGATCGAAGCGGTCCGCCGCCACTTTCGCGAGCGCGTCCTCGCCATCGGCCGCGTGCTGCACGAGGTAGCCGGCGTCGCGCAGCGCTTCGATGACCGCGGTTGCCAGCGCCACCTCGTCTTCGACGACGAGGATCGTCGCGCCGGCCTGCGTCCGGGCGGCGTCGGGCGCCGGGGCGCGGGGCGCGGGCACCGGCGGCAGCGCCGCGCCGGTCACCGGCAGTTCCACGTAGAACGATGCGCCGCCGCCGTCGCGCGACTCCAGCCGGATCCGCCCGCCGTGCTCCTGCACGATGGCGTAGGCGACGGTGAGCCCGAGGCCGGTGCCTTTTCCGACTTCCTTCGTCGTGAAGAACGGATCGAAGATCTTCGGCTGCAGTTCGTCCGGCACGCCGGGGCCATTGTCGTTGATCTCGAGGACCACGCATTCCTGTCCGGCGTCGTGCCAGGTGCGCACGACGAGCACGCCGCGGCCGTTGACCGAGAGCATCGCCTGCTCCGCGTTGATGATCAGGTTGAGCAGCACCTGCTGCAGCTGGTGGCCGTCGGCGAAGACCGGCGGGAGGCCGGCGGCGAGCGCGTCGATCACGCCGATGTTCGTGAGTCGCTGTTCGTAGGCACGCAGGGCGAGCGTCTCGCGCACCACGTGGTTCACGTCGACCATCGCGCGCGTCGTCTGGCGCTTGCGGGCGAACGTCAGCAGGTTGCGGACGATGCGGGCCGCGCGCTCGGATTCGCCGAGGATCGTCTCGAGCCCGCGGCGCACCGGATCGTCGAGACCGGGGCGCTCCGACAGCCGTTCGGCCCAGCTCAGGATCGTCGCAAGCGGATTGTTGAGCTCGTGGGCCACGCCCGAAATGGTCTGCCCCAGCGCGGCCATCTTCTCGGCCTGCAGGAACTGGTGGTAGATGTCGCGCCGTTCGTCGTCGAGCTTCTTGCGCTCGCTGACGTCGCGCACGAGCGCCTCGAGCCGCATGGCGCCGTCGGGCGCGGGCGGATCGGCGCGCGCGGTGATCTCCACCCAGAACGCGCTGCCGTCGGCCCGGCGCAGCCGCAGCAGGTAGTCGGTGACGGCGCCGTCTGCCGAAAGCCGCCCGAGCAGCGCGGCGCGTCCCTGGGGATCGACGAAACGATCGGGATCGAAGGGGCGGACGGCGGCTTCGGAGGATTCGGCTGCGGCGCCGAACATCAGCTTCAGATGAGGGTTGGCGGCGATCGTCGTGCTCGACTCGGGTCCGACGATCCCGATGTAGACGCCTTCCTGCACGGCTTCGAAGAGCCGTGCGAAAGGGTCGTCCCGGAGATTCATCGGCGACATCATAACAGTCGCCAGTTGGAGTCGCCGGGCGCCGGGTGCGCCCCTACTGCGGCGGGTCGGGCGTCGGCGTGTGGCTCGCCGCTCCCGCGTAGTCCTTCTCGACGGTCGCGCGGATCTCCGGGACCGACTTGCCTTCGGCAAACAACTGGCGCGCACGGGTGGCGACGTCGATGCAGACGGTGCACTCGGTGCCGTGCTCGTCCCATGCGACGACGTCGCCGTTGGCGGCGCGCTCGCGGACGAAACAGTCGTGATTGCCCTTGTGGCCGGCGGCCTCGCAGCCGCAGAAGCAGGGGACGTAGCTGAGCACCTCGGGATGCTCCGCGGCGAAGGTGTACGCCGCGCGAATCACGTCGGGCGGCCGCGGGGTGTACTCGGCCGGGATGTCGAGCGGCGGCAGCACCGCCTGTTCGTGCGGCTGCTGGTTTTGCGGCGGCACCGCCGCCGCCTGCGCGGCGACGGCATCCGGCTCGGTTCCCTGGCGCAGGAAGAACACGGCCGCGATCGCGGCGACGACCACGAGGATCAGCGCCGCCATACGGGGCGAGGAACGCTTCGCCTCCACCGGGCAGCGGGGCGCTCCCTGCTGCTGTTGCTTGGCTGAAGACTTTCGGCCCATGGCGGTCATTCTACCGTGTCCCGGCCGCGTGCGGTGTCGGGCCGTGTTGTACTACAGTTTCGCCGCCACATGAGCCTCGCACCGGGCGCGAAGGGGGCGGCGGCGGCCCGGGCTTACGCCGCATGGCTGGTCGTCTGCGTCGTGTGGGGCACGACGTACCTCGCCATTCGCATCAGCATCGAGACCTATCCGCCGCTGCTGATGTCGGCGGTCCGATGGCTGACCGCCGGCTCGCTGCTGGTCGCGATCCTCGTCTCGCGCGGGCAGAGGCTGCCGGGACGCGCGACCTGGCCGGGGTTGGCGATGCTCGGGCTGCTCCTCATCGGCTTCGGCAACGGCGCCGTCGTCTGGGCCGAGCAGACGGTGCCGAGCGGCCTCACGGCGGTGCTGGTCGCCGTCGCGCCGTTCTGGATGGTCGCCATCGAGGCGCTCGTGCCGGGCGGCGCGCCGCTGACGCCCCGCAGCGCGGGAGGCCTGCTCGTCGGCTTCGCCGGCATCGTCGTGCTGGTGTGGCCGGATCTCCAGGTCGGCGGCCCGCCGGGATTCACCGGCGGCGTGATCGCGACGCAGCTCGCGTGCCTGGGATGGGCGCTCGGATCGGTGTACTCGAAGCGGCGTGGGCCGGGGGAGCACGTGCTGGCCGCGGTGTCGATCGAGATGTTGTTTGGCGGCCTGTGGCTGCTTGCCGGCGGCCTGCTTCACCGCGAGTGGAGCATGGCCGCGTACAGCCTCAGGTCGACGCTGGGCGTCCTGTATCTCGTCGCGTTCGGATCGATTGTCGGCTTCTCCGCGTACACGTACGCGCTCGGGCACCTGCCGGTTGCGACGGTGTCGCTCTATGCGTACGTCAACCCGCTGATTGCCGTCGCGCTCGGCACCGCCGTGCTCCACGAGCCCGTGAGCGCCCGGATGCTCGCCGCCGCGGCGATCGTGCTGGCCGGTATGGCCATTGTCAGGGGAAAACGGTGAGTCCGGCGATCACACCACGCGTCTGCCGTTGATCAGGCGGACCAGGAAGAGCACGATGGCGATCACCAGCAGGACGTAGATGAAGTTGCCCATCGTATAGCCGGTCACCATCCCGAGCAGCCACAGGACGATCAGGATGATGGCGATGGATTCGAGCATGCGGGACCCCCATTCCCGGCTCAACGGAAGTGCAACTTGAGTGCCGTCCTCTGCCGTGCCGGGGCCCCCGGCGCGCTGGCGGTGCTGGTGGCGCTTCTCGCGCCCGCCGCGTCGGCTCAATCGGCAACCAGCCCGGCGGCTGAGCGTCGCGGACGCTCGCTGGCCGACGCTGTGACGTTCGTGGCCGGCGGCGCCGCGGCGTTCGGGATGCACGAGGGTGCGCACCTGGTCTTCGACGCGGCGTTCGACGCGGACCCGAGCTTGAAGCGCGTCCATTTCGGGCCGGTGCCCTTCTTCGCCATCGCGCACCGGGGCCTCACGCCGGCGCGCGAGATCGCGGTCTCCTCGGCGGGGTTGTGGACGCAGCACGCGACGAGCGAGTGGCTGCTGACGCGCCGGCCCGGTCTGCGTGCGGCCGATGCCCCGTTCGCACGCGGCCTGCTCGCGTTCGACGTGCTGGCGTCGGGGGGCTACGGGCTCGTCGCGCTCGCGCGCGCCGGTCCATTCGAGCGCGACACGCGCGGCATCGCCGACGCGGCGCGCGTCGACGAACGGATCGTCGGAACGCTGGCGCTGGCGCCGGCGATCCTCGACGCGTATCGGTACTGGCACCCGGACTCGCGATGGGCGGTGTGGACGTCGAGGCTCGTGAAGGCGGGGAGCGTGGCGCTGATCTTCAGATAGCGGGCTGGAAGGTCTGCGCGGCGCCCGAACCGCCGGTCCCGACGGAACCGGCCGCGACGCGCATCAAATCGCGGGGCCGAGCGCGAACGTCATCGTGCCTTCCAGCACGACTTCGCCGTTGACGCGCGCATCGCCCTTCAACAATCCCATTCGCGAACGCAGGCGTACGACGCGCGCCTCGATCACCACGACGTCGCCGGGGTGCACCGGTTTGCGGTAGCGCACGCGCTCGATGCCGGCAAAGAACGGCAGGCGGCGGCGGTTCTCCGGCTTGGCGAGCACGAGAATCGCGCCGACCTGCGCCACCGCTTCGGTGAGCAGCGTCGGCGGCAGGACGGGCGCTCCCTCGCCGCCGTGCCACAGATGGCGTTCGTTGAGCGACACGTTCTTGACGCCGACGATCCGTTTGTCGACCTCGAGCTCGATCACGCGGTCGACGAGGAGGAACGGATACCGGTGCGGCAGGATCTGTTCGATGGCGGCATTGTCGAGCGGCAGCGTCAGGTCCATCGGGCGCACCGATTATACTAGTGTCCCGGCCGCGTGATCCGCGGCACGCGTCCCGGACGCCCCGGATCGCCCTGGCGCCAAGCGCGGGCCGTGTCGCGCATGCCCGATCGATGCGCAGCGTCGCGACGCCGGATGCCGTGCGCGAAGCCGTGGTGCGCACCACGCGGCCGGGACACTGACGCAGCCCTCACCTTGACTGATCCGCTCACGCCGCCTGCCGTGCAGCCGCCGCCGGCGTACACCGCAGAAGCGCTCACGACGCTGTTCGCCCTCGGCCGCGAGGTCACGTCGGTCCTCGACCTCGATGAGCTGCTGCAGAAGATCCCCACGCTCATCGCCCGGCTCACCGAATTCCAGGCGTTCGCCGTGTACCTGCTCGACGAGGCGAAAGCGGAGCTGACGATCGCCTATTCGGTCGGGTATCCGGACGCGGTCGCCAGCGGCCTCCGCGTCAAGGTCGGCCAGGGGCTGGTGGGCGCCGCCGTCGCCGAAGGCCGGCCGCTTCTCGTGAACGACGTGCACGCCGACCCGCGCTACGTCGAGGCGGTGCCCGGTTCGCAGGCCGAGCTCGTCGTCCCGCTGCGGCGGAAGGGGCGCGTGATCGGGGCGCTGAACCTGCTGAGCCTCACGCGCGGGCAGTTCACGCCGGCCGACGAGGCGGTGCTGCGGCAGTTCGGCGCGCACGTGGCGGTCGCGATCGAGAACGCGCGGCTGTTCGAGAAGGAGCGCGCCTACACCAGCACGCTCGAGACGCTGGCGGACATCGCCCGGGAGTTCGGCGCGATCCTCAACGTCGACGAACTGCTGACGCGCATCGCGAACCTCACCAAGCGGGTGATCGACTATCGGACGTTCGGCATCATGCTCCTCAACGAGGAGACCGGCGAGCTCGAGATGAAGGTCGCGGTCCGCTACAGCGAGCGCGTCGGCATGCCCCGCGTGAAGCTCGGCCACGGCATCGTCGGCCACGCCGCCCTCCACAAGGAGGCGGTGCTGGTGCCGGACGTCTCGAAGGACAGCCGCTACATCAACATCGTCGACGATGCGCGCTCCGAGCTGGTGATCCCGCTGATGATCAAGGACCGCTGCATCGGCGTGTTCGACCTCGAGAGCCCCGAGCTCAACGCCTTCACGACGAGCCACGTCCAGATCCTGACGCTCCTTGCCAGCCAGGCAGCCGTGGCCATCGAGAACGCGCGGCTCTACGGGACGATCCTCGAAGAGGAATCGCGGATCGAGAAGGAGCTGCGTTTCGCGCAGCGCGTCCAGACGGCGCTGCTGCCGACCGAACTGCCCACGCCGCCCAAGGGGGTCGGCATCGCCGCGCGGTTCGACCCGGCGCTCGAGCTCGGCGGCGACCTGTACGACTTCCTGGCGCCGGACCCGAGCGGCCTGGTCGTGGCGGTCGGCGCCGTATCGGGCAAGGGGGTGCCGGCGGCGCTGTACAGCGCGTTTGTCGGCGAGCTGGTACGCTCCCGCACCTTCCGGCGGCGCTTCACGCCGGAGCGGTTCACGCCGGCCGGCGTGCTCGCCTCGATGAACACGATCCTCCACGATCGCAAGCTCGAGGAGTACTACTGCACGCTCTGCTACGCGACGTTCGACTTCGAGCGGCGCACGCTCGCGATCGCGAACTCGGGGCTGCCCTACCCGATCCGCTGCAGCGGCGGCGTCGCCGAGCAGATCGTGCTGCCGGGCGTGCCGCTCGGGTCCTTCGCCGGCAGCGCCTACGACGAGCTGACGTTCGATCTGGCGCCCGGCGATCTGTTCGTCTTCTGCACCGACGGCGTCTTCGAAGCCGTCGACGCGCTCGGCCGCGAGTTCGGCGCGGAGCGCCTGCTGAAGGTGGTGCAGCAGGCGCGCAGCCAGCCGGCGCAGCAGGTGGTCGACGCGATCTTCGCCGAGGTTCGGGAATTCCGCGGGGACACGCCGCAGGCCGACGACATGACCGTGGTCGCGCTCGAGATCTCCGCCTGAACCGACCCGGCGCGGACCCGGCGCCGGGGGGCACCCGCGCGGCGGCGCGCGTCTAATACAGCCCGATGTAACGCTCGACCTCCCAGGGCGAGACCTGCTTGATGTAGTCCTGCCACTCCTCGCGCTTGGCCGCCAGAAAGTGCTCGAACAGGTGCTCGCCGAGCGTGTCGCGCACCACGTCGTCTTTCTCGAGCTCGTCGAGCGCCTCGTTGAGATTGCCGGGCAGATCGTCGATGCGCAGGTGCCGGCGCTCCCGATGGCTCATCTTGAAGATGTTCTTGTCGATCGGCGGCCCCGGATCGAGCTCGCGCTCGATGCCGTCGAGGCCGGCGCGCAGCATGACCGCGAGCGCGAGGTACGGGTTGCACGACGGATCCGGCATGCGCAGCTCGATGCGCGTGCCGGTGCCGCGCGTGGCCGGCACCCGCACCAGCGGGCTGCGGTTCTTCTCGGACCAGGAGATCGCCGTCGGCGCCTCGTAGCCCGGCACGAGCCGCTTGTAGGAGTTGACGAGCGGGTTGGTGACGGCGCAGAAGCCCTTGGCGTGCCGGAGGATCCCGCCGATGTAGTGCAGGCAGGTGGCGCTCAGCTGCCGCGGCGCCCGCGCGTCGTGGAACGCGTTGGCGTCGTTGGCGAACAGCGACATGTGCGTGTGCATGCCGGAGCCGTTCTTCCCGAAAATCGGCTTGGGCATGAAGGTGGCGTGCAGGCCGTTGCGGATGGCCACGTTCTTCACCACGAAGCGGAACGTGCTGATGTTGTCGGCCGTGGTCAGCACGTCGTCGTAGCGGAAGTCGATCTCGTGCTGGCCGGGGGCCACCTCGTGATGCGCCGCCTCGACGTGAAAGCCCATCGCCTCGAGCGCGAGCACGATCTCGCGGCGGACGTCCTCGCCCTGGTCCACGGGGCTCAGATCGAAATAGCTCGCCGCGTCGTGCGTGTCGGTCGTCGGGGCCCCGTTTCTCGTCTGAAACAGGAAGAACTCGGCCTCCGGCCCCGCCTTCATCGAGAAGCCGCGGGCGGCCGCCGCCGCGATCACCTTCTTCAGGCAGGCGCGCGGATCGCCGGCAAACGGCTGGCCGTCGGGCGTGTGGATGTCGCAGATGACCCGCGCGACGCGCTCGCCGGTCGCGCCGGCCCACGGGAAGATCCGGAACGTGGAGAGGTCGGGCCGCAGGTACATGTCCGATTCCTCGATCCGGACGAACCCCTCGATCGACGAGCCGTCGAACATGACCCTGCCGTCGAGCGCCTCCTCGAACTGGCGGTCGGGGATCTCCACGTTCTTGATCGTGCCGAGAATATCGGTGAACTGCAGCCGCAGGAACTTCACGCGCTCCCGCTCCGCGCGTTCGAGGATCTGGGCTTTGGCCTCGCGTCCGTGCGCGGGCGGGGTCTTGGTCATGAGAGATCCGGCTCAGCGCTGGCGCTGGTCAGTGGACCGTCCTGGCGATACGCCGCCGGCCGGGCCCGCTCCACGAACAGCCCGCCGGGGCCCGGCGAACGGCCGTCGCGACAGGCCCGCGGTCCCGCGGCGGGAAGGGTCCCGTTCGTCCCGTCGCGCCCGCGCGCCGCAGGCGTTCGCCGCAGTCCGCATAGTGTAGCCAACTTTCCAGGCGCGCCCGCCTGACGACACGATCGAGAGTCTCCCCGGTTCAGCCGTCTTCGGACCCATCCCCAGACCCGTCAACCGCGTGCCGCCGCCTCCGTCGTGGCCATAGAGACGCGCTGGCGACCGGCCCTCTTGCTCTGCCTCTGGTCTTCCAAGTCCAATCCGCCGAAAGATCCAGCGTTCATCTCGCGCGCGTGACCCGCTCGCCAGGCGCGCAGGCGCTTGCACGCCTGCCGCCGCCGGCCGCGACTCCTGAACGTCGAACGCTCATGGCTCACTCCGCCGGCTTGCGCGCCCGCCTGATCGTGCTCGTGTTCATGGGCGCGCTCCCGCTCCTGGCCGTCACGATCGGCATCCAGGCGCACTACATCCGCCCGGACCACGAAGGCACATGGATCGTGGAGGCGGGTCTCCTGCTCGGCGGGTTCCTGGCATCCGCGCTGATCACGGACCGTGCGGGCCGCCGACTCACCGCCCCCATCGAGGCGCTGACCCGCGCAGCCGCGCGCCTCGCCGGTGGAGAACTCGAAGCCAGGGCGACTCCCGCCGGCGCGATCGAGACCGTCCGGCTGGCCGAGGCATTCAATGCGATCGCCTCGACGCTTCAGGATCTGGAGACCCGGCAGCACCGCCTCCAGGACCAGGCCCGCATCCTCGCCGCGATCGTCGCCTCGTCTCCCGGTCCGATGATCGCGATCGACCTGAACGGCCGGATCACCGCGTTCAACCGCGGCGCCGAGGTCATCTACGGCCACTCTGCGCGCGACGTGCTCGGCCGTGACGTGTCGATGATCATCCCCCCCGACAGGTTGCCGGAATGGAACATGTCGCTCTCGACGGCCGGCGGAAGCGACGTAGTGCGGGAAATCGAGACCGAACGCCTGACGCGCGACGGCCGCCGGATTCCCGTCGCCCTCTCCGTCTCGCCGATTCACGACGACGCCGGCACACTCGTCGGATTCTCGTCGATTGCCAGGGACATGCGGCCGGTTCGCACCGCGGAAACGAAGGCAACCGACGCAGGCTTCCGGTTCGCCCAGGCGCTCGAAATTCTTCCCCTGGCCGTGGCCGTCGTCGATCAGGCCGGCCGCATCGTCGCTCTGAACCGGGTTGCGCGCGAGCGCTATGGCGGCGCGATCGGGCTCGATGCCGCCGAGCGCACCCGCGAGTTCCCCATCTATGTCGGTGACTCGCAGGTCCCCTGTGCGGCGGTCGAACGTCCGATTGGGCGAGCCCTTCGCGGCGAGGTCGTCCACATGGTCGACGTCGGACTGGTGGCGGCCGGGGAGCTGCGGCCGGTCGAGATGTGGGCCGCCCCGCTCGTGGATGGCCAGGGACGGATCACCCACGCGGTGCTGATCGTGAGCGATCGGATGGAGCGGCTGCAGCTCGAGGCGCAGCTCCGGCACGCACAGAGACTCGACGCCGTCGGCCACCTCGTGAGCGGCATCGCGCACGATTTCAACAACCTGCTGACCGTGATCATCGGCTATGCCGATACGCTGCTGGCGGAGAACGACGTTCCGTCCACGGCCCGTGAGCTGAAGGCGATCTACGAGGCAGCCGACCGGGCGCGAAGCCTGACGCAGCAACTGCTCGCGTTCGGGCGCAAACAGGTCCTCCGCCCGACACCGATACATGTCGACGATCGAATCCTGGCAGTCGGCCGCATGCTCGAGCGCGTGCTCGGCGAGGACATCAGGCTGAAGCTGGCGCTGAACGGCGCCGACCTGCTGGTGAACGTCGAGCCGATACAGTTCGACCAGATTCTGATGAACGTCGTGTTGAACGCACGCGACGCGATGCCCTCGGGCGGCACGTTGACCATCGAAACGCTGGCCGTCGAAGCAGGTCCGGTCGAACCCGGGAGCCCCGAGCATCGCGCCGATCCACGCCCCGGTCCCTACCTGCGCGTATCGGTGAGGGACACCGGGATTGGCATGGAGGCCCGGACCAAGGCTCGGATATTCGAACCGTTCTTCACCACCAAGGAGCCCGGACAGGGAACGGGCCTCGGCATGGCGACCGCGTACAGCATCGCGCGCCAGAGCGGAGGCACGATCGCCGTCGACAGCGAGCCGAACCGCGGCACGACGGTTCACGTGTACCTGCCGGCCGCCGGCAAGGGCCCCGCCGGCACGGCGCCCTCGCGATCGGCGCTCGCGCGGCGTCCGTCGTCCGGCTCGGAGTGCGTGCTGGTCGTCGAAGACGACGAGCACGTTCGTCAGTTCGTCACCGACGTGCTTCGCGCCAGGGGCTATCGCGTCCTCTCCGCCGAGGGGCGCGACGAGGCCGTCGCCGCGATCCGCGCGCTCGGCCGCCCGCCGGATCTCCTCGTCACAGACGTCGTGCTGCGTGGCGCCGAAGGCGTTCATCTGGCCGCCGACGTCCGGCAGGAGAGAGCGGACCTGCCGGTCGTCTTCATCTCCGGCTATCTGGACGATCGCATCGGCAGACTGAAGGCCGACGGCCACACCGTGTTCCTCGAGAAGCCGTTCACCTCGGAACAGCTGGCGACGACGGTGCGGACCATCCTCGACCGCCGGACCGATGCGAGTGCACGCGATCTGTGAGGGCGGCCGGCAGGGCCGGACGAACCTGCCGAACGGGACTCCCGCCTTCGCGCAACGCAGGCTGTTGAGCCGCCATCGTCGCGGCTTGGCGCAGGGCCGTCGGTCCTCGGGCGCCGTCGGGGTGCCAGGCGCTCACGCGGCGGCCGCAAGCCGATCGAGCGACTCCACAATCAGCGCGGGCATGCGCAGCAGCGTGGAGACGTGGCGGGCGGCGCCGCGGGCGATCGCCTCCCGTGGCATCCCGAACACGACGCACGACTGTTCGTCTTCCGCGATCGTCTCTGCGCCCGCCTGCCGGAGCGCGAGCAGGCCGGCGGCGCCGTCCTGGCCCATGCCGGTCAGGACGAGCGCGACGGTCGGCACGCCGGCCAGCCGCGCGGCCGAGTGGAACAGCACGTCGACGGCCGGCCGCGGGTCGTGCAGGGGCGGGCCGTCGCGCAGCGCCGTCGTCAGGGCCAGGCCGGCCCGCTCGACGATCAGGTGACGGCCGCCCGGCGCGACGTAGGCGCAGCCGGGCTCGAGCCGTTCGCCGCCGGCGGCCTCGCGCACGTGCATCGGACAGGAGCGATCGAGCCGTTCCGCGAATGCGGCGGTGAAGTGCGGCGGCATGTGCTGGACGATCAGCGTCGGCGGGAGGTCGGCCGGCATCCGCGACAGCAGCGATTCGATCGCCTGGGGGCCGCCGGTCGACGCCCCGATGAGCAGCAGCGCCCCCGCGGGGCGGCGGCCGATGCGGGCCGTGGCCGGCATCGGCGGCGCTGGCGCCGCCGGCGCGAACGCCTTGATCTTCATCCCGCTCGCGCGAATCGCGCGAATGCGCCGGGCAATCTCCGAGGCGACGGCCCCGACGGACCCGGGGCCGCCCGGCTTGGGGATCACGTCGACGGCGCCGATCCGCAGCGCCTCCACGCTCGCCAGCGACCCGCGCTGCGTGATCGAGCTGACGACGATGACCGGCATCGGCCGGTACTCCATCACGCGCCGGAGGAAGCTGATCCCGTCCATGCGCGGCATCTCGACGTCGAGCGTCATCACGTCGGGATCGTGCCGCAGAATCAGGTCGCGCGCCACGAACACGTCGCCGGCCGTGCCGACGACCTCGATCTCCGGCTCGGCCGACAGCGCGTCGTTCAGCAGCTTGCGGACGACGGCTGAATCGTCCACGATCAGGACTCTCATCGCCCGCCGCATCGTCATGGCCGCCCGGCGACCTCCAGCGACACGATCAACGGCTGCTCGTTCACCGCCAGGAGCGTGGCGCCGGCCATGTTCGCCTCGTCGACGCTTCGGACCGATGGGTGCGCCAGCGTGAAGCACGCGGCGCCATCGATGAGGGTCAGCCACCGGCCGCAGGCCATGTTCGCGAGCTCGCCAAGCACGTCGTGGAGTGCGGACTCGCCGGCCGGCTGCGCCTCGTCGCAGCCGAGGAAGGCGGCAAACAGCTCGTGCGCGAGGTCCGGCGGCAGCACGATGCAGAATCGCCCGGCCAGCGGCCCGTCGAACGCGACCGTCGCTTCGTACCAGCGATTGCCCCCGGCGACGGCCTGGCGTTGTCGCGGACCTGGCGGCTCGACGAGCGCGAAGAAGCTCCGCTCGCAGACCGTCGAGACGGCATTCACGACCGCGCCGGCCGTCTCAGGCGCCGGCGGGGTGTGGACAGAGCTGGGCGAGGACATCACGGACGGCCTCCGGAGCGAATGGCTTGTTGATGTACAACGACACCTCGAGCGCCCGGACCTCTTCGCGCCGGGCACCGGAGCCGTCGGTCGACACGACGACGCGCCGGATGTGGCTCCAGCCGCGGTGGGTCATCTCCCGCAGGAGCTCGGGGCCCGACATGACCGGCATGTTGATGTCGGTGAAGACCGCATCGACCGGGCGCGCCTCGAGCACGTCGAGCGCCTCCCGGCCGTTGGCGGCCTCGGCGATCTCGACGTCGGCGCCGGTCATCTGCACCGCGCGCTTGATCACGGCGCGCATCATCGTGGAATCGTCCACGATCAGGATCGCGAATCTCGGGCTCACGGCTGCACCTCTCTGAGCTGGCTGGCGTTGGCGTGGGAAGAGATCCGCACGCTTCCGTCCCTGACGTGTAGGGCGACGCTGCGCGGCCCGTTGCCGCCGACCTCTTCGCTGTCGATCAGCACGCCGTTCTTCCACAGCAGGCTGCGCGTCGCCAGCACGTTCCGGCGCCCCACGGTGTCGCCGGGGCTCCCGTGCCTGGACAGGTCGGCGCCGCCCACGAGGCGCACGCGGCAGCGCCGCTTCTCGGCGCCGTACTCGTAGGCCGTCCGGAAGAGGAGCGGGACGCCGGTGTCGGCGAACGCCGCCGGCTGGGTGGCCGCCCGCGCTTCGTTGATGCGCGAATCCGGCAGCAGGATGTGCAGCAGCCCGGCCACGGCCGCGTACGGATCCCACAGGCAGACGGCCACGCAGCTCCCGAGCGCGTGCGTGATCATGAGCGCCTCGGGATCGTTCGACACGGCCAGCTCGCCGATGCCGATCACGATGCGCCGCAGCCCGTCGATGCGGCACGCGGAGGCTGCGATCTGCTCGATCAATGGTTCCCCCGCTGGTAGATGGCCGGCGCGACCCACCGCAGCGAGTGGGCGACGCCGTTGAGGCTCTCGGAGTGCGAGATCAGGAGGTGGCCGCCGGGCCGCAGGCGCCGCTCGAGGGCGGAGACGACACGCTGCTGAACGGCGCGATCGAAGTAGATCATCACGTTCCTGCAGAAGATGACGTCGTAGCTGTCCCTGAGCTCCCCGAGCTCGAGCAGGTTGAGCTGCCGGAACGTGACGCAGCGCCGCACCGGCGCGGCAATCCGCGCGAGCCCCTCCTGCGGGCCCAGGCCGCGCTCGAACCAGGCGCGGAGGATGTCCCGGGGGACGTCCCCGAGCGCGGACTGCTTGTACACTCCGGCACCCGCCGCCGCGAGCGCCCTGGTCGAAAGGTCCGACGCGAGGATGGAGAACTCGATTGGCGACGGGAGCCCCAGCAGCGTGATCGCGATCGAATAGGGCTCCTCGCCGGTCGAGCAGGCGGCGCTCCAGATCTCCAGCGGCCGCCCGGCGCCCCCGTGCGCCGCCGCGATGCGCGTCCGGAGGAACGTGAAGTGGGCGTCTTCGCGAAAGAAGTACGTGTGATTGGTCGCAATCGCATCGAGGAGCGCCACGATCTCGCTGCCCGTCGCGTCGCGCTCGACGTGGTCGACGTAGGCCGCGAAGGTCGGCAGCCCGAGCGCCCGGAGCCGCTTCTGCAGCCGCGCGACGACCAGGGCGCGCTTGCCGTCGTGCAGCGTGATCCCGCTCTTCCGGTACACGAGCTCGACGATCCGCGTCATGTCGGTCGCGGTGAGCCGCGGGTCGGCGTCGATCGCGAACGTCGCCACGGGTCACGCCGCCTGTGCGAAGACGGTGTCGGTCGCCAGCACCCGATCGAGATCCAGGAGGATCTTGACCGTCCCGCGGATCTTCGCGATTCCGCGCATGTAGTCGGTGCTCAGATGCTCGCCGAAATCGGGCGTCGGCTCGATCTCGTCGGCCGCGATGCTCAGCACCTCCGATACCCGATCCACGATCGTCCCCAGCATCACCCGCCGGCCCCCGATCTCCACCTCGACGACGATGATGCAGGTGTGCTCGGTGTACTCGCTGAGGGGCAGGGCGAACTTGAGGCGCAGGTCGATCACCGGGATGACCCTGCCGCGCAGGTTGATCACGCCCTTGATGTGCGCCGGCACCTGCGGCACCCCGGTGACGTCCATCATCTTGATGATCTCGCGGACTTTCAGCACCGGCAGCCCGTATTCCTCGGCGGCCAGCGCAAACGTGAGGTACTTCCCGGCTGCGGCGGCAACCGCCGTCTTCGTGTCCTCGCTCATCGTTCCTCTCCTATTGGCGCGGCGCCTTCAGGCGGCGTCGCGCACGTGCTCTCCGCCAAGCAACCGCACCAGACCGTGCGCATCGAGAATCAGGCCGATGCGGCCGTCGCCGAGGATCGCGCCGCCGGCCAGCCCGCGGATGCCGGCGAAGGCGTCGCCGAGCGACTTGACGACCACCTCCTGTTTGCCGATCAGCCGGTCGACCACCAGGCCGATGGCGGACGTCTCGTCTTCAATCACGAGGATCGTCCCGCTGGAGGGCTCGACGCGCGAGGTGTCGATCGAGAACAGGTCGCTCAACCACGCGAGCGGCAGCAGCCGGCCGCGCACCTCGACCATCCGCGGCTCGCCCGACACGCAGTGCACCTGCGACGGCGCCGGCCTCAGCGACTCGCGCACGGCGAAGGTCGGCATGACGAACCGCTCGCCGCCGACGCCAATCAGCAGGCCGTCGAGAATGGCGAGCGTCAGCGGCAGCTTGATCGACATCGTGGTCCCTTCGCCGCGCCGGCTGCGGATCTCGATCCGGCCGCGGAGCGCGTCGATGTTCCGCCTGACGACATCCATCCCGACGCCGCGACCGGAGATCTCGGTGATCTGTTCGGCGGTGGAAAACCCCGGCTGGAAGATCAGCTCGTGAATCGCCTCGTCGGCGAGCGCCGCGTCGGGCGCAATCAACCCCTGCGCGATCGCCTTGGCGCGGATCCTCTCGGTGTCCAGGCCGGCGCCATCGTCGCTCACCTCGATGACGATGTTGCCGCCCTGATGGAAGGCGCGCAGCACGAGGCGGCCCGTGTCCCGCTTGCCGGCCTCCGCGCGCACGGCGGCGGTCTCGAGGCCGTGGTCGACGCTGTTGCGGACCATGTGCATCAGCGGATCGTTGATGTCCTCGACGACCTTGCGGTCGAGCTCGGTGTCCTCGCCGACGAGGACCAGCTCCACCGCCTTGCCGGCGCGGCGGCTGAGGTCGCGCACCAGCCGCGTCATCCGCTGAAACGTCTGCCGGATGGGCACCATCCGCATCGCCATCGCGCCGCGCTGGAGATCGGTCGTGATCCGCCGCAGTTGGGCGAGGTTGCGGGTCAGCCGCTCGTCGGTCACGCGAGCCAGCGCCGGATCCTCGTAGATGAGCGACTGGACGATCACGAGCTCGCCGACCGCGTCGACCAGGCCGTCGAGCTTCCGGGTGTCCACCTTGACGGCCTGGGCGTCGCGCGACGCCGCGGCTGGCGCCGCCGCCGGCGTCGCCGGGCCCGGCGCCGGACCCGCCGCAGGCGTGTCGAGATCGATCGTCTGCCCTCTTGCAGGCGCCGCCGCGCGGCCTCCCTCCGCGATGACTCTCTCGACGATGGCGGTCAGCGCCAGGCGGTCGGCCCGGAGCGGCCGGCCGGGATTTCCCGCGGCGCGGTCCGCCACGTCATTGATCAACGCGGTCAGCAGGTCGACCGACTTCAGCACCGCGTCGATTTCGGCCGGCCCGACGCGGTGCTGCCCGGATCGGCAGCGATCGAGCAGGCTTTCGACGGTGTGCGCGAACTGCTGCACCGTCGATACGCCGAGCGCGCCGGCGTTGCCCTTGATCGTGTGGAACGGACGGAATGCGTCGTTGAGCAGCGTCAGGTCGTCGGGCGTTTCCTCCAGCTTCAGCAGCGTCGCCTCGATCGTGCCGAGGTGATCGAGCGCCTCGGCAACGAACATGCCCGCCAGATCCGCATCCGAGCGGAGCGCTTCAGCGTCGGCCTGAGCCTCATCGTCCGCACGCCATCGCTGCCAGCGGCGCGAGATCTCCTCGCCGGCCTCGCCGGAAGCGCTTTCCCCGATCGAGCGCAGGATCTCCGCGAAATCCGCCAGACCGACGGACTCGACGTGTTCGGCGAGCGCGCCGGCGGCCGCGGCGATGGAACCACGACCGTCGACAATGGCGTCGCACGCGAGCTGCGCGATGCGGGCTTCGATATCGTCGAGAAGGGCCTGGGGCTTCGGGTTCGTCATGATCCGGTCCGTGCGGAATGCTCTACGAGGGAATCGCCACCTGAACGGCTGGCTTCAATGCCGGCCGGCTGGCAGGCGCCGGACGACGAGGCCGACGCTCACGCCCCAATCCGGCGCCGCAGCCGTGATCCCGCGCAGCAGCGCGGCATCGAGCTGCACGTTGGCGCCGACGCGCGCGGCGATGCCGCCCTCGTACTCCCACTCGCGCCCTTCACCGATCGACGACGCCACCGTGGTCTCGAGGAAGCCGCTGATGGCGGAAGACAGCCGGCGACTGAGCCCGACGCTTGCCGAGCGCTGGGTGACGGCATCGTGGGCGTCCGAATGGCGTGCCACGCCGAGCGTGGCCGCGAGGTCGAGATCGGCCGGCAGCTCGCGGCCGAACGCGACGCGCACGCCCGGGTTCCAGCGATGGGCGGACAGGCCGTCCCCGCCGGTCGGCATCGTGAGCGACGGGAGCACCGCCACCTGGATGCCCGCGTGCTCGTGCGCGAAGAGCGTCAGCTTCGCGCCGACGAACGTGTCCGCCCGGCTCGCCGTCGGTCTGGCGCCCGGCGCCTCGGCGCCGAACACGAAGCCGTCGCCGCCCGCCCGCAGTTCGAGTCGATTGCCGACGCCGACCCGCACCAGCATCTGCGGGGCCGTGAGCGCCGTCTCGCCGTCCGAGAGGGAAACGCGGCTGAGGCCGGACTCGATCTCGACCACGGATCTGCCGACCACCTCGCGCGTATCGACAGAGCCGGGACGATCCGGCGAGAACACCGGTGCTTCCGCCTCTTGGGCCGCGGCGGCCGTCGCCGCCATCGCGAGAAGCGCGGCCAGGACGCTCGAATGGAGAAGTAGACGCTTCATCTCAGTCCTCCTTAGAATCGGCCGTAGGTTCCGGTCGCGTCGAGCGGCAGGGCCGCCTCGGCCGAGGACGCGCGCGCCGGCGGCGCCTGGCGCGAGGGGAGCGCGACGACGTTGCGGTGCGGCTTGACGGCCGCGGGCGGCGCGGCGCTCTTCTGGACGGTGCCGACGAGCGCCTGCAGGTCGCGCACCACCGTGAGGGCGTTGGCCGCCTGGGCGTTCAACTCCTCGCTCGCCGCCGCGCTCTCTTCCGCCGTCGCCGCCGTCGTCTGCGTCACCTTTTCCATCTGGGCGATCGCCTGCGACACCTGGTCGATGCCCTGGGTCTGCTGCTTGCTCGCCACGTTGATCTCTTCGACCAGGCCTTTCACCTTCTCGGCGCTCTCGGTGATCGCGCCGATCGCGCCCGCCACCTGCTGCACCTTCTGGTTGCCGTCGGCCGCGTTGGCGATGGCGGCCTCGATCAGCGTCGCCGTGTCCTTCGCCGCCTGCGCCGATCGCTGCGCGAGATTGCGCACCTCGTCGGCCACGACGGCGAACCCCATGCCGGCTTCGCCCGCCCGCGCCGCTTCCACGGCCGCGTTGAGCGCCAGGATGTTGGTCTGGAACGCGATCTCGTCGATCGTCTTGATGATCTTGGCGACCTTGTTGCTCGAGTCGGCGATCGCGCCCATCGAGGTCACCATCTCGCCGAGGGCGGCGTTCGAGGTCTGGACGATGCCGTGGGTCTCGACCATCAGGGTCGCCGCGCGGTCGGCGTTCTCCGAGTTCTTCCGCGTCATCGAAGCCATCTCCTCCATCGACGCGGAGGTTTCCTCGAGCGAGGCGGCCTGCTCGGTCGCGCCCTGGGAGAGCGACTGCGCGGAGGTGGCCACCTGCTCGGCGGCCGACACCACCTGCTGCGAGCCGTCGGTCAACTGCGACACCGCGGCGCCGAGGGCGGCGTTGGTGCTCCGTACGATCACGGTGGCCACCACGACGGCGACGAGCAGGGCCATGAGGATGCCGATGAGCACGGCGCTCTTGGTGTACGACACGCTCTCGTTGATTGCCGCGCCCGTGTCGTCGGCAAACCGCTTGTTGAAATCCGTGAGGGCGTTGATCGTGTCTGCATACGCCTTGAAGGCGGGAGTGAGCTGCTCGGCGAGCGCGCGCGTCACCTCCGCCGTCTGATGCGAGCGGCTCAACGGGAGAACCACGTCGTCGCGGACGCCGTCATAGGCGATCCGCTTGGCCTTGAGCGTCTCGAACAACTGGCGATCCTCGTCGAGCGTGATCGTTCCCTCGTAGCGGCCGAGCGTGTCGTCCATGGAACCGTCAAACTTCTTGATCTGCTCCTCGTGCGCGGCCTGTTCGCTGTCGTTTTCGGCCAGGGCATGCAGCAGGACCTCATTCCGAAGTTCGTAAGCGAGCGCCTCGACGTCGCCGATCAGCAGGACGCCCGGCATCGTCACGTTCGTGACGGTCGTCGCCGCCTGCTGGATGGCGTTCGCCCTGACGTAGGCGAAGATGCCAAGACCGAGTGTCACGAGCACCAGCGCGACGCATGCGCCGATGATCCGTCTGCCGATCGTCCACTTCCGCACGGGGGCCTCCTTTGGGGCTCTTTGAAGACACCGCACTGTCATCATCGAAAAGCGCGGTAACTCTCTAATCGGCTGGTGCGGTCGGGGGTTGAATCGGACGGGCGTGGACGAGGCGTGCGCGAAGATCGGACCGCGAACGGGCGTGGAGCGGGCGCTGTCGCCGCTGCCGTGTCCCGACCTTGCGTCAGCGGCTGCCGGATGCCTGCACGGCGCGCTCGAGGCTCGCCGCCGCCTGGCTGCGGACGACGATCGAGACGCGCCGGTTCCGCGCGTCGAACGGGTCGGGGAGGTGGAGCTGCGTATCGGCGAAGCCGCGCACCGTGCGGAGCTGATCGCGGCGCACGCCGGCGGCCATCATGATGCGCCGCGCCGCGTTGGCGCGGTCGGCCGACAGTTCCCAGTTGCCGTACCCATCGGTGCCGCCGGCGTACTGGCGGCTGTCGGTATGCCCCTCGATGACGATGTCGTTCGACAGCCTGCCGAGCTCGGCGGCGATCACCTGCAGGATCCGGACGCTCTCGCCGAGGAGCACGGCGCTCCCGCTGTCGAAGAAGCTCGAGCCGGACTGCTCGACGAGCTCGATGCGCAGCCCCTCGGCGGTGACCGTCACCTCGATCTGGTCGCGGAGCGGCGCGAATTCCTGCGCCTGCATCAGCTGCTGGCGGATGCGATCGCCCGCCGCCGCGAGCCGGCGACGCTCGGCGCCGTCGGCGTCTTCGCCGGCGGACGCCGCCGCCGGCTGCGGCCGGCCGTCCGGCTCCACCCCTGGCCCGCCGCCGGGCAGGACGCCGCGGCCGCTGTCGTACTGGAGCACGCCGGGGTCGCGGAAGTAGCCCGCCACCGCGGCGCGGATCTCCTGCTTCTGCCCGACCAGCCACATCACGAGGAAGAACGCCATCATCGCGGTGACGAAGTCGGCATAGGCGACCTTCCACGCGCCGCCATGGTGCCCATGGTGGCGGCCCTTCTTCTTCACGACGATGATCGGTTCCTGGATCTTCTGGCTCATGCCGCCGCCTGCGCGCCGTCGCCGCGCGTCGCCTTGCAGAGCGCCTCGGTCTCGTCGAAGGTCGGCCGCACGTCGTTGGGCAGGACGCGGCGCGCGAATTCGACCGCGATGGCGGGCGCGAATCCCTTGTAGCAGGCGAGCAGTCCGGCGCGGATGCACTTCTCGTAGTAGCTGTCGTCGCCGACGCGCGCCTCGAGGTTCGCGGCGAGCGGCTGGGCGAAGCCGTACGACAGGAGGATCCCGAGAAACGTGCCGACGAGCGCCGCGCCCACCTTGTGGCCGATTTCGGCGGCCGGTCCGTCGATCGCCTGCATCGTCAGCACGACGCCCAGGACCGCCGCGACGATCCCCAGGCCGGGCAGCGCGTCGCCGACGCGGTTCAGCATCGCCGAGGGGCGGACCGCCTCGTCGTGGTGCACCTGCAGATCCTCCTCCATGAGCGCGTCCAGATCGTGCGCCGACATGCCGCCGACGATGATCACCTTCACCGAGTCGGAGAGGAACCCGACCGAGTGATGGCGCGCGAGGAAGCCTGGATATCGGGAGAGAATCGCGCTCTGCCCGGGATTCTCGAAATGGCTCTCGAGCGCCATCACGCCGGTCTGCTGGACCAGGCGGAACAACTGGTACAGCATCGCGAGCAGCTTTGCGTAGTCGTCGCGGGTCAGCCCCGCGCCGAACGCCCCGCCCAGCTGCGTGCCGAACATCTTCAGGATCTTGGGCGGCGAGCCGATGAGCAGCCCGCCGAGCGCCGCGCCGCCGATGATGACGAATTCGGCCGGCTGGCTGAGGAGGAGCAGCTGCCCGCCTTCCCAGACGAAGCCGCCGACGACCGACAGCAGCACGATCGCGGCGCCGCCGGCGATCAGCATGGCTCTTCCAGGGAGGCGCCGGCAGGCGGGCGATCGGCGCAGCGCAGACAGGCGGCAACCACGTCGGGGTCGAATCGCGCCCCGGCGTTGCGCACGATCTCCGCGTCCGCCGCCTCGCGTTCGAGGTGCAGCGACAGGCAGACCGACGACAGCGCGTCGAACGCGTCGGCCACCTGCAGCACCCTCGCGCCGGCCGGGATGGCGGTGCGCGCCAGGCCGGACGGGTAGCCGGAGCCGTCGAAGCACTCGCGCGAGGCGAGCACCAGACAGGCGGCCGGCCGGAGGAACGGCACGGCGCCGAGAATCTCGCCGGCCGCGAGCAGCTGTTCGACCGCCACGCGCACGTCGTGCGCCTCGCCGGCGCCGAGCGGCATGGCGAACCGGCCGAGATCGTGCGTCAACGCCGCGCGCTCGAGATCGGCCGTCTCGAGATCGGACAGGTCCAGCTCGCCGGCAATCGAGACGCCGAGCGAGGCGACGCGAGTGGCGTGCGCGAGCGTCTCCGGCGCGTGGCGGTAGACCGAGGCGAGCACCGCATGGAGCGCGGCGGTCGACCCGATCCCGCTGTCGACCAACGCGGCCTTGATTCGGGAGCGCCGCTCGCTCCAATCGGCCTGCCGCGCGTGAGTTGTCGGGAACGTTGTCGGAGCCCGCATGCCCCCTCTGGTCCGCACACCCACGGTGAGGGCGCGTTGTCCGGAGGAATCGGCGCGGCACGCGCGTTCTTGAGCGCCGGCGGCGCGACGCCGCGCCCCCCCCCCGATGTCGGCGCGCCGACATGGATGGGAGCGTTCCGCCCGCGCGAAGCCTGCGGCAGCGACGCCTCCTTCCGCGGTATCCGCCTTGCATCCGGCGGGGTTCCAGCCTCCACCATGCCGTCTCTCTACGCAGCGCGCGAAAGCCGGCCGCCGGCGCCCGGTGCCGGGGCGGCGATGGAGGAATGGCTCGAGGGCCGGCTCGGCGAGCGCGCCGTGCCGCCGCTGCTGGTCGTGATCGGGCTGGGCCGCGGAGACATCCTGGAAGCAATCGAACGGCGGGCGCCCGCGGCGCGCGTGCTCGCCTTCGAGCCGGACGCGGCGGTGGCGGACGTCTCGCGCGGCCACCCGGCGATCCGGGCGTGGACCGGGTCGGGCCGTCTGCTCCGGCTGTGCGATCCCGATTACGCCGGCGGCGATCAGGCCTGGCGGCTCTTCCCGCCCGATCCGAATCAACACGCGCTGCTCGTGCACCCGCTGATCGAACGGGACATGCCGCCGGGCGCCGTCCGGGCGTTGAAGGCGTTCAGGCAGATTCTGTTCGGCGCGAGGGCGAATGCCGAGGCGCGCAGACGTCTGGCGCCCCGCTACCTCGCCAACACGCTGCGCAACCTGCCCGCGATTGTGCACGGCCGCGACGTGCGGACGCTCGAGGGCGTCTTCCGCGGCGTCCCGGCCGTCGTCGTGGGCGCGGGGCCGTCGCTGGACGGTGCGCTCGAGACGTTGCGGGCGAGACGGGCAGGTGCCGTCGTGATTGCGGCCGACACGGCGCTGAGGCCGCTCGCGTGGGCGGGGCTGGCGCCGCAGATAGTCGTCGGGGTCGATCCAGGCGCGGCCAACGCGCGGCATTTCCAGGCCTTGCCATCCTGCCCGGGAACGTGGCTCGTCGCCGAGTCGGCGCTCGACCCGGCGGCCGTCCGCCGGTTCGACGGGCGGACGTTCTGGTTCCGGGCGGCACGCCACCATCCATGGCCGTGGCTCAACGAGCTCGGGATCGACGTGGCGTCGATGGATCTCTGGGGTTCGGTGCTCACGGGCGCCTTCCAGGTGGCGATCCTGGCCGGCTGCGATCCGATCGTGTTCGCGGGCGCCGACCTCGCCTTTACGGGCGGGCAGCCTTACACACGCGGCACGACCTACGAATTCGATTGGGCGCGCTCCGCCGCGCTGGGCCGCACCGTCGGCGACATCTGGCGCGCCCATCGCGAGTGGGCAAAGGCGGCTCCGTCGGTCGATCTTCATGGCGCCGAGACGCCGACTACCGAGGTGCTGAGGTCGTACCGAAACTGGCTGGTGGCCCGTGCCGCCCAATGCCGTCGCAGGATCGTGAACGCGACCGCGAACGGCATCCTGTTCGGCCCGGGCCTCGAGCAGGCCGCGATGGACGAGGTGCTCGCGCGGCACGGCGGCGGTGTGCCGCGGAGGCCGTTGCCCGCCGCCCGGATCGCAATCGATCGAACGCACGACATCCGGCAGCGGCTTCGCACCCTGTCGACCGCCATCGCCCGCGGCGAGACGCCGCCGCCGGTCGGCGAATGGATCGCGTTCACCGGAGAGCCCGACGCCATGGCGGCAGGCGCCGCCCTGCGCGCGGCGCTCCGCGAGCTCGCCGCAAGCGGCCATGCTGCGGCGGAGGAGCCGCCGCCGGCGGCCTTCTGGGAACAGGCGATGGCCCGACGGCCGGCGCGCGCCGTCATGGCGCATCTGCCCGAGGCGATTGGGCGGTTGAGCGCGGCGTTCGACGGCCGAAGACCCGCCGGCGTCCTGCCCGATACGCAGCGGGAAGCGCTGCTGGAGGAGGCATTCGACCTGCTGCGTTCCCTCGGCAACACGGTTCGGGCAGCCGGCGACGGCTCGGCCTCGCCGCTCGATGCCGACGTCTTCGCTCGAACGCCGCTGTCGGCGGTGGCGGCCTGGCCGGAGGCCACCTCGTGGGCCATCGCGGTGTTCGAAGCGATGCTCGGCGACGCGCTCGACACCGCGGTGGCGGCATCGAGCTTCGCCTTCTACGGCCGACCGGAGCCGCCGGACGCGGCCGCTCCCGCCGGCGAGCGCCTCGAGGACGACCGCGGCACGCACGCGGTTGCGCTGCTGGTCCTCGAGTGGCTGCTCGCGGCCGGTATTCATCCGGGCTGGTTGCGCGGAATCGCGGCGGCCCTCCGCCTCGCCGCGCGGTCGCCGGCGCCGATTGCAGGCGTCTCGCTCGCCGTCGATGCGGCCGCCGACGGCTGGAGGCGATCGCTCGACATGCCGCTCCGCGTGAGCTCGCCGGCCCTCGCGACGATCCTGACCGGATCGCTCACGTCCTGGGCCGAGGCGCCTGCCGCGGTCGAGCTCGCGCCGAGCCGAATCGGACGGCTCGCGGTGACGTCACGGCTGCGGCTCGGCGCGGGCACCCCACGTGCCTCGCTGGTTCCACCGAAGGTGCCGACCGTCGCGCGCGCGACGCTCGCCTACCGGCGCGACGACGGGGTCGTCTGCGTCGCGCCGCACACGACGCGCAGCTTCGTCGTCAGGGAGGACGGGACCGTCGAACCGCACGTGGAGTGGCCGCGCCCGATCACCGGCGAGGCTCGATGGGGCGACGCCGGCCTCGTCGCCTGGAGCAACGGCACGCACCGGTGGCCCGTGGTCGTGCCGGCCTACGTGATGTTCCGCGAGCATCCTTCATCGCGGCCGGCGATCGTCGAACTGCCGTTCCGCCCCTCCATTGCGACGCGATGGCGCAATCGGATCTACTGGACCTGCTTCTCGTCGGGCGTCGGCGCGTTTACGGGGGTCGCGTCGTGGGCGCCGGGCGGCGAGGCGCGCTTCGAGGTCGAGGGGCCGCAGCTGTTCGCGTGCATCCCGGACGGCGAGGCCCTGCGCCTCGAGCCGTGCGTACTGAAGCCGGGCGGTGGGTTCGAACGTCGTCTCCTTCGCGAGGGCCTGCGGTGGACGCCGGGGCAGCCGCCTGCGGCCGTCGCGCTGGGCCCGGACGGCGCGAGGTCGAGCGTCGAGGAGGCTGGCGGCTGGACGGCGACGGCGTATCCCGACCTCGATCGGATCAGACTCTCCAGGGCCGACGGCCGCGTCCTCGCGCTCGTCTGCCATCGGCCGTTCCGGCTCGCGTGGACCGGACGCTCGCTGGTCGTCACGACCGCCGATCGGGACGTCCTGCTGTTCGAACGGCTGCTCGACCGCGCGGCGGCATGGGGCGGGTGATGGATCTGGCGGTCGCACTGTTCAACGACACGGGCAGCTCGCCGCACGTCGGTTGTCTCGCCGTATCGGAGGCGCACCGCCTGATGCTGGCTCGCGCCGGAGGCTTCGTGCGGCACGCCTTCTTCCAGCCCGACTGGCACGGGTTCGCGAAGCCGACGCTCGACGAGAGCGTCGAGGCGGCGTGGGCGTCGGCTCCTCTCCGCCGCGTGCTGGCCTCCTCGGACGCGGTTGTCGTCAACGGAGAAGGCACCATCCACCACGGGAACGGACGCCACCTTCTCGCCATCCTCGCCGCTGCGCAGCGCGCCGGGCTGCCGACATTCCTCGTCAACGCCGTTCTGCAGGACGCCGACGATGGGCGCGGGATCCTGGCTGCGCTCACCGACTGCACGGTGCGCGACGCGGCGAGCGCGCGGTACCTCGACGGGCTCGGGGTGGCGCATCGGACCGTGTCCGACTCGTTCTTCGAGGCGCCGTTCCTCGGCGAGCCGATCCACGACTTCACCGGCAGAGTCGTCGTGACCGACTGCCATCCGGCGCTGGCTGGAGCGCTCGCTCCGGCATTCGATGCCGTGAAGCGCGCCCTGGGCACCCGCCGCACCGCCCATTACCTGCTCGAATCGAGCGCGCGCGCCGCCGACTGGCGGCATGCGCTGGCCGACCTTCGAGGAGCGGACGCGATCGTCACCGGCCGCCACCACGGCGTCTGCCTCGCGCTGCGTGCCGGCATTCCCTTCGTCGCGGTGCCGTCGAACTCCTGGAAGATCGAGGGATTCCTCGAGCGGCTGCCGGGCTGTCCACACAGTGTGATGGATCTCTCGATCCCGTTGCTGGAGCGACTCGAGGCGGCGCGTGCGGCTCGCGCATGGTTCGCCATCGCCGCTGCCCGCCTGGCGGCGGAGTGTCCGCTGCCGACCTTCGACCGCCTCCGAAGCGCGCCGCCGTCGGTCCGCATCGATTCGACGGAGCCGGTCGTGCTCGACGAGGCCACGATGTCGGCCGTGCGCGGCGTCGTCCGCCCCGACGCGCCGGTCCTTCATGCCGGCTCGGCGGACGGCAGCTTCGTGGCCGCGCTTCTCTCCACCGGCGTCGATGCGCGCGGGGTGGAAGCAGCCGCCCATCTGGTCGCCCGATGCCACGCGGCGATTCCGGGCCGGTTCCATCGCGGAATGCCCGACGCGCTGCCGTTCGGGGATCGTGCGTTCGGCACCATCGTCGTCTCCTCGGGCTGGCTCGATCACCTCGAAGACGGCGAGCTCGACGCCGCGTTCGGCGAGATCCGACGGGTGTCGTGCGGCGCGATTGTCATCGAGGCGGCCAGATCGCCGGCCCGCGCCCTCCGTGCGCGCGGCAGAGGCCGCGATCGCGGCTGGTGGGAGGAGCGGGCGTTCGCCGCGGGCCTCCGGCGGCACCCGCGTGCCGGCGCCCTGCCGCAGTTCGACGAGAGGCCTGGCGATTCGCGCCCGCTCTGCCTGCTCCTCGAAGCTGCCGATCGACCGGCGACCGGTGCGGTTCGCGACATCCGCCTCGCGCCCTGCGGTGAAGCCGGGGCGCATCTGGCCGCGTACGAATGGGCGCGTCGATATGTGAAGCCGGGCGACGTCGTCGCCCACTGCAGCCGGTTCGATGGCGTGACGAGCCTCCTCCTCGAGGGGACCGAGGCGGCACGGGTCGAGATGCTCGTTCGCGGCGGCGATCACCGCCGCGTGGCCGAGGCATCGATCGACTGCCTCGTCGTCCTCGACGACCCGGCCGCCGTGCGGGCGATCGGGCTCGAGGCAATTGGCCGGATGCTCCGGCCCGGAGGCCGCCTGCTGTGCGCCCTGCCCGGCGACGCCGCGGCGGCCGACCTCGCCGGAGAATTGCCGCCGGCGCTCCTCGTCGACGAGGTCGCGCGCGCCGGCGGGACGCACCTCGTCAGCGTGTTGAAGGATCCTCTTGCGCCCGGGACGCCGGCATATGTCGAGCGTGTGTTTCCGTCGCAGACCGACACGCCGCCCAACGCCGTCGCATTCGCGCGCGACTACGAGCGGCCGTGGTGCGTCCACGCGATCGCCACCCCTGCGTTTCGCGCCCGATCGCCGCATCTGCTCCGGACGCTCGCGCGGCGCTGGCTGGCGGCGGCCACCCCGGGATCGGCCGACGCCGGTGCCGCGTTGTGCGTGCTCGCCTACCGCGAGCTGGAAGCGCCGGCCGGAGACCTGGAGGCGCTGCTCGCACGCACCGCGGCGTACTGCGCCAGGCCGGCGGTCAACCCGCTGGCGCGGCGTTGGCAGATCTCGCTCCGCTTCGCGTCGGGCCTGCTCCATCTGCGGCGGGGCAGCCTCGCGGCCGCCGAGCACGTGCTGCGCGACTGCTCCAGGCAGGATGCCGTTGTGGTGACGCCGCACCTGGCGACCAAGACGACCGAGGCCGCGTGGCTCGCGGGGCGGCTTGCGTGGGGCAGGGGAGACCGTCTGCAGGCGGAGGCGAGCTTCAGGCGGGCGCTGGCGATTCTCGACGATCTGAAGCGCGCGCCGGTGGCCGACTGGATCGTGAACGACCACCGGCCCAACGCCTTCGAGTGCGGCGACGGACTCCGCGAGATTGCCGTCGCGATCGACACGGCGGCGCTCTGCGCGAACGCGCTCAGGCGGCTCGCCGACCCGGTCGGCCGGTGGCGGCCCGGATCGCGACCCGTCGAGCAGAACTTCCAGCGGAATGCCGACGTGCTGCTGGACCTGGTCGCACGGCGTGGCGGCGAGATCGACGCGCTGCGGCACGCCCTGCAAGAGACGCACGACGACTGGCGCACCAGCTGCGAGGCCCTTCAGGATCTTCGCCGGCGCGTCGGGCCAATCGTGCCGGCGCCGGGGCCGCAGCCGCACGGTGCGGGCTTCGCACACGCCGGGCCTGCGGCCATCAGCAGAATGAGGAGGCGCGCCATGAAGCGTGTGGCCATCTTCGGGTGCGGCCCCGCCGGACGCCGCCTCTGGGAAGCGCTCGCCGGCTGCGGGACCGTCGACATCGCCGGCTGGATCGCGGACGGATCGCGCACGTCGGGCCGCAGCGTGCTCGGAGCGCCGCTGCACGATCCGAGCTGGCTCGCGACCGGCCGCGTGGACGTCCTCGCGGTGGCCGACGCCGACGCGGCGGCGGCCCGACGCGCGCTGGCGCGCGCCGGCTGCGGAACCGTGCCGATGATGGTCTTCCCGACAGACGACGCCGAGCTCGATCGATTTGTAGGCGGCAGCTTTCCCGATCCGCTGGACGGGGACCTCGCGCTCGCCGGCGACCCGGATGCGCTCGCAATCGGGATCTTCGGCACCGGCGAAGCCGGGATGAAGGTCTGGGAAGCGCTCGCCGACATCGATGCCGCCGACGCCGTCTGGTTCGCCGACAACGATCCGGCGCGCCAGGGCGCCCGGGTGCTGTGGCTCGACGTCATCGCGCCGGGCGAGATCCTGGCGCGCCGTTTCGACGCCGTCGTCATCGGCAGCATGAGCCGGACGCCGATCGAGCGTCAGCTCCGGCAGCTCGGCGTCCCGCCGCCCCGCATCCTCGCGCCGGACGTGCAGCTCGCCGTCGGCTCGATCCGCCGCCAGCTCGCTGCCTCGATTGCCGGGCTGGCCTGCGGCGAGGTCGTCGCGTGATCGAGCGATTCGACGACCGGGATCGCGAGCTGCGGATCGCGCGCCTCGAGCGCGAGAACGAGCGGCTGCGCACCTCGCTGGCACGGGCCGAGCTGCGGGCCGCGCCCGCGGGGCACGCGGCCCTGCTGCGGGACGCGGTGGCGTGCGCCGGCGACGGACTGCGGTGCCGCCATCCGGCCACGCCCGGACGGATCAGCGTCATCATCCCCGCCTACAACGCGGGCGCCTCCCTCGAACGGGCCGTTCGTTCGGTCTGGGCTCAAACCTTGGCGCCAGAGCGCGTCGAGATCCTCGTCGTCGACGACGGCTCGACCGACGGCACGCGCGAGGTGGCCGGGCGCCTCGCGGCGGCGAGTCCGATGCCATTCCGCCTCCTCGGGCACGACGGGGGCATCAACCGGGGGGTGGCGCCGACCCGCCACCGAGCCGCCGAAGAAGCGACCGGCGAGCTCGTCGCGCTGCTCGACGCCGACGATGCGTTCCTGCCGAGGCGGCTCGCCGCCGCGTTCGAAGCGCTCGCCGATCGCGACGCGCTGGCCGCGGTCTGCAGCCTGGGCCGCAACGTCGACGCCGACGGAGATCCTGTCGTCGGCCACAACGGCAGCGGACGGGCGGGCGAGTGGCGGACGCTCGGCGCGGACCTGCGCCCACCGTTCACCTTCGATCAGTTGTGGCGCGTCGATCCGATAGCGAACTCGTCGCTGACGATCCGCCGCGAGGCCCTCGAGCGCGTCGGCGGGTTTCCCGGACTGATGGCGCACCAGGCGGAGGACTGGCTCCTGGTCCTGAAATTGAGCCTGCTCGCTCCCATCCCCTGCCTCGATCTGGAGCTCATCGAATACGTGCACCATCCCGCCGCCTACACGAACACGTATCACGCGTCCGGCTTTCACGAGGGCGCTCGGCTCGAGGTGTTCTATCACCTCGCCTGGTGGATGCTGCGCTCGCCGGCGCACGCTGAAGCCGGCGCGCGGTTCTTCCGGCAGCACTACCCGCGGCTGATTGCCGAGCACCAGCGGCTGCTGCCGCTGGTGCGCGACTACTATGCCGGCGGCGGCCGCCCGGCTGCCGGCGCCGCCGGCATCGGCGAATATCTCGATCGGCTGGCGGCCGAGACCGACATGCTGCGCCGCGTGGCGCGGGTGAAGATGCGCGAGAGCAAGCGGCTCCGCCGGCTGCTGGCGCGCCGCGCCGCCGCGGCGGTCACGCCGTCTTCGCGCGAGTCCGCGGCGCGCTGACCTGCAGCAGGAGCGCCTCGACCCGATCCCTGGTCAGGAACAGGGCTCCCCTGGGGTCGCGGGCGAAGGCAGCCACGTTGTGGATCAGGTGCCGGCCCGGGATCGGGATCCCTTGCGCCGCGAAGTACTCGCGGATCGCGCGCGGCACGCTGGTCGCGTCCGCGCGAATCGTCGACCCTCGGAAGCTGGCCGCCGGCACTTCGTCGGAAAAGAAGGCCCCGTCGGGATCGAGCCGCGGCATCAGCCAGGCCAGCACGCTGTCCATCGACGATTCCAGGTCGACGTCGGCCCAGACGAGCGCGAAGCGCTCCCGCACGAATGGCAGCGACTCCTCGAAGTAGCCCGGAATATAGCCGACCACGTCTTCGCAGCCGAAGGTTCGAATCCTCCGGCGCACCTCGTCGAGCGAGCCGCCGTAGTCGCCGGTCTTGTAGTGCGCTTCGCCCGGGCTCGTGACCGCCGGCAGGCCGCGGAACGAATCCGCGATCCACAGCTTGCGGCCGAGGAACTTGCACGCCCAGCTGAGCATCGCCGCGGAGACGCCTTTGAAGCAGCCGCACTCGATCGCATCGCCTGGAATTCCCCATGAGTCCAGGTGGTACAACGACGCCGCGATGGGCAGCGCGGCATACGGATCGGTGCTGACATAGACCTCGCCTCCCGACCCGGTCTGAAAGGCCGGCGACACGCGATCCCTCCGCGCGTGGCGCAGGTGGTTCCACACGTCGTAGAACTTGAAGTGCATGGTCGTGAGATAGCTGCGCCAGCGCGCCACCGACCTCAGCGCCAGGCCTTCGGACCCTCGCGCGATGTCGAACACGCGATCGACGACGGCGTGATCGGCGGCGGTGCCGGCGTGGATCGTCCGGCGCTGGACCAGGGCGGCCGCCTCGGGGATGTCGAATTCACGTGCGATCTCCAGCAGGACATCTCTCGGAATGATCATGTGCGCTCCAGTGTCGGTGGTCCGTCCGGGCCCGGTCGTCGGGCCGACAGCGTGCCGGCGTTCTCGCCCCCCTCGTGTTCGAAGATCGGTCCCGAAGTCGACGCGTGGCAATCGCCGTGCCCGCGCGGGCGCACCGGGGTTCGCTGGTACGCCCGTTGCTCGAATGGCAGCTGCCTGGAGCGCGACCCATGACCTTGGCGGCAACCAGATCGGCAATCATCTTCGGCGCCGGGGCAACGGGACGCGCCGCGCTGCAGGAGATCCGGCGGCGGGGCGCGCTCGACGTGCGGGCGTTCGCGGACAATGCTCCGCAGCGGCAGGGCCAGTCGTTCGAGGGGCTGCCCGTCATCTCGCCCGACAGGCTGGGCGACGTCGACACGGTCGTTGTCGCAAGCCACGGCTGGAACAGCATCGTGCGGCAGCTCCGTGAGCTCGGCGTCGCCGACGATCGCATCGACGTCCATCCGGTCGATGCTGCGTCCCGAGCCTCGCTGCGGCGCGACGATCCGGCCCCGCACGCCGCCTCCGACCCGCAACGCGCCGCGCCGATGTCGGATCGCATTCACTACGCCTGCGGCCAGCGCGTGCTGGACGGGTGGCTGAACGTCGACAACTTCGACGAGTCCTATCCGAACGGCTGCGTCGATCTCGAGCAGCGCCGCCGCATCTGCCGCGTCGATCTCGCCGGCCCGCACCCGTTTCCCGACGACGCGTTCCAGTGGGGCTACGCCGAGGACTTCCTGGAGCATCTCACCCAGGCCGAGTCGCTGGTGTTCCTGTGCGAGGCGTACCGCACGTTTCGACCCGGTGGCGTGCTGCGGCTCTCGTTCCCCGGCCTGCCCGGCGTGCTGCGCCGCCACCTGCGCGCCGGCGGCGCCGCCGGCGCACTCTCGTGCGTCGACGAGGCGTACGTACGCTGGCGGCACGCGCACTTCTACACTTTCGACAGCCTGGAACTGGTCGCCTGCCACATCGGCTTCTCACGCGTGGCCAGGTGTGAGTACGGGCACAGCCGCCACCGCGTCCTCCTCCAGGACTCGCGCGAGAGCCAGGCCGACCTGAACGTCGTCGTGGAGCTGACGAAGTAGCGCCGATGGCCATGGCCGGCACCTCTCCAGGAGGAACGATCATCTACGGCGCCGGCGTCGCCGGCCTCGCCGCGCACGCGCTCCTCACGCGGCGCGGCACCTGCGACCTCGTCGGATTCGTCGACGGCAGCCCGCGGAGGCAGGGGACGCGGCTGCTGGGGCTGCCCGTCGCCGCCCCCGACACGATTGGCGGCCCGGAGCGGATCGTCATCGCGAGCCAGGCGTGGCGCGAGATCGCCGGCGAACTGCTCGCCGCCGGCGTCGAGCGGCGACGGATCTCCGTCTATCACCACGGCTCGGCCGAGATCGCGCCGCTCCCCCCGGGGCCTCCCGCGGCCCCGACCATCCTCGTCGTGACCGACGATTGCGTGTCGCCGGGCCATGGCACCGGAGCCGTGCTGCTCCGGCATCTCGCCGGCTATCCTGCAGATCGTCTCGTCCACGCGTACCTCCGCCGGAAGGGGGATCCGTTCTGGCCGAACAGCCATGCGCTCGCGGTGGACGGAACGGGGATCGCCGGCAGCATCACGCCGGCTGCGCTGGCCGGTCAACTGCACCGGTCCGGCCTCGCGCCGGACGTCGTCTACGCCAACGTGTTCGGCGAGCCTGGCCTGGAGGCGATCGAGGCGCTGGCCGCCGCGCTCGGCGGCAGGACGCCGATCGTCCAGCACTTCCACGATCTGCTCTGGACCGACGAGACCGCGTTCGATCGCGTACTGATCCGCGTGGCACCGTCGATCGACGCGTTCTGGGCGATTACCGACGGCCTGGGACAGCGGGTGGCGTCGCGCATCGGTCGCCCGGTGGAGACGATGAACACGTTCAAGTGCGACATCGCGCCGAGCTTCAAGCGCGAGCACCGCGGCCTCGACGATCGCTTCCAGGTCGTGATGCTCGGCAACGCGCACATGCCGTGGGTGCTCCATCACGTGCGGCAGGTGTGGCGGCGTCTGGCGATCGAGGTTCCGGGGCTGCGCCCGATTCGCTGGTTCGCGTACCCCACGTCGGCGCTGTACGTGCGCGACGCCGGCGTCGACGTCGAGCCCGAGATCGAGTACTACGGCTACCTGAACGACCGGCGGCTGCACGAGCAGTTGTGCCGGGCCGATCTGGCGCTGGTGCCCTTCAACGTCGCCGACGATCCCGAATACCACTACGCCGAGTACTCGGTGCCGTCGCGGATCACCGAATTCCTCAACGCCGGCGTGCCGATCTTCGCGGCGGCCGGGCGACACACAGAGACCTGGCGGTTCCTGACCGGACACGGCGTCGGGTGCTGCGCGACGATCGGCGACGAGGCGTCGTTCGGGCGCGCGCTCCTCGGACTGATGCGCGACACGCCGCGCCGGATGGCGCTCGGCCGGCGCGGACGCGCCTTCGCCGAGGCGCACTGCGATGTCCGCGCGTATCGGCGGACGCTGCGCGACGCGCTGGTCCGCGTCTCGGGCTGGGCGCCGCCATCGATCCCATCGATTCACGACGGTCCGCTGCGAGCGGACGAGGAGCTGCACCATGCGTAAGGAACTGGCCGTCGTCTGCGGCGCCGGCGGCTTCATCGGCGGCCACCTCGTCGCCCGCCTGCTCGAGGCCGGCCGCTACCGGGTGCGCGGCGTCGACGTCAAGCCGTTCGGCGACTGGTTCCAGCGCTTCGCCCGGTGCGACAACCGCGTGCTCGATCTCCGGCTGAAAGCCTCGTGCGAGGAGGCGGTCGCTGACGCGGCGATCGTCTACAACCTGGCGGCGGACATGGGCGGAATGGGCTTCATCGAGCGCAACAAGGCGCTCTGCATGCTGAGCGTTCTCGTCAACACGCACCTGCTCGTCGCCGCGCGCGACGCCGGCGTCCGCCGGTTCTTCTATGCGTCGTCTGCCTGCGTCTATGCCGCCGACAAGCAGCGCGCGACCGACAACCCCGGCCTGCGTGAAGCCGATGCCTACCCGGCGATGCCGGAGGACGGCTACGGCTGGGAGAAGCTGTTCAGCGAGCGCATGTGCAGGCACTTCCACGAGGACTTCGGCCTGGAGGTCCGCGTCGCGCGCTTTCACAACGTGTACGGGCCGCACGGAACCTACGACGGCGGCCGCGAGAAGGCGCCGGCCGCGATCTGCCGGAAGGTGCACCAGGCGGTGCGCCGCCGCGATCCGGCCATCCAGATCTGGGGTGACGGGGCACAGACACGCAGCTTCATGTTCATCGACGACTGCATCGAAGGCATCGAACGCCTGATGGCCAGCGACGTTCGCGAGCCGATCAACCTCGGCAGCAGCGAGATGGTGTCGGTGAACGAGCTCGTGTCGATCGTCGAGCGGATCGCCGGCGTGACGCTGCAGCGCCGGTACGACCTGTCGGCGCCCAAGGGCGTGCGGGGGCGCAACAGCGAGAACACGCGGATCCGGCAGCTCCTCGGGTGGGAGCCCGCGACGAGGCTTGCCGATGGCATGGCGAGAACCTACCGCTGGATCGCCGGCGAGCTGGATCGCGCGTCCGCGCGCGCCGTCGCGTAGTGCCGCGCCGCGCGCCCGGCCCGATGTCCGACCTGACGATTGCGATCTGCGCGCGCAATGCCGCCCTCACCGTGGCGCGTGCGATCGCATCGTGCCTGCCCGAGCCGGGGTGCCGGCTGCTTCTCGTCGACGACCAGAGCGCGGATGCCACGATCGAGCGGGCAAGGGCGGTCGCCGGATCGAGACTCGACGTCGTGCGCACCGCAGCGCCCGGCGGCATCGGCGCGGCGCGCCGCCTCGGCCTGGACGCGATCCGGACACCCTGTGCGGCGTGGCTCGATGCCGACGACGCATGGGTCCCGGGCCGCGGCGCGCGAATTCTGCAGGCGCTCGAGGCCGGCGCCGACATCGTCGCCGACCCCATCGATCTGTTCGACGGCCCGACGGGCGCCCATCTCCGCCGGCTGCCGATTCCAGCCTTTCTCGCCGCGCGAGGCGGCGCCCTGCGGCTGTTCGAGCGGAATTTCCTGCCGGGTGACACGCAGGTCGGATTCCGCACGGCGATGTTCCGTGCGGTTGGGGGATACGACGCCAGCCTGGTCGGCCCCGAGAGCTACGACATCCTGCTGCGCGCGATCGCCGCCGGCGCCCGGCTCGGCCTCGGCGCGAAGGCTGGCTATCGGATGTACGCATATCCGGAGAGCGTCTCGCGGGATCTGGATCGCCAGCGCGCGGCGCTCGCCAAGGTGGCGGCGAAGCACCCGTACGCGCACGTGCGGCGCGCCTATCTCGCATCGGACTACACGGCGCGCGTGGCCGGCTGGGCGCTCGTGGCGCTCGCGTTGTATCGGGGCGATCCGCTCTCCGCGCTCGCCTTCGTGGACGACGCGTCGCCGCCCGGGGGCGATCCGCGCGAGGTGCTGGAGCCCGAAGGGCCGTGGCCCATGTGCGAGGGATGGCGCCGGACGTTCGCCCGCGGGGCGGCGCTGCTGATGATTGGCGAAGCGGACGCGGCGCGCCTCGAGTGCGAGCAAGCCGAGGCGCTCGGGACAACCGCCGAGGCGGCGAACAACCTCGGGGTCGCGCTGGCCCGGGTCGGCGACCGCGCGGCCGCCGACCGGTGGTTCGCGCGCGCGGCTGCCCGGTTTCCAGGCTATCGCGACGCGCGGCTCAACGCCGCGGCCGCCATGCCCAGCCACATCACGACGCATCCCCTGCGCCGCCTCGCCGCCCGTGCCGAATACGCGGCCTGATCCGCTCAACTGGCGCGATGCGCGGGTCGAGGCGCAGGAGCGGGCCGTGTCAGGGGCAGACGCCCGGCCGGCGCGCCGGTTCCCGAAGGACGAAGGGCGTCATCGCCGCTCGTCCATCGACGGCGGCTCTTCGCGGCGCCGCGTCCCGGCGGTGAGCACCACCAGATCGACGCGCCGGTTGTGGGCGCGATCCTCGGGCGTGGCGTTGCCGGCGCGCGGACGGAATTCGCCGTATCCCGCCGCGGAGAGCCGTGAGGGCTGCAGCCCGGTGCGGTCGATGAAGAACTGCACGACCCGCGTCGCGCGCGCCGTCGACAGCTCCCAGTTGGAGTCGAAGCGTACCGTGTGAATCGGCGTGTCGTCGGTGTGGCCTTCGATGCGAACGGCGTCGGAGGTGCCGCCCAGGATTGCCGCCACGCGACCGAGCACCGCCTCGAGGTCGGGCGAGAGATCGGCGCTGCCGACCGCAAACGCGCCCGCCTCGGGAATGGAGACGATCGTACCGCGGGCATCCTCGGAGATCTCCACGCGGCCGGCACGCACGTCGTCGGCGAGGCCTCGCCTGATCAGCTCCCGCGTCGAAACGGCCGCGGGGTCCACACCGCCTTCGCCGGCGGGCAGCACGCCGGTCCCGCCGGGACGAATCGAGGCGCCGCCGGGCAGGACGCCGACGCCGTCGCCCCCGGATCGGTCTGCCTCGAATGCGCGCTGCAACCCCTCTGCGATCGGCAGGAGCTTCGCCGAGTCGACGGCGGAGCTCGCGTACAGCGTCGTGAAGAGGGCGAACAGCAGCGTGATGAAATCGGCGTACGGAATCAGCCAGCGATCGCGCGGCGGGCGAACGATGGCACCTCGACGAAGGCGCATGTCACGCGGCCCGATCGGACACAGATGCCCGCGCACCGGCCTCCGCGACGAAGGCGAGAAGCTGCTCCTCCAGCGTCCGCGGGTGCATGCCGGCCTGGATGGCCGTCATCCCCTCGATGACGAGCTCGCGCGTCACCGCGTCGGCACGCGCCGCGGCGCGCATGCGGGTGGCGAGCGGCATGAAGAGGAGGTTGGCCGACGCGACGCCGTACACGGTGGCGACGAACGCGACCGCGATGCCCTCCCCGAGGCGCGACGGGCTGGCCAGGTGTTCCATCACCTGGATCAGGCCGAGCACCGCGCCGAGGATCCCCATGGTCGGCGCATATCCGGCCGCGGCTTCGAGCACCCCGGCGCACGCCTCGTCGCGATCCTCACGCGTGCGGCTGTCGATCTCGAGCGCACGCCGGATGTCGTCCGGCCGATGCCCGTCGACGGCGAGCTCGAGCGCACGCGCCAGAAACAAGTCGCCCGCGTCGGCGATATCCCGCTCGAGCACCAGCACGCCCCGTCGTCGTGTGCACATCGCGTACTGCTTGAACTGGCCGACCAGCGCGAGCTCGGAGACCGGCCGCGTCAGGAAAGCGCGGGCCGCCGCGGCGATCGCGCGTCGAAGCGTCTCGAAGGGAAAGCTCACGAGGAGCGCGGCCGCGGTGCCGCCGAACACGACGAGGGCGGCCGCTCCCTGGGCGAGCGTTCGCAGCGCGCCGCCCTCCAGCCACTGGCAGCCGGCGACCAGGGCGACCGTCAGGGCCACCCCGGCGACCGATGTCGGATCCAGGCGCCGCGCCGCGGTCATCGGGCGGCTCCGGCGGCGCCGCCGCGATTCCCGACTCCGTCGAGCTGTCGCGCGGCGGCGACGATGTCGGCGAGCGGAGCGTTGTCGAACGCGTCGTCGCCCACTTCGGCAATCAGGCGGCGCATGGCTGCCAGATCCTCGGGGGTGTCGACCGTCAGCCGCAGCCTGGGCGCGCGCACGTTCGTGGGGGCCATCGGCGTGAGCGTGCGGAACCGCCGATCGCGGCGGATGAACGGCGTCACGTGCTCCCGATCGTACGGATCGGTGGCGAGCTCGGCCGCCTGCCGCAGCGCCCTGGCCGCGATCGCCTCGACCGCGGTGCCGATGGGCAGACCGCCCTCGACCACGTGATCGACTCCCGTGCGGGCGAGCAGCGCGACGGTGCGCTGCGGGCCGTCGGCATCGACCGCCGGATTGTCTCCTGTCGCCCGCACGACCACGTCGAGCCCGAACCGGGCGATGGCCTCGACGACGCGATCCAGGACGTCGTCTGCCGCACCGCGCACGACCGGAACGCCCGCGCGGTCGGCCAGTTCGGCGAGCGGATCGTCTTCCGCGCGACGCGTGGTCGCGAGCACGACCGGCATCGACGAGCGGCTCCGGAGACGCGCGATGCAGCGCTCGATGAGCGTGCGCCGCCCGAGCAGAGCCAGCGCCTTGCCCGGCAGGCGGGACGATCCCATCCGTGCCTGGAGGAGGACGGCGACGCTCTGCATCAGGCCACCTCGCGCGCCGCCGGCTGGCGAAGACGTTCGAGCCGCACGTCGGCGTCGTCGAGGAACACGCCCGACTCGTAGCTCGTCATCCACAGGCCGGCGCTGAAACGGCCGATGGCCGACGCCACAGGCCTGCCCGAGGAGATGTCCAGCAGCAGCCGCGGAAAGTCGGCGCCGGCCGCGATTGTGAGCGGAATCCCGCCCGAGAACCGCGGATTGATCTCGAAGACGACCGGCCGCCCGTGCACCATGCGGCACTGGATGTTGATCGGGCCGAAGAAACGCAGCGCCCCCGCGCACGCCGCGGCCAGGTCGAACATCCGCGGATCGTTGACGGTCCGGCCCCGATCCATGACGCCCGAACGGATGACGACGCGCTCGCGGGGCACGATCGACACGGGGTGTCCGGCGCGATCGCACATCACGTCGAGCGTGAACTCCGGACCGTCGAGATACGGCTGAACCACCGGGTCAGCCACGTACTCGAGGAAGAAGGCCAGTTCGCGTTCGTTCCGGATCGGGTAGGCGCCGACCCCTCCGCGGCCGTACCGCGGCTTGACGAACAGCGGGAAGGGGGGAGCCGGCGGCAGCGCGGGCGCGAGGAACGATTCGGCCGCCTCGACGCCGGCAGCGCGCAGGACGCGGCAGGTCTCGAACTTATCGTTGCACGTCAGGGTCGTCTCGACCGGCGAGACGGCGACGACGATGCCGTACCGAGCAAACGTCGGCGCGGCCGCCGCGAGGATCGGCAGTTCGTCGTCGATCGTCGGCACGACCAGGTGCACCCGCTCGGCGAGGCTGATCGCCAGGATCTCGCCTGCGTATCCTGGATCGGCCGCAATCGGCACCCGATACGCGCGATCGGCCGCGTACACGGCGGGCGAGAGCGGATTGATGTCCGTCACGATGACCCGGCCGCCCGCGCCGGCGATTGCACGACGAAAGGCGGCCACGAGCGGCACGCGACGAGATGCCGCCGTGATGAGCACGTCAGGCGACCGCATCGATCCCCTCCAGGAGATATGTGCCGGCCAGGTCGGCTTCGAGGAACGGGCTGCCCGCGGGAATCGCGCGGACGAGCCGAACGCCCAGCAGGTGCTCGAGTCGATCGGGCACCAGACCGTTGCCCGGACGGAGCGCGATCACGTCGGAGCCTTGCACGACCGTCCCCGCCGGCAGATCGCGCGCGGCGCACAGCGCCCGGCGGCTCGCCTGGACGTTGCGCGACTCGGCCGTTCCGCAGCGCTTCTGGCCGTTCCCGAGCGCCTGCTGCGTTCGAGCCGCGGTCCTGACGAGCGCCGCGAACTGGTCGGGCGTGCTCGACACGGCGTCGTCGACGGCGCCGGACCGATCGAGCACGAGATGCCGCTCGTAGAGATCGGCGCCGAGCGCGACGGCGACGGCGACCGCCGATGTGTCGGGCGCGTGATCGGAGAGGCCCGTCGGCACGCCGAACATGTCGGCCAGCAGCTCAATGGTCCGCAGGTTCTCCTGGCCCGGCGGGACCGGGTAGGCCGACACGCAGTGCATCAGCGCCGCCGCGGAGGCGCCGCCCAGCCGCGCCCCCCACAGCGCCGCGGCGACTTCGCCGGCGCCGGCCATGCCCGTGGAGATGACGAGCGGCTTCCCGGTCGCGGCGCAGGCCGAGATCAGCCCGCGCCAGGTGATGTCGCCGCTCGCGATCTTGTAGGCGTCGACGCCGACCCGCTCCAGCAGATCGACGGCGCCGAGCGAGAGCGGCGTCGAGAGGAAGGCCAGCCCGCGCTGGCGCGCGCGTGCGGCGATGGCCCGGTGCGCCGCCTCGTCGAGCTCGAAGCGCTCGAAGAACTCGAGGAGCGACGCGGCGCTCAGGTGGGCAGGGACGGGGCAGGAGGGCGCCACGAGCTCGGTCGCGATGAGCGTCTGCAGCTTGACGGCCGAGGCGCCCGCCTCCGCGGCCGCATCCACCATCGCGAGCGCGCGATCGAGCGAGCCGCCGTGATTGAGCCCGATCTCGGCGATGACGAACAGCGGCGCGCCGGCTCCGATCCTCCGGCCGCCGATTTCGAGGCTTCTCAGTCCTTTACGCGGCATGGATACGCTGCCTTTCGATCAAGGTCGACGCGACGAAGGGGACGGCGGCAATCGAGCGGACGCCAGCGTCCGCCCACGGCGACGTCACGCCGGTTCGCGTCAGGTGGATCGCCCGTAGACCGGCCCGAACGGCGCCCAACAGATCGCACCGTCCGTCGTCGCCGACGAACACGGCGCGACTGGCCGGGACGTCGAGGCGGTGAAGGGCCTCGAGGAAGGGCTCGCGCGCGGGCTTGCCGGCGCCGGTTCCGCACGCGGTCGCAAAGACGACCGTGTCGACGGCCGCGCCGAGCCCGAGCGCGACGATCTTGCGGGCCTGAATCTCCGGGACGCCGTTGGTCACAATGGCGATGCGCCATCCCGGACGCAAGGCCCGGAGCGCGTGCGCCGATGCGGAGGGAAGCCGCAGCGACGGCCGATGGCCGCGAATGACGTCGATCAGGCCCGGGACGAGATCGACCGGCAGGCCGAATCGACGGACGCACGCCTGCAGTTCCCGGCCGCGCCCGCGCCGCGAGGCGCGCGCGAGCGCGAGGTAGAACGGACGCTCGTCGCGGCCGGTGGCCTCGGCGAGGTGACGCGCCACCTCGCGGAACCCGCTCAGCACGAACTGCCGGAGCGGATAGAGCGTGTCGTCGAGATCGAACAGTATTGCGCGAGGCTCACGCGGCATCGATCGCCCTCGCTTCGACTCCTGGCAAGTGCCGCAGCCGGGCGGCGACGCGAAACACGCCGCGGCCGTCGACGAGGCGGCGGCCGGCTTCGCCGAGGGCTGCCCGCTCGGACTCGTCTTCAAGCAGCGCCGCGACGGCGGCGGCGACCTCGGCGGTCCGCGCCGCGAGATAGCCCGGCGCACCCGCATCCACCGCGGCGCCGCGCGAGGCGAGCTCGCGGACCGTGACGTGCTGGGCGTCATTGAGCGAGAGCGCCACCGCCGGCACGCCGAGCGCGCACGCTTCGTAGAGCGTCATGCCGCCGGCCACGACGGCGACCGAGGCGCGCGCGAGCTCCGCCGCGAGGCCGCCCGGCGCCTCCACCCACGTTCCAGCCGCGAGGCGCGGCCGGGCCAGCCGCGTGAAGCCGCCGGCCACGCGGACATCCGCGTGCGGCGCGACCGCCGCGATCGCGCCGACGACGCGCTCGGCAAGCCGGCAGACCTCTGCGCCGCCGCCGAGCGCCACGAGCACGCGTCCGGGCTCGGGCTGCCGGCCTCCCCCGTCGCGGATGGCCGCGACCGACGGGTCGAGCATCGCAAAGGCAGGCCCCTTCAGGTCGCCGAACCGGCCGCGCATCGCGCGCCCCGGCCGGATGCTGCCGTCGATGCCCAGATCGGATTCGACGTAGCCGCGCCCGAGGTCGTGGACCGCGGCGACGGGCACGCCCGCAGCACGCGCGAACCGCACCCATTCCGCGGCGTGTTCGGCCGATGGATCGTCGACGACGACGACCGACGGCGAGAGCGCCCGCACGATGGCGGCCGCATTGCCGGCGAGCTGCCAGCCGGCGGTCTCCGCGATCTCCAGCGTGGCCGCCGTGCCGCGAATCGAGATGATCGGCGCGACGCCCAGCGCGCGGGCGAGCGAACGGCAGCGCACGAGATGACCGAAGCCGATGCACGGGCCGGCGGCGGCACGAAAGAGGACGGGCCTGGCGCGATCGGGCATCAGCGTCTCCGCAGGACGAGGTCGCGCACGGCGAGCGTGACGTGGGCCACCTCCTCGTCGGTCAGCGCCGGCGACAGCGGCAGCGAGAGCACCTGCGACGCGACCCGCTCGGCGTGCGGGAACATGCCGGTCCTGAGCCGGAACCGCTCGCGGTAATAGCTGTGCAGGTGAACCGCCCGGAAGTGGATGCTGGTCGAGACGCCGCGGTCGGCCAGCGCGGCCGCCAGACCGTCGCGCGTCCACCCCGATGCCGGGTCGACGAGGATCGTATAGAGATGTCTGGCGTGAACGTCGCCGGACGCGATCGGTGCCGGCCGGATCAGGGGGAGGTCGGCGAGCGCCTCGTCGTACGCCCGCCAGATCTGCTCGCGGCGCCGCAGGCGCCTCTGGATCGTGGCGAGCTGCTGCAGCCCGATGGCCGCCTGCAGGTCCATCATGTTGTACTTGAACCCGGGCAGCACCACGTCGTACTGCGCGGGTGCGGCCGACGCGTATCGCGCCCAGGCGTCGTGGCTCATGCCGTGGAGCGACGCGGTCCGGGCCGCCGCGTCCCACTCCGCCGATCGGGTGGTCAGCATGCCGCCCTCGCCCGTCGTGAGATTCTTCGTCGCGTAGAAGCTGAAGCAGGTGAGATCGGCGGTCGAGCCGATCTTCGCGCCGGCCGAGACGCCCTCCACGCAGTGTGCCGCATCTTCGATCACCACGAGCCCGTGGAGCGCCGCCAGCGATCGAAACCCGGCGGTGTCGGCGGGCCGGCCCGCGTAGTGCACGGGCAGGACGGCGCGCGTGCGCGAGGTCACCGCATCGGCCGCCGCGTCCGGCGACAGGTTCCAGGTGACCGGATCGATGTCGGCGAATCGCGGCGTCGCGCCGGCGTGCACGATCGTGTTGGCGGTCGCGCAGAACGTCAGCGGCGTCGTGACGACCTCGTCGCCGGCGCCGATCTGCGCGACGAGCAGCGCCAGGTGCAGCGCCGCCGTACACGAGCTCAGCGCGAGGGCGTGCGGCACGCCGGCGTACTCGGCAAACGCGCGCTCGAATGCCTTGACGCGCGGGCCGGTCGTCAGCCATCCCGACCGCAGCGTCGCGACGACCTCGTCGATCTCGGCGGCGCCGATGGAAGGCGGCGCGAAGCGGACGGCCATCCCGGTCGTCGTCGCGGCCATCAGTGCACCCCCCGATCGCCCCCGGGCGCGGCCGCCGCCCTCACGACGGCGGCCCCGATCATGTCGGCGAAAAGAGCCGCGGCCAGATGGATCTGCGCGTGCCCGCCGTCGGCCGTCTCGACGACCAGCTGCGGCGGGCGCCACCTCAGGCGGCACGGTCCCGATCCAATCGCCTCGTCGAGGTCGTCGATCGTGCCGACGAGCGCGCCGCCGAGCTCGAACAGCTGCACGCGCCGGTTGCCGTAGTCGGCGACGGCCAGCCAGACGATGTCCTCGAGGATCCGCGGCAGACGCTCGCTGGCGAAGACCGGGGCCACGAGCTCGACGTCGAGCGGCGTATCGAACTGCCCCGGGCGGGGTCCGCGCTCCCCGAACGCGAACAACAGGCGGCCGGCTTCGTCGATCGCGCCCACCCGGTGGGCGAGCTGGTCGCAGCAATAGGTGACGCGCCTTCCGTCGGCCAGGCTCACCGTTGGAGTCATTGTCGGGACCTCCCTTGAATCGCGTCGAACCGCGCCGTCGGCCTCCGGTCCAATGACGGCCGGTCGACATCGCCGCATCGGCTGGCCGTCACTCGACGCCTCGCGGCGGCGGCCTCCCCTTCGCGGCCGGCAGGCGATTCGCCCCATGTTTCCGGGCCGTGGGTCGCAACTCGGGGAGTGTCGTCGATCGGACGGGCGGCCATCGGTCCACGCTCCTGGCTCCTCCTTGAGCCAGATCGCTGCCAGTCGCGGGCGCGCCTCTGGCGGGGTTCTTCGGGCGGGGACCACGGGGCTAAAGATCGCGCCGGGGGGCCCGATTACCTCCCCGAGTCCACGCGGCAACCGCCGCCCTCCGGCAGCGACGCCGGGACGGAATCTTCAGAGAGGATCTTGCACATGGCTTCTTTCTCGGTCGTCAGCAACATCTCGGCGTCGAACGCCCAGGCCAACCTGGTCGGGACCAACCTCAGTCTGCAGAGGGCGATCACGCGCCTGTCGAGCGGCTTCCGCATCAACCAGGCGGGCGATGACGCGGCGGGCCTTGCCGTGGCGAACACCTACCGGGCGACCCAGGCGGTGCTGAACCAGGGCATGCGCAACGCCAACGACGGCATGTCGACGCTGCAGATCAAGGACGGCGCGATGAACAACATCAGCACGCTCCTCGATCGGCTGTCGACGCTGGCCACGCAGTCGGCCTCGGCCTCGAGCAGCGTCGACCGGACGCAGCTCGACAACGAGTTCCAGGACGTCCTCAGCGAGATCGACCGCGAGGCGAACGTCGCCGGGCTGACCGCGTCGGCCGGGTTCTCGGTCTTCGTCAGCAACGACGGATCGAACGGCAAGGTCGGGGGCACGATCGGCGCCGCCGATACGGCCGCGCTCGGCATCGACTCGCTCGCCATCACGTCGGCCAGCACCGCGGCGACGGCCGTGAGCACGATCGCGACGGCGGTCAGCACCCTCGGCACCGCGCAGTCGACGATCGGCACGCTGCAGAACCGGCTCCAGTTCGCGATCAACCTCGCGCAGTCGCAGGTCGTGAGCAACAAGGCGGCCGAGAGCCGCATCCGCGACGCGAACGTGGCCGAGGAATCGGCGAACCTGACCCGCTACACCGTGCTCACGCAGAGCGGCATCGCCGCGCTGGCGCAGGCGAACCAGTCGAGCCAGGCGGTTCTGGCGCTGCTCCGGTAAGGTCGCGACGCCCGGGAGCCGGCGAGCGCGGCGCGGCGGACCGATCCGGTATGCGGATCACGCTCCGCCCCGCCCCCTCGCCGGCCCGGTCGATGGCAGCGTTCTCGCATGAGCGCCAGGCTTCTCGTCCCTTCATGACACCAGAGGAGCGCCCGTGAGCTCGACGGGAATCACGTTCAGCGGCTTCAACAGCATCGACTTCAACGTGGTCATCAACGCGTTGATGCAGCAGTCGTCCGAGCCGCTGGCCGCCCTGCAGCGGCAACAATCGGCCGTCCAGCAGCAGATCGACACCTACGGCACGCTGTCCTCGCGGCTCTCGACCCTGCAGTCGGCCGTCGACGCGCTGTCGACGGCGAGCGACGTGCAGGCGCTGTCGGCGGCTTCCAACGATGCCGCCGCGGTCGGCGCGGCCGCAACGGGCTCCGGCGTGGCCGGCCGCTACGACGTGGTCGTCAACCAGCTGGCGCGCGCGCAGGTGACGGTTTCCAGCAATGCGGCCGCGGCCCTGGATGCCGTGGTCGCGACCGGCGGGACGCTGACGATCGGCGGTGCGACCATCGACGTCGGCCAGACCGGCCCGCTCACGCTTCAACAGCTCGCCGACGCCATCAACGGCGATGCCGGCGCGGCGGCGAACGCGGCGGTCGTGCAGACCGCGCCGAGCGAATACCGGCTGGTGCTGACGGGCCGGAGCACCGGCACGGCGAACGCATTCACGATCAGCGATGCGCTCACGGGCGGCGGTGCGTTGACGTTCGGGCCGGCCAACGCCGTGGACGCATCCGACGCGTCGCTGCTCGTGAACAACGTGCCGATCGCGAGCGGCGGCAACGTGCTCGCGCAGGCGATCCCCGGGGTGACGCTCACCCTCCTGCGAGCGGATCCGCAGAGCACGGTGGCGATCGATGTCGCGGACGACACCTCGGCGCTGAAGTCGAAGATCGCCGCCTTCGTCGCGGCGTACAACGGTCTCGTGCAGTTCGCAAACGACCAGGCGACGGCCGCCTCCAACGGCCAGCCCGCCATCGGCCGGGACCCGCTGCTGCGACAACTGCGCAATTCGCTTCGCGCGGCCTTCTCGTCGTCCTACGCCTCGACCGGCAGCGCGCTCGAGTACGCCTCCCGGGCCGGCATCGAGTTCACGCGGTCCGGGACGCTCGAATTCAACGAAGAGACCTTCGACGCGGCGGCGGTCGCCGGCACCACCGAGATCGCGAAGCTGTTCGCCGGCGATTCGTCCACGCCGGGCATCTTCGCCGCGGCGCTCGACCTCGTGACCACCTACACGCGGGCGGCCGGCCTGGTGTCCTCGGCGCAGCAGGTGCTGGCGGATCAGCTCTCGCGCCTCGGCGATCAGGTGGCCGCCATGCAGGAGCGGCTCGCCCTGCAGCGGGCGGCCCTGCAGCAGGAGTTCACGGCGGCCGACACCGCCATGTCGACGCTGAACAGCCAGACCGGATCGCTCGCGTCCTTCGGGCGATCCCTGACATCGAGCTAGACGCGGGACGTCTCATGCACGCGCGACGCGACGGCCTCGAACGCTACCGGCAGACGCAGGTCCAGTCGCGGACGCCGCTGGAACTGGTCGTCATGCTCTACGACGGCGCGCTGCAGTTTCTCGGCACGGCGCGCGACGCGATCGCGCGGAGCGACGTGGCCGCGCGCCGCGAGGCGATCAACCGGGCGCTCGCGGTCGTCTCGGAGCTCCAGAACACGCTCGATCTCGAACGGGGAGGCGATCTCGCGGTCGCGCTCGATCGGCTGTATTCGTACGTCAATGCCCGGCTGCTCGACGCGGCGGCGCTCAACGACACGGCACCGGTCGACGAGGCGCGTCGCGTCCTCGCCATCCTGCGCGACGGCTGGACGACGATCGCGGCGCCGCCGCCGGGCGGAGCGGCGCGGTGAGCGATCAGCAGGCCGTCGCGATGCTCGAGCAGTATCGGGCCGCCCTCGAGGCGCAGATCGCGCTGCTGCGCCAGCTCGACGGCGTGGCCCGCCGCCAGCGGGAGGTCAGCGAAGCGCGCGATTTCGAGCGGCTCGCCGCCGCCAGCGACGAGCGCGATCGGCTGACCCGCTGCCTGGTCGGCATCGAACAGGGGCTGAGCCAGGTCCGCGAGACGCTGCGGCAGTTCCAGCACGTGGTCGTGGCCCACGACGTGTTCAGGCACGTGGCCGCGCTGAGAGAGACGGCCGCCGATCTGGTCGCCCGCATCCTCGCGACCGACCGCGAGTCGATGAAAGCGCTCGCCGACGCCGAGCTCGCGCGCCGCACCGCGCTGGCCAGCCTCGAACGCGGCGAGACGACGCTGGCGGCCTACCGGAAGATCCTCACGCCGCCGGTGTCGAGCGCCGGGCTGTTGAGCCGGCGCGGCTGACCGGATCGGCACGCAGACACGAACGCACTCCGCTCGACGAAGCCAAGGCCGGCGTACATCCGCCGCGCGACGGCATTGCGGCCGCTCACCAGGAGCGTGGCGCGCGCGTACCCGGCGGCGGCAATCCGATCGAGCGCCGTCTCGATCGCCAGCCGGCCGAGACCGCGTCGGCGGCACGCCGGCGCGACGGCCGCCTGCGCGATGTGCGCCGTATCGGCCGCGATGCGCGTCGTCAGGACGGCCGCGTCGAGACCCGCGTCGCCGGGCACCACCACGCTCTCATCCGGCAGCAGCCGGCCGCATCCCTCGGTCGCGGTCAGCTGCGAGACGTACTCGCGCCAGTCGCCATCGGACCCGCCGCGGGCAAACGGCCGGGTCGGTTCCGCGTCGCCGTAGGCTGTCGCGAGCAGCCGCGACAGCGGATCGTGAAAGCGAGGATCCCAGGCCGGCAGCGCGGGATCGCCGCGGCCCCCGCTCGACCGCCCGCGGCCGGAGCAGGGCCGTTCGAGGTAGGCATAAGGCTCGACGGCAAAATCGGACGCCGTCAGCGCCGCGTGGAGTGCCGGCGCTTCCGAGAAGGTGAACAGCAGTTGCGTGCCGGCGCTGCGGGCGGTCTCCGAGGCGAGAATGCCATCGAGGAGCCGCCGCGTCGCGCCCTGCGTTCGCGCGACGAACGCGCCGATCTGCAGCGTGTCCTGGTGCAGCAGGAAGAAGGCCCAGCCGGCGATCGCGGCGCCGTCGCGCAGCACCAGGCCGGGGAGCGCCCGCGACCGGCGCGCGCGCTCCACGACGTCCCAGGTCGCGCCGCCATCCCAGAAGAGCCGGCGCCGCCAGCGTTCGCGCTCGACCGCGTAGAGCGGCTGAATGGCGCAGACCGGCTCGCCGCGCCAGTCGCGGCAGATCATGGCCGTCCGACCGGCGCCGCCGCCCACGCGCCCGGTGCAGGCGGGGCTGCGCACGCCGCGGCAGACGCGCGCGCGCTCATCGCAGGTAGTCGAGCAGCGACACCTTCTCGGACGCGGCGACGGCGCCGAGCGCCGCCCGATAGGTCGTATCGGCCTGGCGCATGCGGGTGATCGCGTCGGCGAGGTTCGCATCCTGGGCGCTCGAGAGCCGGGCGGCCGCGTCCCGGCCAAGCGCGTGCACCCGCTGCCTGCAGTCGGCCAGCGTGGTTTGATCGGCGCCGACCTGACTTTGCGCGCGCACAGCCCGCGAGAAGGCCCGCTGGAGCGCGTCGATGCCCGCGCCGATTGCGACGTTGTCGCCGGTTGCGACCGCAGCCACGAGGCCATCGAGTGTCGTGAGCACATCGGCCGGATCGGAGCCCTGGAAGATGGCCTGGCCGTCCATCGTGAACGCCACCGTCCGATCGCGCGCCACCTCGACGAGCATCGGGGTGCTGTCGGCCTGGTACGTCCAGACGCCGCCCACCTTCGCATATGGCGCGGTCGTCGACTGCGTCCCGGCAAAGAGATAGCCGCCGTCGAACCGGCTGTTGACGTTGTCGGCGAGCGCGTCGCGGATTCCGGCGAGCGTTGCGCTGGCCGCGTCGCGCGACGGCTGATCGGGCGTGTCGCCGCGCGCGCCGGTGGCCACGCTGAGCGCCTGCGTCAGCTTGTCGACGATGTCGCCGAGCGTCGTGTCGAGGGCGGCCAGGTGCGCGTCGGCCGTGTCGCCGCTGCGGGTGTACGCGTCGAGCGTTCCGATCTCGCTCTGCAGGACGACCGCCGCCTGGGCGGCCGCGGGATCGTCGCTCGGGACGCGAATCCTCCGCCCGGTGCTCACCTGCCACTGGGCGGTCTGGAGCTGGCCGGCCGCCGCGTCTATTGCAGCGAGGCCGTCATCGAGGGCGTTGAACGTCAGGCGCACGTCAGCCTCTCACGAGCCCGAGAAGGGTATCGAGCGTGCCGTTCACGATACCGAAGAACTTCGCGTTCGCCTCGTACGCACGCTGGTAGCGCAACATCAGACCGGCCTCCTGGTCGAGCGAGACGCCCGACACGCTGTCGCGCAGGCGCTGGATCGCCTCGACGACGGCGGTGCGGCCCTGCCGGTCGCTCTGCGCGCGCCGGGCGTCGGTGGCGACGTGGTACACGAGTTGACTCCAGGCCTCGGCGAAGGTCGCCTGTCCGCCGCCGGCCGCCGTGGCATCCCGGAGTTGCGCGATGGCGGTCGCGGCCTGGTTGTCGCCCGCGGCGCCGGTCCCCGACGCCGCGACCAGCGCCGGGTCGGCCGCAATCGCGGGATTCATCGCCAGGGCCGCCGCGGCGCCCGCGACGGCGCCAGGGGGCGTGAAGAAATCCTGGCCGGCGGCGCCGTTCCCGTCGAAGCCGGCGCCATGCGCGGCATTGACCGCCGATGCGAAGTCGGACGCGAGCCGATCGAGCTGCGACTGATATCCAGGCACCAGCGTGTCGCGTACGCGGAGCAGGCCGCCGATCGTGCCGGAGGAGAGCTCCGCGGTGACGTCGGAGCCGCCCGCCGCGATCGTTGCGAAACCCGGCAATCCGCTCGACGCGACGTCGAGCGCATACGGGTTGGCGCCGATCACCAGCGCCCGTCCGGCGCCGATCGACACGTCGGCGCCGCCGCCTTCCCGGGCCATGACCGCCACCGGCGCGAGCGCGGAGAGCTGGCGGATGGCGACGCCGAGCGAATCCTCGAGCGCTTCGACATCGGCGCCGCCGGCGCCGCCGATCTGCGCGTTCAGCCTGGCGATCTGCGATGCGAGCGTGTTCACCTGGTTGACCGCGGCGCGCACCTGGTCGTCGGCGGCGGTCCTCGACTCGTCGAGGCGCGCGGCCATCTCGTTGAACGAGGCGGCGACAAGGCCGCCCTGCAGCACGACGCCGTCGCGCGCGACCGGCGAGAGCGGGTTCTGCGCGAGCGAGGCGAAGGCGTCGAAGAACGCGGTCAGGCTGCCGTCAATCGATCGGCCGGCGTCGCCCAGCGAGGTCTGCACGACGGCAAGCGCGTCGGCGATCGCGCCGTCGCTGGCCTGCGCCGGCAGTTCGCTCCGGAGCCGCGTCTCGACGAACTGGTCGCGCGCCGCCGCCAGGCCGGCGGCCTCCACGCCGCCGCCGGAGCCGGCGGACGATTCCACCAGGATCGGTGATCGCCGCGCGTACCCCTCCGTGTTCAGGTTCGCGATGTTCTGGCCGGTGATCTCGAGCCCGTACTGCTGTGCCTCCAGCGCGCGGCTCGCCGACGAGAGCGTGGTGAAGAGCCCCATCATGCCCTCGCGTGAACCGACCCGCGCTGCTCCACGTCGAAGCGCGCGCGTCCGCTCGGCCCGTACCCGCCCAGGGCTCCGGCCGCACCGAGCGCAGCGCCGATCATTTCCGCGACCGTGCCCCCGACGCGCCGGCAGCGTTCGAGCGCCAGGCGCGCGGCCTCCACCTCCGCCATCAGACGCGCGCCGTCCTCTTCTGCGGCGATCCGCGACGGCAGGATTCCAACCGCCCGCGCGAGACCGGCTTGGCTGGCTTCGAGCGCCGCGACATCGGCCGAGACCAGCGCGTGCAGCACGAGCTCGAGCGCCTGCCGGACGCCCTGGACAGCGGAGCACGCGGGGGAGGCAGTCCGGGACACTAGGTCTTGTCGATCGTCCGCTGGATGAGCGCATCGGCGAGGCGTCCGGCGTCGGCCCCGAGCGTGCCGTCTTGCAGGAGCGCCTTGGCCCGCGCGACCTCTTCGGGCCGGATGGCGACCGGGTCGCTGGCCGCCGCCATCGCCGCGCTGACGAACTGAGCCTGGGTGGAGACGCGCACCTGATCGTTCGACGACGCCGCGGTCCGGCCTGCCCGCGGCTGCTCGGCGCCACGGACCGGCTCGGTGCCGTTCGTCGCGGGTGTCTCGAGCTGCGGGCGGTTGCCCTGAATCTTCATGGTCGCTCCTGGTTCACTCTGCCATTGGAATCGGCACCGCCGTCGAACTCTTCAGTGCGGGGGACCGCGCCAGTCCGCGTCCAGGCCGATCCGTCGATCAAGGGCGCTGGATCGACCGGATGTCCGTCGCGCCGCACCTCGATGTGCACGTGCGGCCCGGTCGAGCGGCCGCTGTTGCCGGAGCGTGCGAGCAGCGCCCCCGCGTTCACTTCGTCGCCGGGGACGACCTCTGCGGTCGACAGGTGCGCGTACCGCGTCCGGGTGCCCGCGCCGTCGTCGACGACGACGGTCAGACCGTAGCCGCCCTGCACGCCCGAGAACACGACGCGGCCGCCGCTCAGGGCATGGACGTCCTGGCCGTAGGCGGCGCGAAGATCGACGCCGGCATGAAACCGCTGCTGGCCGATCATCGGGTCCCGCCGCCAGCCGAAGGCCGATGTGATTGGCAGATGTGCGATCGTGGACGGGCGCGATGCGGGCGCGGCGATCGGGGGCGGCAGCGCCATGTCCGGTGCCGGCGCGCCGGACGGCACCGACGTGACGAGGCGGCGGGAAAGCGCCTCCTGCAGCAGCGTCGCGAGGCCGATGCCGCCGGCGCGGCTGAGGACGCCGCCGAGCGCCTCGTCGAAGGTCTCCGTCATCGTCTGAACGCCGAGCCCCTGCCCGGCCGAATCGTCCGGCAGCATCGACTCGCGCATCCCGCGCAGCATCTGCGCGATGAGCATGGCCTCGAACTCGTGGGCGAGGCGCGCGATCCGTGCGCGCTCCGCCGCGGCGCGCGCCGGTGCGGTCGCGGACGGGGCGGCGGCGTCGGCGGGCTCGATCATCACAGGATCACGATGTCGGCGTGCAGCGCGCCGGCGGCCTGGAGCGCCTGCACGATGGCGATGATGTCGCGCGGCGACGCGCCCAGGCCGTTGAGCGCCCGCACGACCGCGTCGAGCGAGGTGCCTTCCTCGAGCAGCACGACCCGGGCGCGATCCTCGCTCACGTCAACTCGTTCGTTCGGCACGACGACCGTGTCGCCGGCGCTCGAGAACGGCGGCGGCTGCGACACCTCGTACTTCGTCGCGATCCGCACCGACAGGTTGCCGTGGGCGACGGCTGCGGCCCCCACGCGCACGTCGGCGCCGACGACGACCGTTCCGGTGCGTTCGTTGATCACCACGCGCGCGACCGCGTCGGTCTCGACCGGCAGGGCATCGAGGCGCGCGATCAGGCTGGCGACGGCGTTCTTGTAGGTCTCGGGGATCTCCACCACGACCGTGCCGGCGTCGACGACGTGCGCGGCGTCGGCGCCCAGTTCGACGTCGACGGCCCGGGCGACGTGAGCGGCGCTCGTGAAGTCGGGCTCGCGGAGGACGAGCGTGAGCGCGTCCGATGGCAGCGATGCGGCGCTGCCCACCTGCACGATCGCGCCGGAGGGCACGCGGCCCACCGTGAGGTGATTGACCTGGAGGCTGTTGCCCGAGGTGCCGCCGCCGAACCCGCCAATCGACAGCGGGCCCTGCGCGAGCGCGTAGATGCCGCCGTTCGGACCGCGGAGCGGCGTCGCCAGGAGGGTGCCGCCCTGCAGGCTCCGTGCGTCGCCGACCGACGACGCCGTCACGTCCAGCCGCGCGCCGGGGTGGGCGTAGGGCGGCAGCTCCGCCGTGACCAGCACGGCCGCGACGTTCTCGATCTTGATCTGATCGGCCGGCACGGCCACGCCGAATCGCTGGAGCATGTTGGCGAGCGTCTGCGCGGAGAAGATCGTCTGCCGGCGATCGCCGGTCTTGTTCAATCCGACGACGAGGCCATAGCCGAGGAGGGGCATCGGCCCGACCCCCTGGAGCGACACCACGTCCTTCATCCGGACGGTCGGCTCCGAGTAGAGCGTGGCGCCCGTCAGCACGATGAACAGGAGAGTGGCGGCGGCGGAGCGCATCCCTGGGTCCCGGTCCGTCAGAAGATCCAGTTGAACGCCCGGATGAGCCATCCCGGCGTGAGGCTGTCCTTCATCAGCCCGCGCCCGAAGTACCGGATCCGCAGCTGCGCCAGCGACGTGGACGGAACAGAGTTGTCCGGCGCGATATCGGCGACGCGCGCGACGCCGGTGAGCACCACGATCTGGCGATCGCCGTTGATGTCGATTTCGTGCACGCCTTCGAGCACGAGATCGCCGCCCGGCAGCACCTCACGCACGCGCGCACTGACCGTCGCCATCAGCGTGCCGGCGCGCGTCGTCGTGCCGGCGCCCTTGAACCGGCTGTCGCGCCCCATAGCGAACAGGTTGAGCGGACCGGCGCCGGCGACGATTGGCACGCTGGCCGAGGCGTCAGCCGACTTGGCGACCGACGCGTCGGCGGTGCCCGACGCGACCACGTTCTCGACGACCCGCACGGTCACGACGTCGTTGACGCGTCTGGCGCGCAGGTCGAGCATCAGCGCGTTCAGAAAGAGGTCGGCATCGCCGGAGGGCGCCGGCGGCGCCTGGCGCGCCGCGTCGAGATAGCGCGCGAGCAGCTCGTCGTAGTCGTCGCTCGACACCTGCTTCGCCGCATCGCCCTGCCGGCCGTGGCCGCTGGCGGGCGCTGCGAGGACGATGGCCGCGGCAAGGCAGGCGAGGGTTCGGAGCGTTCTACCCATGAATCACCTCGACCACGCCGCGCGCGACGACGCGCGCGCGCAGTTGCCGGCGTGTGCCGGGATTGACGATGCGAACGATGGCGCCCCTCCGGCCGCTCTCCGAGGCGATCAGCGTCGCGCTCGCTTCTACGCCGTCGATCCGCAGCTGCGCCAGCACGGAGTCTCCCGCACGGACCGGGGGCGGCACGGCGAGCGCCGCGGCGGCGACGACTTCTCCGCGCGCGATGTGCCGAACGGCGCGGCTGCCAGCGAGATCCGCGAGCGTGGGCAGCGGCGCGATCGGCAGCCCTTCGACCGCACCGACGACCTCGATTACGTCGGCGTCCGTGATTTCGGAGCCGCGCGTGATCAGGCGTGCGGCTTCGAGGTGCGGCGCGATCACGTGGACGTCGGCGAGCGCGCGGCCGATTTCCGCCACGCGGCGGCGGCCCCGATCCGACACCGAGACGACCAGCGCGAACTGCGCGGTGCCGCCGAGGCGCGCGCCGACCAGCGGCACGGCGGCAAGGCCGGTCGCCGGGATCGGCGTCCGGCCGGAGAGGCGGATGCCGGAGACAATGGCCTGGACGCCGGCGCCCATGCGCTCGGCGACCAGCCGCCCGATCGCCGCCGAGACGCGCGAAGTGCGCGCGGGATCCTCGCCGGCGGGCTCCGCCCCGGACCCGGCGGGCGCGAGCGCCAGGCCGACGAGGAGGACGACGAGCGGACGCAGCCGGCGGATCATCAACGCACCAGGTTGTTGACCTGCGCGAGCATCTCGTCGGCGGCGCGCACGACGCGCGAATTCGCCTCGTAGGCGCGCTGGCTGAGGATCATGTTGACCATCTCCTCGACGACGCTGACGTTGGAGTCCTCCAGGAACCCCTGCGCGAGCGTGCCGCGGGCATCGGTCCCCGGCGCGCCCGTCTCCGCCTCGCCCGACGCCGTGGTGACGTCGTACAGGTTGCCGCCGAGCGGCCGCAGGCCGGCGGGGTTCTGAAATGTCGCAATCTCGAGCGTGCCCACCTGCTGCACCGAGGTCTGCCCGGCGATCTGCGCCGAGACGATGCCGTCTTTCGAGATGCTGATCGAGGTGGCGTTGGCCGGAATCGTGATCTGCGGCTCGACGGGATAGCCTTCGCCGGTCACCAGCAGCCCCTGCGCATCGCGATGGAACGCGCCGGCGCGCGTGTAGGCCGGCATCCCGTTCGGGCGCGTGATCTGGAAGAAGCCGTCGCCCTCGATGGCGATATCGAGCGGGCCCGACGTCGAGCGCAGATTGCCCGCGCTGAAGTCGCGCGAGGTGCCGACCGCGCGGGTGCCGAGGCCCATCTCGAGGCCGATGGGCGTTTCGCCGGTCGTCGACGTCGGGGTGCCCGGCGTGCGGGTCTCCTGGTACACGAGATCCTCGAACTCGATGTGCGCCTTCTTGAACCCGGTGGTGTTGACGTTCGCGAGGTTGTGCGCCACGTTGTCGATGTTCGCCTGCTGGGCGTTCATCCCGCTGGCCGCCGTGAAGAGAGCCCTCATCCGTGATCTCCTATCGTCTGCCGAGGGTATCGATCGCACGTCCGAGGGTGTCGTTCAACGCGAGCGAGACGGCCTTCTGGAGCGCCTCGAAGCTGCGTTGGACGTCGACGAGCTCGGCGATCCGTTCGACGACCGACGCGTTCGACTGCTCGAGCGCGCCGCCGTGGACGATCGGCTGCGCCACCGGCGCCGGCGTCTGGCCATCGGCGCGCAGGCGCGAGGCGCCCTCGCGGGTCAGGCTGCCGCGATCGGCGAAGTCGACGATGGCCAGCCGTCCGGCCGCGGCATCGCCGGTCCGAATGGCGCCGTCTCGATCGATGCTGACCTTCCCGGGCCCGAGCGCGAGCGCTCCTTCGGTTCCGAGCACGCGGCTGCCATCGTCGGTGACCAGTGCGCCATCGGCGCGGACCGAGAAATGGCCGTTCCTGGTGTAGCGAACGCCGGACGCGGTCTGGATCGCGAAGAACCCATCGCCCTCGATGGCGACATCGAGATCGCGGCCGGTCGGGGCGACCGTGCCCGGCCGCGCGTCGAGGCGGGGCACGCCGGACATCACGTCGACGGCGCCCGACAGGACCGCTTCGAACTGCGCCCGGTCGGCCTGCTCGTCGGCCGCGCGCACGCTCTTGTAGCCGGCGGTCGTGGCATTGGCGAGATCGGATGCCACCCGATCGAGGCGATCGAGACGCGACCGCATTCCGCTCAGTGCAATGTACTGGCTGCCTGGCATGACTCCTCTGCGTTCTCCAGCAGGACGTCGCGGACGATGCCCTCCGCGGTCACCCGGACCCACGTGTACGGGGCCCAGTGCGCGTCGGCCATCGTCATCCGGCGCGAGCCTGCGGCGGCGGCGGCAATGCGGGTCGCGGCGTCGGCCACCGTCGACGTGCGCACGAGCTCGACGCGAGGCGGCCGGTCCGTGGCCGATCCATAGGCGTCGCGCAGCGCGGCGAAGGTGGTGTCCGAGACCAGGTAGACGGCCAGCGTCCAGCCGGTGAGCCGCCGCAGCGCGGCGAGCGCGGCGCGCGGGATCGGCGCCGCGCACGCCACCCGGATCCGGCCGGTCACCTCGGGGAGGGTGAAGGGCACGACGCCGAGGGCGCGCACCGCCTCTCGCGGCAGGCCGCCCGGCGCGTCGGCCACCGCCGAGGGGGCGATCGAGGCGACGAAGCGCGCGCCGGCCTGGGCGGCGAGCGCCCGCAGGACCGTCACCTCGTCGCACGCGCCATCGGCGCACAACTGCGCGCCGAGCCTCAGGCCCGTGCCCGGCTGGCTGGCGATCGCGCGCGTGAGCTGCCCGGCCGTGATTGCGCGCTCGTGGAGGAGCAGGACCCCCAGACGAGGCGGGGCAACGGCCGGCACGCCGAGGCGGAGCGGCCTGGCGCCCGCGAGCAGTTGCCGCGCCATCCGTTCGACGCACTCCTGCGAACAGAACCAGCGGCCGTCAATCTGGATCCCGCTCATGCGGCGCGCGAGGACTTCGGGCCGCCACCGCCGGCAGCCTTCAGATGCGCAGAATGCCATCGATCTGTTCCTCCGTGCGACTGCCGTGATCGTCCGCCATCTGCAGGTGCAGCCTGATCTCGCTTTCGGACAACGCTTCCTCCGCGGCAATGTCGGCGACCGATCGTCCCTGGCCGGCTGCGCGCGCGATTCGCCGCGTCGTCGCCCTGCCGCCGGCCCGCGGCGCCCGCCGTCCGCGTCCGATCGCATCGGCCACGCACGACAGACCCGCCTCGGTCGTATCAGTGAGCAGCGCCAGCGCTTCGGCGAAGTGCGACAGGCGCGCGGCGCTGCGTTCCGTCCCCTCGAGCCGCCTGCACACCCGCAGGATCAACAACAGCTGCAGCGCGCTCATCGCGCCGAGCCCGATCAGAATCACCGTGTACACTCATCCCTCCAGCGCGCGGACGCGCTCCGCCGCGCTCACCAGATCGACGATGCGGACGCCGTAGTTCCCCTCGACGATCACGACCTCGCCGAGCGCGATCGCCCGGTCGCCGACGAGGAGCTCGACCGGGTCGTCGGGCGAACGGCCCATGTCGACGATCGATCCCGGCCCGAGCGCGGACAGCGCCTTGAGCGACAGCGACGTGCGGCCGAACCGGACCACGAGCGGCAGCTCGATGTCGAGCACGACGTCGAGGTTGGGACTATCGAGCGCCTGCGCGGCGCGGCGGCGCCGTGGCGGCGCCGCGGCCGGCGTTGCCGGCGGAGGCGCCCCGCCGGGCGCGGGCGCGGTCCCCGCGATCGCCGCGGGCCCGATCGTCCCGGCCAACGCCAGCCGCACGGCGCTGCCGCCGGGAAGCCCGGCGGCGAACGCGCTGCACGGCGCCGCGACCGGCGCCGGCGACGCGACCGGCGCGGCCACCTCGACCCTCGTCCCCGCAAACGGCTCGGCGAGGCAGACGACGCCGAGCGCCTGGCCGCTGATCTCCCGGAGCATGTCGACGATGGCCGCCTCGTCCGGGTCCTCCTCCACCGACAGGATCAGGCGTGCGATTGCCGCCGCGCCTGCGCGATCGAGCCACAGCGTGCACGCGCCGGTCGCCGCCCCTGTCGCGGACAGGGCGAGCGACCATCCGTCGCCGGCGCATGGGTCGCCGGGCACCGCCTGGAGCTGCTGTCCGGCCGCCGAGCCGAGCGCCGACGCCAGTTCCTCCGCCAGCCGCGAAGCGAATACCGCCGTAAAGGCGCGCGGATCCATCTAGTGTCCCGTCCCAGTGGTTCGCGACACCATTCGCGGGCGGCGCATCCCCGCTGGCGGCGTTGCTCGTCGCTCAGATATCCCCAATATCCTCACTCCTCGCGCCTGGCCATCGGGGCGCGGCG
>JADZED010000022.1 GCA_020850715.1 Acidobacteriota bacterium
CCTTCAACAGATCCGACCGCGTCTCCTCGATCGTGTGCAGCGCGGCGTCGAACCACTGCTCCGCGCTGTCGAAACGTCCCTCGTCCGCGGCCAGCCTCGCGAGCGCCGCCTGCGCCGTCCAGCGCACCGCCGCCGGCGGCTTCGACCGCAGCACGTCGTCGAACAGGCGCAAGGCCTGCTCGTGCTGCCGACGCCCCGCCGCGATCTGCGCGTCGGTCAGGGTGAAGTAGATCGGGTCGGTCCGATCGCCGTCACCGCCGAGCCGTCGCGCCTCGCCGTTGTAACGCTCCGCATCGTCCCAGTCTCCGAGATCGGCATGGGCCGCCGCGAGATTCCCGGCCCAGAGCGCCGCCTCGCCGTTCATGCCGAGACGCCGTGCGGTCTCGAAGGCTTCCTGGAGATAGGAGATCGCCGCGCGCGGGGATCGCTGCAGCACGTAGGTGTTGCCGAGCGCACCGACCGCTTCCAGATATGCGCGTGGCGGACCGCTGCGGTGAATCGCGACGGCGCGCTCCTGACTGCGCACGGCGCGGCCGAACTGTCCGAGGCGTGCGTAGGCGATGCCGGCGTTGTTCAGCGCCTGCGCCAGGACGGTGGTGCCGTCGATCCGGGGCAGCGTGGCGATCGGCTCGAACCACGAGAGCGCTTCGTCGTATCGGCCGCGTCGCAGCTGGCTCATGCCGCGGTCGTTCAACGCCTGCGCCAGCCGGTATTGATCCCCGGAAGCCTCGGCTCGCGACGCCGCTTCGGCGAGACGCTCGACGCCGCCGGTCCAGTCGTTCATGCGGACCCTGATCTGTCCTTCGAGGCGAAGGAGATCCAGGCCTGCATTCGACCGGTCGACCAGCGGCCGCGCCTGCTGCAGCGTGGCGAGCGCATCGGCGAGACGGCCGCGTTCCACGTGAACACGCGCCGTGAGGTAAGCGCGGCGACCTGCCAGCTCGGGGCTCTCGCCGGCGTTCGCAGGCAGCGCGTGCAACAGCTTCTCTGCCTCGTCTACGCGACCAGCGGCGAGGAGGATCTCGATATGGAGCAGTTGCAGCCGCGCGGCGTCCTGCGATCCCTCGGGGAGGGCTGCCGCGGTGACGATCGTCTCCGCTTCGCCGATGCGACCGGCGCGAAGCGCCGTGAGCGCGCGGTCGTATTCGGAGCCTGGAGGTACCTGGCTACGCCGGCGGCAGCCGGGCAGCGCCGCAGCGAGCAGCAGCAGGAAGACGGCAACCGTCAGAGACCGGTGCCACCTGTCACGACCATGAACCGTTGTCCTGCACATCCGCGAACGCCATCATTCCCGTTCCGCAGGGCTCGCAGTCGAAGTCGACGCGGATCATCGTCAGGCGCCGTGACGCCGCCGCGATCAGGATCTCGCCGAACACGATCCGGCCCATGCCGTCGACGACGACCGTGTGTCCCTCGATGCGGGCATTTGCGGGCGGCGGCCCGTCCCAGGCGAGGGCGCGCACGATCGTACCGCGAATCGGCGAGCAGGCCGCCAGGCCGCGGCCACGCGGCGCGGCGTTGAGGGAGCCACCGTCGAGGAACAGGCAGCCGCCGTGCTCCCGCAGGAAGGCCGGATCGTCACACGCCGCGAGCAGCTTGGCGCGCGTGTCGTAGCGTTCGAAGAGCGTGCGGTCGATCTCGATCTGCAGCCTGCTGCGGCTGATCGTGATGCCCTCGAACGCCGTGTCCTCGCCAAGTGCGATGGCCGGCTCGCCGCTGGCCCCCGGGCTTCGCGCGATCAAGGTCGCACGCACCTGTTTCGCCCGAAACGTCTGGCCGACCGTGAGCGTCACGTCACGCACGTCAGCGCTGACGATCGTCGTGGCCGTCAACGGATCCGCCGCTCGACTCTCTCGCTTGCGGCCCCGCGCGCCTTTCGTGGCAGCCTGATCGAAGAGCCCCTCGGCGGATGCCGTCGCGGCTCCAATCCGAAGCCGGTCGTCGGGCGCGATGCCACGCTCCGCTCCGCGGGAACGGCCGCCGCTGACCGTCAGTGCGGCGCTCGCGGCGGTCTCGAGGATGAGATCGTCCGGAGGGCACCCGATGCGACCGCCGTACGCGGCGGCAGCGCCGTGAAAGATGAATCGAGCGTCGTGAGGCATAAGGGTCGTGGGCGGCTACTGCGCCGCGGATGTGAATCGATACTCGCCGAGATCCCGCCCGGCAGCGGCGTCGCGAACGACGATGCGGTACGTGCCAGCCGGCAGAAGGGAACTCCGAGGCACCAGCAGCAGCAGGGGTGCTCCTCCGGCCGGCGCTGCCGTCTGCCCCTGCGCGACGACGCGATCGCCGGGGCCGTGCAGCTCATAGGCGAGCGTGCCGGCATCCTGCGCGTCGACATCGAGCGCGAACGTCACGCCCCCTTCGGCAGGAATCCGAACGGTCGACTCCGCTCCGCGCGCCGTCGCGCGCAGCGTCACCGGCGACAGCGCCTGCAACGAGGACGACGGGCCAGAGCCGGGGCGGAGCGACTGGTAGCCGGCGGCAATCGCAAGCGTCGCGGCGATGGCCCAGGGCAGCACCGGCGAAGCATACCAGCGGGACGGCCGCGGCGTGAAACGAAGCGGCGGCGCGGCCGCGCGGGGCGCGGGCACCGAATCGGTCGTCGATGCCGGCGCGGCGGCTGGCGCCGTCCATCCGCGACGGGCCGCGTCCTGCAGGAGGGCACCGAGGTGCACTGCCTCGGCACACGGCGCGCACTCGA
>JADZED010000023.1 GCA_020850715.1 Acidobacteriota bacterium
CGCCCACGCGGACCGATCGAGCACCGCCGCGCAGCGTACCGAAAATCAGCAAATCGTACAATGTCCTCACTTTCGATCGCTCACCGATTCCCTCGGGAATCCTGTGATCTGACAAAGTCGTACTAGTGTCCCGTCCCGGTGGTTCGCGACACAACGTGCGGGCGGCGCATCCCCGCTGGCGGCGTCGCTCGTCGCTCAGATATCCCAGAGATGAGCACCGACCGCGAAATCGCCTTCTTCGATCGCTTCGAGGCCGAGCACGGCGACTACGACGTGCTCGCCGAGAGCGCATACGTTCGCATACTGGGCGAGCTCGCGCGCCGCCTGCGCCCGGCCCCCGGCATGACCTGCATCGACCTCGGCTGCGGCACCGGCGCGTTCACACGCCGCCTGGGACGATTCGGCTTGGCGCTGACCGGCGTCGACATCTCGCCGCGCAGCATCGCGCGCGCGCAGCAGATCGGCGGGGCGACGTTCCTCGTGGGCGACGTCGCCGCGAGCACGGCGCCCGCCGCGTCGTTCGACGTCGCCGTGATGTCGGGTGTCCTGCACCATCTGCCGGCGCGTCACGCGCGCGTGGCGGGCCTGCGGGAAGCCCGGCGTCTCCTGAAGCCGGGCGGCCGGTTCTTCTCCTATGATCCGAACGGCTGGAGCCCATCGATGTTCCTGTACCGCGACCCGCGATCGCCGCTCTATTCGCCGGCGGGCAAGACCGAGAACGAGGTCCTGCTCACACGCCGCCAGCTCGCGGGCGAACTGCGCGACGCCGGCTTCTCCGACGTGCAGGTCGCCGGGTTGAGCGGGATCGCGTATCGCTACGTCGAAGGTCCGCTCGCACGGCGGATGCTGCCGCTGTACAACCACGTGTACGAAAACCTGATGCGGCTGCCGGGCCTCCAGCGCCCGCTTGGCACGTTCCTGATCGCTACCGCCAGGAGTGACCGCTGCTGACGGGCCTCGCAAGATCCTCGACTGGGATTAGGTCGCACTCATGGCGACAACACGCTCCCACGTCTCATTGGTGACCGGCATCACCGAGAGGCGCGGGATCCGCACGAGCGGAAAGTCCTTGAAGAACGGATCGGCCTTGATCTCGGCAAGCGTGACCGGACGCGGCAGCTTCCTGACCGCTGCGATGTCGACCACGGCGCTCCTGCCCGTCTTGTCCTTCGGATCGGCGTAGGCGGCACCGAGCGCCTTCGCGATGCCGACGATCGCCCTCTGGGCGCCGGTGTGATAGTAGAAGATGCGATCGCCGTTCCTGACAGCGTGCAGATGCCGCTGTGCCAGCGGGTTCTTCACGCCGCTCCAGACCGTCCTGCCGTCGCCGGCCAGCGCGTCGAAGCTGTAGTGCTCCGGTTCTTCCTTGAAGAGCCAATGCATGGGAGGAATTCTACAGGCGACGGCGCGTGTCGATCCGCCGCCTACCTCGGCAGCGACCCGAAGGCCGCCAACATCTCGGCATAGCTGAAGTTCGCGTTGCGGCCGCTCGGGTTCGGCAGCACGTAGACCGCCGCCCCCTCCAACCGCTCCGCCTGCAGCCCGGGCGTGACGACGGCCTCCGCCGGACGCTCGAAGATCGCGCGGTAGAGCGTGATGCCGACCAACGCCACGGCCGCCGGACGCCAGCGGCGGATCTTGCGGCGCAGCACGCGCTCGCCCTCGGCGAATTCCCGCCGTCGCAGCGCGCCGATGCCGCGCGTCGGTCTGGCGATCAGATTCGTGATGCCGAGCCCCCACTCGGGCAGCCGGCCATCGTCTTCGGTGCCGATCGGCTCCGGGATCAGGCCCGACTCGTACAGGAGCTTCCAGAATCGGTTCGACGGCCCGGCAAAATGATGGCCGATCGCCGCCGAGCGGAGGCTCGGGTTGATGCCGACCAGCAGGACGCGCAGCGGCGGCCGGACGTGGTCGGAAAGACGGTTGCGCGTGACCACGATGTCAGGGTGCCACGACGCCAGCGGTCTTTGCACCCTCAGCGCCCGCCACGCCCCGGCCCCCGGCACCCTGGCAATGCCGTTGCAACGATCCCAGGAATTCGACGCGCGTCCGTCTTCGGCCGGGACGCAAGTCGGACGCATGGAGGCTAACGATGCGCTTCGTCCTGTCAGTACTCACCATCGTCGGGCTGGGCTTTGCCGCGGCAGGCGCGTCGTCGCCGGCCGCGGCGCCGCCTCAGGCGCCCGCATCCGGCGCGGCGGAGGCCGTGCCGACTCAGCCGATGCCGCTCGCCACCGTGCGGATCCCGCGCGCGGTGAAAGCCAACGATCAGCTGCTGCCGCCTGGCACCTATCAGGTCCGCCTGGCCGGCCGGCTGCTCCCGCCGGTGCCGGGCGAGACGCCGGACCTCGAGCAGTGGGTCGAGTTCCTGCAGCGCGGCCAGGTCAAGGGCCGGGCCGCCGCGCCGATCGTTCCGGGCAACGAGATCCAGTCGCTCGCCAAGGGTCCGATTCCGTCGAGCGGAAGTGCGCGCGTCGAGCTGTTGAAGGAGGGCGATTACGTGCGCGTCTGGATCAACAAGGGCGGCATGAACTACCTGATCTATCTACCGACGGCATGAACGACCTCCGACGGAGCGGACCTTCGGCGAGCTGCACGATCGCCGCAAGGCCGTAGCCTCGCGTTCGACCGCGGCGATCGGCTTCGCGCCGGAAGTCCGGCTACCATGCTGGGATGCTGGTGCTCCCGGAGCTCTTCGACAACAACCGCCGCTGGGCCGATGCGACGACGGCCTCAGACCCCGACTTCTTCACCCGCCTGGCGGCCGGCCAGACGCCGCAGTATCTGTGGATCGGCTGCTCGGACAGCCGCGCGCCTGCGAACCAGATCATCGGCTTGCGGCCGGGCGAGGTGTTCGTCCATCGGAACATCGCCAACCTGGTGCGCGACGGCGACGCGAACGTTGTCGCGGTGCTCGACTTTGCGATCGCGTCGCTCCTGGTTTCGCATGTCATCGTGTGCGGCCACTACGGCTGCGGCGGCGTCCGCGCCTCGCTGGACCCGGCAGGCATTCCTTCGGTGGACGAGTGGGTCGAGCCGATCCGTGCGCTCGGCCTTCAGCATCGCGGCATCGTCGGTGTCGACGATGAGCAGAAGCGCGTCGACCGGCTGTGTGAACTGAACGCGCTGCACCAGGCGCGGGCGGCCGCCCGGACCCGCGCCGTGCAGCAGGCATGGGCAGGCGGCCAGCGCATCGCCGTGCACGCCTGGATCTACGGCATCCACGACGGGCGGCTGCGCGACCTTGGCTTCACCGTCGAGACGGAGGCCCAGATCGAGCCCGCTTTCTCGCGGGCGGTCGAGCGGCTGGCCGGGGCGAGCTGTCCGCTGCCGCCGAGCTGCAGAGGGCCGGCGCCGGTCTGACGAGGGGATCCTCCTCGTCCCGGCCTGCCCGCGTGACGCGCCTGGAGGCGGTGAGCAGGGCGCCAGCCGCATCGGTCCGATCCGAGACGTCGTCCTGCCGGCGTTGACATACATAGAGCAACGATGTATAACAGACCTACGTATGGACCTCGGCAAGGATCTCGTCGCCGCGTCGACAACGCCGCTCGTCCTGGCGATTCTGGCGGCTGGCGACAGCTACGGCTACGCGATCATCAAGCGGGTCGACGAGCTGTCGGAGGGCCACCTGCGGTGGACCGACGGCATGCTCTACCCGGTCCTGCACCGCCTCGAGCGCCAGGGGCTCGTCGCCTCGCGCTGGCGCGCGTCCGAGGCCGGCCGGCGGCGCAAGTACTACCGCCTCACGAAGGAGGGGCGCGCTGCGCTCGCCGCGCAGCGGGAGCAGTGGCAGGTCGTCGACGACACGCTGCGCGGCATCTGGCTGCGCCTGCGCACCGCATGACGGCCCCCGGCGATCGCCAGCCGCTCGAGTCCCAGATCGCGCAGTGGCGGGAGTACCTGCGTCGCCGTCGCGCGATCGATGGCCCGGACGTCGACGAACTGGAAGGACACCTGCGCGAAGAAGTCGAGGCGCTCGCCGTCGCCGGCCTCGCCGCCGACGAGGCGTTCCTGGTTGCCGTCAAGCGCCTGGGGAACCTCGACGCGGTCGCGCGCGAGTTCGCGCGCGAGCACTCCGAGCGGCTGTGGAAGCAGCTGGTGATCGGCCCGGAAGGCGAGGGCGGGCCGGCGCCGGACGCCCGCGCCGGGTGGCCCGCAGCCCTCGGCCTTGCGATCGCGGCGGCGCTGGCCGTCAAGGTGCCCGTGCTGTTTGGCGTGCGGCTCGACAACGAAGCGTTCTACCTGCGGAATGCCAGCCTCTTCACGTTCCCGCTGCTCGCCATCTACTTTGTCTGGAGGCGCGGCGTGCGGGGCGCCGACCGCGTCTGGCTGGCGCTGCCGTTCGCAGCCGCGGCCCTGATCGCCAACGTCTTTCCGTTTCGACAGGACGGCGATACCCAGGCGCTGGCCATCCTGCACCTCCCGATCGCCCTCTGGCTCGCCGTCGGCGCCGCCTACGTCGGGTGCCACTGGTTCGCCGGCCGCGGGCGGATGGATTTCGTGCGCTTCTCGGGCGAACTGGCCATCTACTACGTGCTCATCGCGCTTGGCGGCGGTGTGTTCACCGCCGTGACGATGATGCTGTTCCGGGCGATCGACGCCAACGCCGAGTGGCTGGCGCAGGACTGGCTCGTGCCGTGCGGCGCCGCCGGCGCCCTCATCATCGCCGCCTGGCTGGTCGAGGCGAAGCAGAGCGTCATCGAGAACATGGCGCCGGTGCTCACCCGGCTGTTCACGCCGTTGTTCACGCTGCTCCTGCTGGCGTTTCTCGCCACGATGGCCTGGACCGGCAGCCCGATCGACGTGGAGCGGGAAGTCCTCATCAGCTTCGATCTGCTGCTGGCGCTGGTGCTCGGCCTGGTGCTGTACGCGGTGTCGGCCCGCGACCCGCGGCGGCCGCCCGATTTCTTCGACGCCCTGCAGGTGCTGCTCGTGGTGAGCGCGCTGCTGGTCGACGTCGTGGCGCTCACGGCGATTGCGGCGCGCATCTCGGAGTTCGGCTTCACACCCAACCGCGTGGCCGCGCTTGGCGAGAACCTCGTGCTGCTCGTGAACCTGGTCTGGTCGGCGCGGCTCTACCTGGGGGTCGTGCGCAGGCAGAAGCCGTTCGACCTGCTGGAGCGATGGCAGGTCGCCTATCTGCCGGTCTATGCGGTGTGGGCGGCGCTGGTGGTGGTGCTGTTCCCGCCGCTGTTCGGATACCGCTAGTCTCGTGCGGTTAACGGTTTAGGACATCTGGCGATTTTGTCGAGAATCATGTCAGCGTCCTTCGTCCAGACGAATCGCCGTGGTGCTTCGTTGTAATGCTTCAAGTAATCCTCGATCGCGGC
>JADZED010000024.1 GCA_020850715.1 Acidobacteriota bacterium
CGGCGACGTCGCTGGCCGAGGTGGCCGACACGCTGCAGACCGGGCGGGCGGCGCTGCCGGTGCGGGTGGCGGTGGCGGGCCCCGACGCGTCCACGGTCGCGGCCGCCTTGCGCGCAGCCACACCGGTGTCAGCCGCAAGCGGGCAGCGGCCGCTGGTGTGGCAGTGTCCGGGCCAGGGCGTCGACCTGCAGGGCGTGGCCGCGGCGCTTGCCGACGAACCATTCGCCCGCGCCGAGCTCGACGCCTGCGCCGCCGCGGTCCGCGCCGGGCACGACGAGTTCGATCTGTGGAAGGTGCTGACGGGCGAGAGAATCGCTCCGGCCGACGTGCAGGTCGCGCTGGTGGCGGTGACGCTCGCGCTGGCGGCGCAGTGGCGGGCCTGGGGGATGACGCCCTCGGCGGTGATGGGCCACAGCGTGGGCGAACTGTCGGCGGCGGCGATCGCCGGAGTCCTGCCGCGAGAGGCTGCGCTCGAACTGGCGATTGTCCGAGGCCGGCTGATGGCGTCGATGCCGCCGGGCGGCATGCTGGCGGTGGCAGCCGACGCGGCGGCCATCGCGCCGCACCTCGAGCCCGAGGTCGTGCTGGCCGCCCTGAACGGCCCGTCGCAAAGCATCGTTTCTGGAGCGCACGCGGCCCTCGACACGCTCGAAGCCGCGCTCGCTTCGCAAGGCCTGCTGACGCAGCGGCTGGCGACGAGCGGGGCTTTCCATTCGCCGCTCATGGCGCCGGTGTCGGCGCCGCTCGCCGCGTACGCCGCAACACTGCCGCACGCATCCCCGCAGCTCCCGTGGATCTCGAGCGTGACCGGGCGGGTGATGACAGCGATCGATGCTGCCTACTGGGGTGAGCAGGTGACGGCGCCGGTTCGATGGACGGCGGCGCTGGCGACGGCACGGGCGCTCAGTCCGGCGCCGGTGGTGTGGTTGGAGGTGGGGCCCGGGCACACGCTGACCAGCCTGGCGCGGGCCGCCGCACCGGCCGGCGAGCTGGCCGTCGCATCGATGGGCACGCCCGTCGCCGCGCGACTGGCTCCCTCGCTGGCGCAGTTGTGGCAGGCGGGCCTCGCGCTCGACTGGACCGGCGGCCGCGCACCATCGGTCCGCCGGCGTGTCGTGCTCCCGACCTATCCGTTCCAGCGCCAGCGCTACTGGATTGAACCCCTCGGCGACGACGCAGCCGAGGGGTCCGACGCCTCATCGTCGAAATCGAGATCGAAGCGGAGCGATATCGGCCGCTGGTTCTACGCGCCGGCGTGGACGCGGCTGCCGATCGATCCCGGAGCGCCACGGCCGTCGAAGGGAACGCGCACGCTCCTCGTGCTGGCCGATTCGTGCGGCGTCGCGGACCGCGCGATCGACGCCGCGCGCGCGGCGGGCGACGCGGTCGTGCGCGTCGATCGCGGCCGGGCGTTCGCGGCGCACGACGCGTCCGGCTACACGCTCGACCCGGCCAATCGCGCTCATTACACCGACCTGGCGGCGGCGCTGGCGGCCGCCGGCCGCGTGCCGACCCACGTGCTCCACTGCTGGTCGATCCGCGGCTCGAACGATGCGCCCGCGCCCTCTGCGGGGATCGACGTGACCGCGGCGTTGAGCGTCCTCTCGCTCGCGCACGCGCTTCACGCGATCCGCCGCCTCGACGCGGGCGACGTGCGGCTGGTCGTCGCGACCTGTCATACGCAGGACGTCGCCGGCGACGAGGCGATCGACCCGCGCGCGGCTTCCGTTCAGGGGATTGCGCGCGTGCTCCGCCAGGAGCTTCCGGGCACCGGGTGCCGGACCGTCGACTTGCCGCTCGATGCGTCCGGAGCGGAGGCGAGCGCGGCGGCCCGCCACCTGTACGCCGAGCTCGGCGCGGAGGATGCGGAGGTGGCGGTCGCGTATCGCCGCGGCGTGCGCTGGGTCGAACGATTCGCGCCGCGCCCGCTGCCGGCGGCGGGGCTGGAACCGCACCTGCTGCGCGCGCGCGGCACCTATCTCATCACCGGAGGACTGGGCCGGATCGGCCTGGCGATCGCACGCTTCCTCGCGCGATCGTCCGGCGCGCGGCTGGTCCTCACGAGCCGGACCCCGTTCCCGCCGCCCGCGCGGTGGGCCGGCTGGGTCGACGCGCACGGCGTGGAGGATCCGACGAGCCGTCGCATCGGCCGGCTCGAGGAGCTCGAGACGCTGGGAGCCGAGGTGATTGTCGTCGCGGCGGACGTGGCGGACGCGGCGGATCTGCGGCGGGTCGTCGGCCTGGCCGAAGCACGATTCGGCGCCCTGCACGGCGTCTTTCATGCGGCCGGCGTCACGAGCGGCCGCACGTTCGCGCCGCTCGCCGATCTGGGGCGCGAGGCGCTCGAAGAGCAGTTCGCGCCGAAAGCCGGAGGCGTTGCCGCGCTCGCCGACGTGCTGGAGGGGCGCGCGCTCGACTTCTGCGTTCTCCTGTCGTCGCTGTCGACGGTCCTCGGCGGCCACGGGTTCGGCGCCTACGCCGCGGCCAACGCCGTGGTCGACGCGGCGGCCTGCGCGCAGGCGCGCCGCGGCGGCACGCCGTGGATCAGCGTCGCCTCCGATGGCTGGGCGTTCGATGAAGGCGGCGCGCCTGGCGGCGCGACGGCGCGGCTGGCGATGACGCCGGCCGAGGGCGTCGAGACGATCGCACGCGTTCTCGGCGCTGCGCCGGCGCCCCGCATCATCGTCTCGACCGGCGATCTGCAGGCGAGACTGGCGCAATGGGTGACCGGCAGGGATGAGGGCGGCGGCCGTCCGGCCGTGGAGCCCGTGCCGGCGCCGCGTACGGCGGGCTCCGATTACGTGGCGCCGCGCACCGAGACCGAGCGCGTCTGCGCCGCGATCTGGTCGGAGCTGCTGGGCATCGGCCTCCTCGGCGTGCACGACGACTTCTTCGAGCTCGGGGGGCACTCGCTGCTCGGCACGCGTCTGCTGTCGCGCGTGCGCGAGGCCTTCGCGGTCGATCTGTCGCTCGGCGACCTGTTCGCTGCTCCGACGGTTGCCGGGCTCGGCGCGCGCATCGACGCCCGCCGCGCCGGGCGGCGCCCCCTCGACGCGACGACCGACGTCGAGGTGCTCCTGGAGCGGGTCCGGTCGATGTCGCCCGAGGACCGCCGGCGGCGGCTCGCCCTCGCGCGGCAGGCGAAGGAGGTGGCGGGATGATGCCCGACCTCCGCGCGGTCGAAGGCCTTTCGACCGACGATCGAGAGCTGCTCGATCAGCTCCTTCGCGAGAGCCGATCCGCCCGGCGGATTCCCAGGCGGACCTCGGAGCGCGCGCCGCTGTCGTACTCTCAGCGGCGCCTGTGGGTGGTCGATCAGCTCCGCCCCGGCGATCCGGCCTACAACCTGGCGGTGACGTTTCGCGTGAGCGGCGCGCTCGATGCGGACGCGCTCGGCGCCGCGTTGACCGACATCGCCACCCGCCACGACATCCTCCGGACGACAATCCAGACCGACGGCGCCGAGCCGTACCAGTCGATCGGGCCGGCGCGGCCGGTCTCCTGCCGGCTGATCGACATGGACGCGGTCGCCGCCGTCGATCGCGAGACGCGCGCGCTCGCGCTGGTCGAAGCCGAAACGCGTGCGCCGTTCGATCTGGCGCGCGGTCCGCTCTTCCGCGCGGCGCTCGTACGCATCGCGGCCCTGGATCATCTGCTCGTCCTGACGATGCACCACATCGTCTCGGACGGATGGTCGATGGGCGTGCTGTATCGGGAGCTCGCCTCTGCCTACGAGGCGAGACGCGGCGGGGCGGCGCCGACGTTCCCGGAACTGCCGATCCAGTACGGCGACTGGGCGGAATGGCAGCGACAGGAGCTCGTCGATGAGCGCCGTGCGCCGCTGGTGGAGTACTGGCGCGAGCGGCTCCGCGGCTGCAGCGCGACGCCGCTGCCGGCGGACCGCACGCGGCCTGCGACGCCCTCCACCGCGGGAGCGCACGAGCTCCTGCCGCTGGACGAGGACGCGCTCCGCGAGCTGACCGCGCTGGCACGCGGCGAGGGCGCGACGCGCTTCATGGCGCTGCTCGCGCTCTTCGCGCTGCTGCTGTCGCGCCAGACCGACATCGGCGAGGTGATCGTCGGCATTCCGGTCGCCGGCCGCGACGCGCCGGAGGTCGAGCCGCTGATCGGCTTCTTCGTGAACATGTTGCCGCTGCGCGTGCGCGTGCCGCCGGCGGCGAGCTTCCGCGAGCTCGTGCGGATCGTCCGCGACACCGCGATCGCGGCCTTCGAACGGCAGGCGCTCCCGTTCGACGTGCTCGTGGACGAACTGGCGGTCGAGCGCGGCCTCGACGCCCACCCGCTGTTCCAGGTGGCGTTCGCGGCGCAGGATGCCCTGCTCCAGCCCCTGCAGCTCGCGAACCTGCGCATCGAGCCGGTGCACCTGCCGGCCGCCGCCACCAGATTCGATCTCGAGGCGCACGTCATCGACGCGAACGGCCGCCTGAATCTGGGTGTCGCCTACCGCGTGGACCTGTACGACCGCGAAACCATCCGCCGGCTGCTCGAGCGGTACGACCTTGCGCTGCGACGGTCGGTCGCGAACCCCGACATGCCGCTGGCGGAGGCCACCCTGCTCGGCGACGCGGAGCGGGAAGACATCCTCGGTGCGTGGAGCGGCACGCGGACGCCGTATCCCGGCGACCGGTCGGTCCCCGAGCTCGTGTTCCGCCAGGTCGCCGCGCGCCCGGATGCGATCGCCGCCGTGTGCAACGGAGCGCATCTGACCTATGGGGAGCTCGGTCGCCGCGCGAACCAGCTCGCGAACCGGCTGCTCCGGTGCGGCGCCGGCTCCGGCGTGCGCGTCGGTGTCTGCCTCGATCGTTCGCTCGACACCATCGTTGCGCTGCTCGCCATCCTCGAGACGGGCGCCGCGTACGTGCCGCTCGATCCGGCCTACCCGGCGCCGCGGCTGGCCTACATGGCGCAGGACTCGCGCGTGGAGGTGGCGGTCACCTCGTCCGGGCTGGCGAATCTGGTGCCCTCGTCGGTGCGGGAGATCGTGCAGCTCGACGTCGAGCGCGACGCGCTGGCCAGGGAATGGCAGGCGGCGCCGGCGGTGCGTCGCGGCGCCCTGCTCCGCCCGTGCGTGGCCTTGCCCGACGACCTCGCCTACGTCACCTACACATCCGGATCGACCGGCACGCCCAAGGGAGTCGAGGTCACGCACCGCGGCATCGTGCGGCTGCTGTGCGGGACCGACTATGTGGAGCTCGGCCCCGGCGAGACGCTGCTGCACCTGGCGCCGCTCGCCTTCGACGCGTCGACCTTCGAGATCTGGGGTGCGCTCCTGCACGGCGGACGCGTGGTCCTCTACCCCGACCGGCTGCCGCGGATCGAGGACCTGGCCGCGCTGCTGCGGGACGAGCGGGTCACCACGCTGTGGCTGACCGCCTCGCTGTACAACACGGTGGTCGATCAGCGGCCGGAGGCGCTCGAAGGCGTCCGCCAGCTGCTCATCGGCGGCGAAGCGCTGTCGGTCGCGCACGTGCGGCGGGGGCTGGCCGCGCTGCCGGGGACGACGATCGTCAACGGCTATGGGCCGACCGAAGGCACGACTTTCACCTGCTGCCATGCGATCGGCGCCGATTCGGTCGGACCCGGCACGGTGTCGATTCCAATCGGCCGGCCGATTGCGAACACGCGGGTCTTCGTGCTCGACGCGGCGCTCGAGCCGGCGGGCGTGGGCGTTCCTGGCGAGCTCTACGTCGGCGGCGACGGCGTGGCCCGCGGATACACGGGCGCGCCGGCGCTCACGGCGGCGCGCTTCGTGCCCGATCCGTTCTGCGGCGTGCCGGGTGCGCGCCTGTATCGCACCGGCGACCAGGTGCGATGGCGGGCGGACGGCACGCTCGAGTTCCTCGGACGCCGCGACGGCCAGGTCAAGGTGCGCGGCCATCGGCTCGAGCTCGGCGAGATCGAGGCGGTGCTGACGGGACATCCGTCGGTGCGCGCGGCGGCGGCCGCGGTGCGGCAGATCGGCGAGGCCAGGAGCCTGGTGGCCTGCGTCGTGCCAAGGGAGGGCCGGCCGTTCGATGCCGCGGCCCTGCGCGCGTTCGTCAAGGAGCATCTGCCCGAGTACATGGTTCCCGCCTTCGTGCTCCCGATCCCGTGCCTGCCGCTCACCGCCAACGGCAAGGTCGATCGCGAGGCGCTGCCGGCGCCCGTCGTCGATGCCGCCGGCGAGGAGGGGAGCGCCGCACCCCGGAGTCCGGTCGAGGAGACGCTCGCCTCCCTCTGGGCGGAGGTGCTCGGCCGCAGCGCAATCGGCATCCACGACAACTTCTTCGACGTCGGCGGCGATTCGATTCTGGCCATCCAGATCGCTTCGCGCGCGGGCCGGGCGGGGCTGCGTCTGGCGCCCGCGCACTTCTTCCAGCACCAGACGATTGCCGAGCAGGCGGTGATCGTCGAGCCCGGTGCGCCGGCCCCGGCCGCCGGCCAGGAGAGGGTCGGCGGCGAAGCGCCGCTGACGCCGATTCAGCGGTGGTTCTTCGAGCAGCGGCTTGCGGTGCCCGAGCACTTCAACCAGGCCGTGCTCCTGGAGATCGGACGTTCCATCGCGCCTGCGATCGCGGGGCAGGCGGTCGACGCCCTCGTCGCGCACCACGATCAACTGCGCGCGCGGTTCGCGCGGCGCGGCGGCGCGTGGGTGCAGGCCATCGCGCCGGCCGGCTCCAGCGTCCCGTTTGCCGTGGTCGACGTCGCCGGACTGTCCGACGCGGAGCGCGGGAAGCGGATTGAACGCGTATCGGCCGAGCTGCAGGCGTCGCTCGATCTGACGTCGGGGCCGCTCGTGCGCGCCGCCTTCTTCCACTGCGGGGCGGCGGCGCCTGCGCGCCTGCTGGTGATCGCCCATCATCTCCTGGTGGACGGCGTCTCGTGGCGCATCCTGATCGAGGATCTGCAGACGGCCATCGAGCAACTGATGCGGGGCGGCGCGGTCCATCTGCCGGCGAAGACCTCGTCGTTCAAGCGATGGGCGGAACAGCTCGCGGCCCTGCCGGCCGACCGCGCCTGGCGCAGCTTCTGGGAGACATCCGGCCCTGTGGCTCCCCTTCCGGTCGATCGCATCGGCGATCCGGCGCAGAACACCGTTGGCGCTGCGTCGACTGTCTCGCTGAGGTTCTCCCGGGAAGAAACCTCGGCGCTCCTTCGGGACGTGCCGGCCCGCACGGGCGCGCGCATCCACGAAATCCTGCTCGCGTCGCTCGCTGCGGCCGTCGGGCGCTGGTCCCTCGCGCGCCGCATTGCGATCGACGTGGAAGGGCACGGGCGCGAAGAACATCTGGCGGCCGGATCGGCGCTGTCGCGAACGGTCGGATGGTTCACCGCCCTGTATCCGCTGGTCCTCGATCTGCCGCAGTCGCTGGAGGCCGCCGACGTCCTCGCCGTCGTGCGCGAACGCCTCCGAGCGGTTCCCGACGGCGGCGCCGGCTACGGTCTGCTCGGTTTCGCCGCGGACGCCGGGGCGCGCGGCGGCCTCATCCCGCCGCCGTCCGGGGTCGGCTTCAACTATCTCGGTCAATTCGACCAGGCGCTTCCGCAATCGGGACTGCTGGCGTTCGCCGGCGAATCGGCGGGCCCGATGGTGGCGGCGGCCAACCGGCGCCCATTCCTGCTCGAGATCGCCGCGCGCGTGGTGGACGGCGCGCTCTGCGTGGACTGGACCTACTGTCCCGCGGTGCACGACCGGTCGACGGTCGAGCGCCTCGCGGCCGATTCGGCGGCCGTGGTGAGAGTCCTGATCGACGCGGCGCGCGCCGGCGGTGCGCGCCGGCGCCGGCTTCTCGCAGACTTTCCCGACGCGGCGCTGGACGAGCGGCAGTTCGCGTCGATTGAAGAACGATTCGGCGCCCTCGATCTCGAGATCGCAGACATCTATCCGGTGACGCCGCTCCAGGAGAGCATGCTCGTCCACGCGTCGGCGGCCCCTGGCACCGGCGCATTCGTGACGCAGATCGATCTGGCCGTCGATCGCCGGCTGGATGGGGACGCGCTGCGCGAAGCCTGGGAGGCGCTGCAGGCCGCTCACGCGGCGCTGCGGACCGCCTTCGTCGAGATCGGCGGCGGAGAGTTCCGGCAGGTGGTCGTCGATCGTGCGACGCTGCCGTGGACCGAGTACGACTGGACCGCGGTCGAGGCAGGCGAGCGCGAGGCGCGGCGCGTGGCGCTGCTGGCCGACATCCGGCGGCGGGGATTCGATGCGGATCGGCCGCCGCTGATGGATCTGTCGCTCATCCGCACGAGCGACCAGCGATCGCGCCTGATCTGGACGCATCACCACGCGCTCGTCGATGGCTGGTCGGTGGCCGCCCTGCTCGACGAGATGCTGCACCGGTACGAAGCGCGGCTCCAGGGACGCGAGCCGGCGATCTCCGACCGTCCGCGGTTCGGCGGGTACGTCGCCTGGCTGGGGCGCCGGGACCAGGCGGCGAGCCAGGCGTTCTGGCGCGCCCATCTCGCCGGCTTCACCGCACCGACCACGCTCGCCGTGGATCGCGCCTCGCGGGCGCGCATCGACGCGCCGCCCGACATCGCCGACCAGGAGCTGATGATCGACGCCGAGGCGACGCGCCGATTGTCGGCGATGGCCAGCCGCCATCGGCTCACCCTCAACACGATCGTGCAGGGCGCGTGGGCGCTGCTCCTGAGCCGGTACAGCGGCGAGCGCGACGTGCTCTTCGGCACCGCCGTCGCCGGCAGGCCGGCGGAGCTGCCCGGCGCGGACCGGATGATCGGCCTGTTCCTGAACGGTGTGCCGATGCGCGTCGGCGTCGACCCGGACGCGCCGGCGGCGCAGTGGCTTCGCGGCGTGCAGGCCTCGCACGTGGCCATCAGGGAGCACGAGCACACCGGTCTGGCCGACATCCGCGACTGGAGCGACGTGCCGCGGGGACGCCCGTTGTTCGAGACGACGCTGGCGTTCGAGAACTATCCGGTGGCGGCGGGCACCGGCACCGTGGCCGATCGCGTCGGCATCACCGGCTTCGAACTCGTGGCGCACACCAGCTCGGCCCTGCACCTGCGCGCCCTCCCAGGAGAGCGCCTGCGCCTGATGCTCAGCCACGATCGCCACCGGTTCGACGAGCCGACCGCGCGCGAGATGCTGCGCCAGATCGAGGTTCTGCTGAAGCAGATGGCGGACGCGCCGGACATGCCGGTCGGCGATCTGTCGCTCGCGACCCCTGCCGCGCGCGCCGCGCGGCGGGCCGGCCGGCCGCGCGCGCGGCTTGATTGGCGCGGCGCCGCGCACGAGCAGTTCGCGTCGCAAGCCGCGGCGGCCGGCGAGCGGGTCGCGATAGACGAGGGCGGCCGGCGGCAGACCTATGCGGAGCTCGACCGGTGCAGCGGCAGCCTGGCGGCGGCGCTCGCCGAGGCGGGCGCTGCGTCCGGCAGCGCGATCGGCGTCTGCGCGCGGCGCGGCGCCGGCCTGATCCAGGCGCTGCTCGGCGTGCTGAAAGCCGGCTGCGCGTTCGCGATTCTCGACCCCGACTACCCGCCGCCCCGGATCGTGCAGCAGATCGGCATCGCCGGCATCCGTGTCGTCCTGCACGACGGCGGCGCCGCGCCGGAATTCCTCGCAGCCTGGGCAGCCGAGACCGGCCGCCGGCTGATCCCGATCGCCGAGGCGGCGCACGCCGGCCTTGCGCCATTACGGTCTGCCGCCGCCTCCCCCGATCAGCCGGCGTATGTGGCGTTCACCTCCGGATCGACGGGCACGCCGAAAGCGGTGCTGGGGCTCCATGGCGCGCTCGGGCGGTACGGCGCGTGGCTGCGCGAAGCCTTCGGCATCGGACCGGCCGATCGGTACAGCATGTTGACGGCGCTCTCGCACGATCCGCTGCTCCGCGACATCTTCGCGCCGCTGGCCGCCGGCGCCGCGGTCTGCATCCCTCCGGTCGAACCGGCCAGCGATCCCCCCCTTGTGGTCCGCTGGATGGCGGCGGCTGGCGTGACGGTCTCCAACCTCACGCCGCCCATGATGCGCCTGCTCCTCGATTCGGCCGCGGCTGTGCGGGCCCTCCCGTCGCTTCGCCATGCGTTCGTCGTCGGCGAACCGCTGGCGGCCTCGCTCGTGCAGCGCCTGCGGCGGCTGGCGCCCGCCGTGACGTGCGTGAACCTGTACGGCGCGACCGAGACGCAGCAATCGCTCGCCTACTACGTGGTGCCTGCGCTCGACGGGGCCGCCGACCCGATCGTGCCGATCGGGCGCGGCATGCCGGATGTCGACCTGATCGTCGGCTCGGATCGCCGGCGCGTCGCCGGCATCGGCGAGATCGGCGACGTCTGGATTCGCAGCGCGCATCTCGCACGGGCATACCTGGGAGACGCGGCGCTGACCCGCGCGCGCTTCGTGGAGGATGCGTTCGGTCCCGGGAGCGGCCGCGCGTACCGGACCGGCGATCGCGGCCGCTATCTGCCGTCCGGCGAGGTTGCGCTGATCGGGCGGATTGACGATCAGGTGAAGGTTCGGGGATTCCGCGTCGAGATTGGCGAGATCGACGCGCTGCTGGCCCGGCAACCCGGCGTGGCGGAGGCGGCCGTCGCGGCCGAGCCCGCCGCGGGCGATGAGCGATCGCTCGTCGCCTACGTCGCGGGAGGCGCCGACATCGCCGCGCTCCGGCGCGCGCTCCGGGCCGCGCTGCCGGAGCACATGGTGCCGGGCCGGTTCGTCCCGGTCGAGCGGCTGCCGAGAACCTCGACCGGCAAGATCGACAGACGTGCGCTGGCCGGACTGGCGGGCGAGGCTCCGGCGGAGCCGGATTGCGTGGAGCCGCGGAACGCGATCGAGGCGAAGCTCGTGGAGATCTGGAGCGGGCTGCTCGCGCGGCCGCGACTCGGCGTGCACGACAGCTTCTTCGACGCCGGCGGCCACTCGATTCTCGCAGCGCGCGCGGTCGCCAGGATGCGGGACGCGTTCTCGATCGACATCCGCATCGCGGATCTGTTCGCCCGCCCGGAGCTCGCGGCGCTCGCGGACTGGATCCAGCAGACCATTGCGGAACGAGACGACGAGGTGCGGCGCCTCATTGAAGAAGTGCAGGCGCTGTCGCCGGAGGAATTGAGCGCCATGCTCGCCGAACCGCCGCCGTCGCCGCGCGGGGAGTCGGACCCATGAGCCCGCTCGCGGATCGACTGGCCGGCCTGACCCCGGCGCAGCGCGCGCTCGTGGAGCGGAAGCTCCGCGCGCGACCTCTGGCGCGGGCGGTCGACGATCCGATCGCCCCGCGACCGAATCCCGCCGTGCACGACCTGTCGTTCGCGCAGCAGCGGCTCTGGTTCGTCGAGCAGCTGCAGCCCTCGGGCGCCGCCTATCACATGTCGTTCGCGGTCCGCATCGACGGCCCGCTCGATGCCGGGGCGCTCGAATGGAGCCTGGGGCAGATCGTGGCGCGCCACGAGGTGCTCCGCGCCGGGTACGTGGACGAAGGCGGCCGGCCGGCGCAGCGCGTCCAGCCGCCGGGCGGGTTCCACATGCCCGTACACGATGTGAGCGCGCGCGCCGCGCAAGCGCGTGAGTCGGACGCGCGGGCGATTGCGAATGCCGAAATGGCGCGCCCGTTCGATCTGTCGGCACCGCCGATGCTGCGGGCCGCGCTGGTCCGGCTGGCAGCCTCCGATCACGTGCTGCTGCTCGTGCTGCACCACATCGCCGCCGACGGGTGGTCGATGGGCGTGCTGGCGCGCGAATTGAGCGCGCTCTACGAAGCGCGAACCACCGGAGGGAGGGATCCGCTGCCGCCGCCGGGCATCCAGTACGCGGACTACGCCGCCTGGCAGCGCGGCGACCTCGAGAGTCGCCTTCCGCAACAGCTCGCATGGTGGCGCGCGGCGCTCGATCGCCTGCCGGTGCTGGATCTGCCGACCGATCGCCCGCGTCCGGCCGTGCAGTCGGCCGACGGCGCCCGAGAGCCGTTTCTGCTGCCCGCCGAGCTCGTCGCGAGGCTCGCGCACCTGGGCCGCCGTCACGACGCCACGCTGTTCATGACGCTGCTCACCGCGTTTCAGGCGCTGCTGGCGCGCTGGAGCGGGCAGTCCGACGTGGCCGTCGGCATTCCGGTCGCGGGCCGCGGCCGGCGCGAGCTCGAAGAGCTGATCGGGCTGTTCGTGAACACGCTCGTGATTCGGACGCCCGTGCCGGCGCACGCATCGTGGCGCGATCTCCTCGCGCAGGTCCGCTCCGGGGTGACCTCGGCGCTGGCGCACCAGGACGTGCCGTTCGACACGCTGGTCGACGATCTCGGGGTCGAACGGACCCTCAGCCGCGCGCCGCTGACCTCGGTGTTCTTCGCGTTCCAGAACGTGCCGGACGCGGCGCTGCGGCTCGCCGGGCTGCGCACGAGCGAATTCGAGCTGGATCGGCGCACCGCCAGGTTCGACCTCAGCCTCTTCGCGCTCGAGACCGGCGGCGGTGTCCGCGGCGCGATGGAGTACCGGACCGATCTGTTCGATCAGGCGACGATCCGGCGGATGCTCGACGCCTACACCCGCCTCCTCGAGGCGCTTGCTTCCGACCCCGACGCCCGGATCGCACGGACGGCCCTGCTGGCCGGCGACGATCGCCGCCGCGCGCTCGTCGAGTGGAATGCGACGGCGCAGGCATACTCGCGCGCGCCGCTCGTCCCGGATCTCGTCGCGCGGCACGCGAGCGCCGCGCCCGCGGCGCTCGCGATCGCGGACGGCGATCGGCGTCTCACCTATCGCGATCTCGATCGCCGTTCGAACCGGCTCGCGCGCTGCCTCGCCGCCCGCGGCGCCGGCGTCGAATCGATCGTCGCGCTGTACTGCGATCGCGGCAGTTCGTTCGTCGTCTCGGCGCTGGCGGCGATGAAGGCGGGCGCCGCCTACGCGCCGATCGACCCGCGCACGCCCGGCCATCGCGTGGAACGGATGCTCCGCAAGGCCGGCATCGGGACCCTGATCGTCGAACGCGCCGGCGATGTGCCGGTACCGGGCTGGAACGGCGCCATCGTCGCCCTGGACGCGGCGCGCGCCGAAATCGACGCGCAGCCGGATGCGCCGTTCGCCTGTCCGGCGGGCGCCGACAACCTCGCCTATCTCGTCCACACCTCCGGGTCGACCGGCGAGCCCAACGGCGTCGCGGTGACGCACGGCAGCCTGCTCAACCTCGTGGCGTGGCACCAGCGCACCTACAAGGTCGCACCGGGCGACGCGGGAGCGCAGGTCGCGAGCGTGGGGTTCGACGCCTGCGTCTGGGAGCTCTGGCCCTGTCTCGCGGCCGGGGCGTCGATTCACGTTCCGGACCGCGAGACGCGCGATGCGCCCGCGGCGCTGTGGACCTGGATTGCGCGCAGGGGGATCGGCGTCACGTTCCTGCCCACGCCGATGGCCGAGGCGGCGCTGCGGGAGAGGCTGCCGGCCGGACTGAAGCTGCGAGCGCTCCTGACCGGCGGCGATCGCCTCCACGACGTCGGCGGGGATCTGCCGTTCGCCTTCGTGAACCATTACGGTCCCACCGAGAGCTGCGTCGTCACTTCCTGTGCGCCGGTCGAGGCTGGCGGCGCACCCTCGATCGGACGGCCGATCGACAACACGCGCGTGTACGTGCTGGACGACGACGTCGAACCGGTGCCCATCGGCGTGCGCGGCGAGCTGTACGTCGGCGGCGACGGGCTGGCGCGCGGTTATGCGGGCGCGCCGGCGCTCACCGCCGAGCGGTTCGTGCCCGACCATCTGAGCGGCGCGCCGGGCGCGCGCCTGTACCGGACGGGAGACATCGTACGGTTCCGCACCGGCGGTGCGCTGGAGTTCGTGGGCCGGCGCGATCGCCAGGTGAAGATCCGCGGCCACCGGATCGAGCTTGGCGACGTCGAGAGCGCGCTCGCGTCTGACGCGCGGGTGCGCGCCGCCGCTGCCGCGGTGCACGGCGACGATCGCCGCGGCCCGGTGCTCGTTGGCTACGTCGTGCCTGCGGAGGGTGCCGTGCTGGCGGACGCGGAGCTGCGGGCGATCGTGAAGGCGCGGCTGCCCGAGTACATGATCCCCGCGCGGTTCGTGGCGATGGAGGCGCTGCCGCTGACGCGCAACGGCAAGCTGGATCGCGCGGCGCTGCCGGCGCCGGCCGAGGCGGCTGGCGAGGCTGCCTACGTCGCGCCGGGCAACGAGGTGGAGCAGATCATCGCGGCCGCCTGCGCGGAGCTGCTCGGTGTCGCGCAGGTCGGCATGCTCGACAATTTCTTCGATCTGGGCGGGCACTCGCTGCTGGCGACGCAGCTGGCGTCGCGGCTGCGGCGGGATCTCCAGCTCGACGTCAGCCTGCGATCGATCTTCGCGGCGGCGAGCCTGGCCGAGCTGTCCGAGGGGATCCTCGAGCGGCTCGTGGAGGATGGCGGGTCCTGACGCGTCTGCGCGTGGTTGCCTCGCCTGTTCGCCTGGCCGCGACACGCTGCAACAGTCCGCGGTTGTTCATTTCGCGACCCAGAAAGCACACCCCGCAGAACGACGGTGCCGGGGCCAGGCGCACGGCCGCGGCAAGGTCAATGAAGTCGCCATATATGGCGACTCTTGTTCCCCGTTTATGGGACTTTCGGCCTGCACGGTGCGCCATGTGCAGGCGACTGGCTGGCCGCGTTCTTGCCTGCCGATCTCGCGTCCGCCCATGGATCAAGCGCGCACGCTCGCGGTCGTCATCCCGGCCTGCAATGAAGAGACGACGCTCGGGAGCGTGCTTCGCCACGTGGACGCCCTCCCCTGCGTGAAAGAGATCATCGTCGTGGACGATGGATCCCTGGATCGCACGGCGGCAGTGGCCGCCGCCTGTCTGTCGCCCCGCGTGCGGCTGTTGCGGCAGTCGAGACATCTCGGCAAGGCCGCGGCCGTCCGGCTGGGCGTGCGGCAGGTGACCAGCCCGATCACGATCATCCAGGACGCCGCCCTCGCGTACGACCCGCGCGAGATCCCTTTCGTAATCGAGCCGATTCTCGCCGGCCGCGCCGACGTCGTGTACGGCAGCCGCCTCCTGGCGCGGGGCGCCGCGTGCGTGACGTCTTCTTCTCTTTCCCATGGCCTCGCCAACAAGGCCCTGACGCTCGTCGCCGGGCTGCTCGCGAACTCGCGCAGGAGCGATGTCGGGAGCAGTTGCACGGCGTTTCGGACGCCGATCCTGCAGCGGATGCCGATCGCCAGCCGCGGCTGCGGTCTCGCAGTCGAGATAGCCGCGACGATCTCGAAGACACGGGCCAGGACCTGCGAGGTGCCGATCGCCTGCGACGGCCGTTCGTTCCAGGAAGCCCGGAAGTTCGGCCTGGAGGATTGGCTCGCGACGCTCTGGTCCATCCTCTTCTACAACGCGCTGGCGGCGGTCGGTCCGCGCCGGCGTGCCGGCATCCGCGCTATCGACGAGTGGCTGTCGTCGGTGCGGCCGGCGGCTCCGCAGCCGGCTATCGCAACGCTGGCGGTGCCTGCGGCCGGCAAGTGACGCACCAGCGCCGGCATCGATCCGCGACGCTCCGTTAGGGTCGCAGTTCATCCGGAGTCTCGGCTGGCGAGCGAGTCCCGCTGCGTCAAGCAGCCCGGCTTCGAGTGTCGTCCCTTCTACGCGAATCTCCAGCGTGCTCGAGGGTGGTGGTACGGGCCCGCTGGAAGTCACCCGCTTGGCTGCTATTAGGCCGCTTGATCAGCGACATTGTCGGGCGGGTTCAGGACTTCTGCAGGACTGCGACTTCTTTGGTCGGGCATCCAGGTTGCTCTGTCCGCGGCAACACGGCATCTGAGGTCACCATGAGCTCGACCAGCCATTCGCCCCGCGTGGCCCTCGTCTACCCGCCGTACGCCCCGGTCGTTCCCGGGCTCGGCCTCGCCTTGCTGTCGGCCGGCATCAAGAAACTCGGGTTCGAGTGCCGCACGTTCTGGTGGAATGTCGACTTCATCCGCGCGCTGCCCGGCAAGGATGCGCATCGCCGGACGGGAATTCATCACAGCCTCTCCTACATGTTCCCGCTGAACGAATGGGTCTTCGTCAGGCACCTGTTCCCCGATGCCGACGAGCACGACCCGCGGATCGCGAAACGGCTGGCAGAGCTGGATCGGACCAAGGAGCAGGCGCACCGATCGTCCTGGACGCGCATGTTCGAAGACCGGACGCCGCCCTCCCGGCTGATTCCGAAGGTGCGCGAGGCGGCGAGCCGGTCGCTGCTGGAGATGGTCGATCGGCTGGCGCCCTACGACATTGTCGGGATTAGCTCGACCTTCTTTCAGAACGTCCCGGCGCTCGCACTGGCGAAGACGCTGAAGGCGCGATGGCCCGAGAAAGTCGTCGTGTTCGGCGGAGCCAACTGCGACGACGTGATGGGGGAAACGCTCCGCGCGCAGTTCGACTTCATCGATTACGTGTTTTCGGGCGAAGTCGACTTCTCCTTCCCCGAGTTCGTGCGCCGCCGCGCCGCCGGGCTGCCGGTTGGCGACCTGCCGGGGATTGTCTATCGGGACCAGGGAGGGCGCCTCCAGAAGGGACCCACGGCCGTTCCCCTGGAAGATCTGGACAGCCTGCCGATCCCCGATTTCGACGACTACATCGCCGACTACCGGACCGCCGACGTGAGCTTCCTCCCGCTGACGCTGCCGCTCGAATCCTCGCGCGGCTGCTGGTGGGGCGCCAAGCATCACTGCGTCTTCTGCGGACTGAACGCCAACGGCATGGCGTTCCGGCAGAAGACCCACCAGCGATTCCAGCACGAGGTGGAAGAGATCGTCGGCCGGTACCGCCCCCTGCACCTGAAGATGACCGACAACATCATCTCCACGGGCTATTACGGGGAGTTCGTGGACTGGGCGCGCGAGCGGAAGCTCGGCATCGACTTCTTCTACGAGATCAAGGCGAACCTGAACCGGAAGCAGGTCGACCGGCTGGCCGATGCGGGCATCAGCAGCCTGCAGCCGGGCATCGAGAGCTTCAGCAGCGGCGTGCTCTCGCTCATGAAGAAGGGCATCTTCGGCATTCAGAACGTCGCGTTCCTCAAGTACGCGAGCGACAGCGGCGTCGCGGCCTACTACAACATCCTGGGCGGATTCATCGGAGAAGATCCGAAGGACTATCGGACGATGGCGAAGAACGTGCGGGCGCTCGTCCACCTCCAGCCTCCGGTCATCGGGGTCGTCGCCGCGCAGTATCAGCGCTTCAGCCCGATGTTTCGGGAATCGAGAAACGACCTCCGCCCGATTCCTCACTACCAGGAGCTGTATCCGTTCGCCGAGGAGACCATCGCCGATTTCGCCTACCACTTCGAACCGAAGGAATCGCGGTCGCATGCCTACTTCGAACCGCTCACGCACGAATTGAACCGCTGGCGGGAGAAATGGGGTCTGCGCGGCTGCACGCTCACGTGGGAGAGCGACGGCGGCGCGATTCTCATCCGCGACCGGCGCCCGGGATTCGAGCGGCGGAACTACCGGCTCACCGGCTACGCCGTGAAGGTGTTCCACGCGCTCGATCGGCCACGGAAGCTGCAGGGCATCGGGCGGGAGCTCACCGTCGAGCAGCCTTCCGAGCTCGTTCAGGCGCGCAAGACCGCTCAGACCGGCAGCGCGCGGGCGGATGGCACGCCGGCCGGCGCCGCGTCGCGCCGTCGCCTGCGCGCGCTCGGGAACGCCGTGTCCGATTGGCTGACGAGCGAGCAGTCCGTGTCGTTCTCGCGTGAAGAATTCGAGCGCAGCCCGGAGGCGTGCGTGCAGGCGCTCATCGACGCCGGCGTGATCTATGCCGCCGACGAGCAGTATCTGATGCTGCCGGTCTCGGAGCTGCGGCGGCCCTATCCCGTCGACTGGATCAACTTCGCCATCCCGAGCGCCGCCGCGCGCGCCAGGCGCGCGGCCTCGACCGTCAAGGCGTGGCTCGTCGACTGGCGCGCCCTCGCGCCGCGGCGGCCGGCCAGGCAGAGCTGAGTCCGAGCCGTCCCCGCTGTCGCCCGATGGCCGGTGCTCGCACGCCCGATTCAGCGGGACGCCCCGGCCCGCCAGCCTCGGTCCGACACCGGGTCGAACAGCCGCAAGAAGGTCTTCAGGGTGCGCACGTCGACGAAGACGCGTCGAAGGCCGAACCGCAGCCCAGCTCCGAAGACCCGGAGACGGCGCTGCCGGTCGATGCCGAGGCCGGCGAGGCGTTCAGCGACATTCTCACTCGGGGCCGCACCGGCAGCCCCGCGTGGTCTGACGACCGGCCCGAACGGCATCATCGCGCGGCGCCCCGTTCGGTCCCGTCCGGCCACTCGTAGGCGCCGGCATCGTAGCGCTTCACGGGCCGCGCGCGCCCGCCGGCATCCCTGCGGATCCCGACGCCGTAGCGCTCCTCATACGCCGCATAGAGGGAGTCGATCGCCGGCGAGGCGATCAGGTCGATCGCCGGCGAGCCCTCGGCCAGCGCGAAATCCGCCTTTGCCGCATCTCTGAAGCCGGCAGCCGCCACGACCTTGCCCAGGGCGTCTTCGAGGGGGGGCTTCGCCGTCGTCTCGCGCCCGGCGATGCTCAGCCGGCGGTTCGGCGCGAACAGGTTCGCCGCGCCGCGCCAGGCGTAGCCCGCGCCCGGAAACAGGATGTGGAAACCGTCGGCCTGGTTGAGCGTGTCGATGACGTTGTTCCAGACGCTGAGCAGCCCCTGCTGCGCCGGCGAGCAGATACCCGAGGGGACGTCGTAGAGCGTGTTCTGGAGCACGTAGCGGTTCACGCCGCCCCATAGCGCGATCCCGCAATCGGTGTAGCCGTTGGCGGCGTCGAAACTGCCGTCGGAATCGGTGATGGCGTGGATGACGTTGCCGATGGCGAACAGACGCGTGCCGGTCCCGAGATCCGAGTCGCTGGCCATGAGGATCCCGAGCTCGCAGTCGTGCAGGTCGTTGAACAGGAACCAGACGTAGTCGGGCGCGTACTGCCCGCCGACGCACGCGCCGACCCCGCTGCCCTTCGCCGGCCGGTGATCGTAGACGCGGTTCTGCGAGAAGACGACGTCGACGGCCTGCTTGGTCCAGAGGCCCGTCTGGCGATTGCCGTGCGCGACGTTCAGGCCGAGATAGATGTGATTGGTGCACGCCTGCCCGCTGCGGCCGCCGTTGATCTGCACGCCGTCGCCCGAGTTGGCGGCCAGCTCGTTGCCGACCACCCAGACGTGATCGGCGCACGCGATGTTGACGCCGTGGTAGTCGGCGCCGTTGGCCGGGTTGTCGTCGGGGGCGGCCAGGTTGCCGTTGTCGTGGATCCGGTTGTCCCAGACCACGACGTTGTTCAGCGGCTGCCCGCCGGTGCCGTCGGCGTCGAACACGCCGAGGCCGCCGCTGCTCGGCGTGCCGTGCAGCTCGTTGTGCCGGACGGCGAGATGGCTGGTCTGGCGAGAGACCACCAGTTGCCAGCGTCCGGTGCCCGCCGCAGCGGCGAATTCGAGGTGCTCGAGGACCGCATACGTGCCGCGCACCTCCCACGGCTGCGTGATCGTCGGCCGCGACGTCTCGTCCCGTCCCCGGATGTAGACGGGAGCCTCCGCGGTCCCGTTCATGACGATGCGGTCGCCGTTGGTGTGCGCGGTGGGATAGCTCCCGTGCAGCTCCACGACCGAGCCGGCTTCGAGCGTCGTCGGAATGGTGCAGCGAGGCGCGGCCGGGGTGCCGTTGGTGTCGATCGCGCAGCCGGCCCGGTGCTCGACGTAGTAGTAGCGCTCGACCGGCGCGGACCACGGCTCAGGACGGGAAGGCGCGCGCTCGGTCGTACCGAATGACGGCGTCGGAATGCCGATCGGATCGACGTACTGCGCCGCGGCCGGCGTCGACATCAGGACGGCGAGCACGGCGCACCCCGGGATCGGAATGGAAGACTTCACGGATCGGTCCGCGGAGACGGCCGGCCCCGACGCGCGGGATGCGCGGGGGCGCCAGCAATCCTACTGCACCAGACGGCAGGCCGACATCTCCGAGGTGCTGCCTTCCAGCGAGGTGGCCGTGACGGTGAGGAAATAGCCGCGGAGATCGATGGCGCCCGCCACCGACACGGAGGCATTGCCGCTCCCGTTGGTTGCGACGCGCAGCGCGCCCAGCGGGTACTGCCCTTCGCCGTGGCCGGAGGCGTCACATGCGAGCGAGGCGTAGAAATCGATGTCGAACTGCGAGCTCGGCACGCTGTTGAGCGTCACGGCGACGTTCGTCAGTCCGCCCGCATAGCCCGCCGACTGGATCTCGGGATAGTTCTGGCGGTCGTTCTGTCCGGTGTCGGGATCGTTGGCGTCGTTCGGCGTCACGCCGTCGCCGAGCAGGTTCTCGGGGCTCACGCCGCTCGGATCCTGGCCGAGCATGTCGGAGAGATCGATGGCCTCGAGACGGTTGGCGTAGATGGCGTTCCCCGAGATCCGGTTGCCGCGGCCGGAGAACACGGCGACGCCGTTCTGGCTGTTGTAGGCGATCACGTTGCCCTGCACGACGTTGTTCGACGAGGTGCCTTCGTAGAGCAGCACGCCGCTGTCCTCGTTGCCGGCAATCAGGTTGCCGCGGACGACGTTGAGGTCCGAGCGGAGCTGGACGCCGGCAAAGTTGCCCAGGCCGCGCAGCGTCCGGTCGATCGCGATGCCGATGTAGTTGCCTTCGATCAGGTTGCCGGTCGAGCCGGCGCCGTAGACGCGGAAGCCCGAGCCGAAGTTGGCGCTGATGACGTTGCCGCGGAACGTGTTGTCGGGCGCGTCGCGCACCGCGATCCCGCGGCCGAGGTTGCCCAGCTTGTTGATGCCGGCGATATCGGTGCCGATCAGGTTCGACGCCACCAGGTTGTCCGAGGCGCCGGAAGCGAGCACGATGCCGCCGCTGTCGGAGTTGTTGATGTCGCCCACGTTGCCGGAGATCAGGTTGTACCGGATCACGTTGCCCGACGACTGCTCGACGACAAGGCCGCTGCCCAGGTTCGCGGACGCCGCGGTGCCGGCGATATTGGTGCCGATGAAGTTCCGCTCGACCGTATTGCCGCCCCCGGAGACGAGGCGCACGCCGTCACTCGCAAAGCTCTTGATCACGAGGCCGCGGATCGTGCTGCTGCCGGCCGACACCACGAGACCTGAGGGCGGCGGGAGTCCGACGCCGGACAGCGCGATGATAGGGTAGCCGGCGTAGCCCGGCTGGGTCGTGCCGTCGATGGTGGCCGGATCGGTCACCGGAGGAAGCGCCGAGAAGATCGCGATCGACTGGGGGCCGCTCAGGATCGCGAACGCGATGGTGTCGGCGCCGGCCAGGGCGTTGGCTTCCTGGATCGCCGCGCGGATGGTACAGGTGGATGCGGCGGTGGCGCACAAGCCGTTGCCCGGCGCCGCGTCGCCCGCATCCCCGGTGCTCGTGACGGTGAAGGTCGCGCCGGAGGCGGCTCGCGCCATCAGCGCGACGCCGAGGGTGACGGCGGCGCACATCCGGCCCGCAATGGATTGAAGACTCAAGTATCGCCGCTCCCGGCCCGCGCCTGTCCGGGCCTTCATGGATACTGACAGGAGCCGCTCTGCGCGAGCGGCGTGGCAACGGGCGGAAGGCTGGAGGCCAGCGGGAAGGTGATCGCCGGCGCATAGAGACCCATGTATCCGCCGTTCGGGTGATATTCGGCCGTGTGGGGCGGTACGGTATTGACGCTGCACGGCAGCCCCGGCGCCGGCCGCTGGTTCCGCATCACCAGGCGCGCCGCCGGCAGGATCGGCAGGTCGACGCGCGAGTAGCCGTTGGCGGGGGTGACATAGGCCGGCAGCGGGGTGCCGAAGCCGATCACGAGCGTCACGTTGCGATCCGCGTCGGGCGACAGCGCGAGTTCCGAGAAGCTGGCGAGCGACCAGCCGGGTGCGTCCTCGAAGGTGAGTCCCCAGTAGCGCAGTTCCTCGGCGCCGGTGCGCGCGCAGACGGCGCCCGCACCCTGGCACGGCAGGACCGGCAGCTTGAACTGCAACTGCATGACGCGCCCTTCGGCGGCCAGCGTCGCCGGATCGATCGGCAGCGGCGCGTTGACGTAGCGGTCGAACGCCTGCCCGGGCAGGTACTCGCCGAGCGAGAACCAGGGCGCTTCGGTCGCCGGATCCGGACCGAACAGATCCTGCACGCCGAGGTCTTTCTCGTGCTGCACGTGCGCGTACATCTGATCGGCCTTCAGCACCGATCCGAGAGAAAACCATTGCGCCACGCTCTGCCCCCGCGGCGCGAGCGGCGCCGCGCAGCCGGTGCTCGCCGCGCGCACCCACACGAGCGGCCGCCGGAGATCGAACTGGCTGGTCGCCGCCGGCGCCTGCCGCATGTAGGTGCGAATCACGATGAAGCCGGCGGTATTGGCCGGCGCATCGGCGTGCACGATGGGGCCGAGTCCGGGGACGTTCGCGGAGAAGCCGCTCTCGGCGCTCGAATAGTAGGTGCCGGCGGTGTGCCGGCTGCGCATGTCGAGCACGTTGTCGTGGACGGGAAACGGCGTGGCGCACTGTGGCATCGGCGACGCGGCCATCGCGTTGTCCAGGCGCAGCGTCACCGCGTACAGCGCGTCCTCGGCGCCTGCCGGCCCGCCGATCGCAAAGGGGTTCGGCGATGCGCCATACGGCTGCATGTCGGCGCCGTTGAGGATGCCGATGAGGGCGCCGTGATCGTCGTACGCCGTGATCGAGAACTGGCGGGCGCGCGGGAACTCGCCGATCATCAGGATCTCGCCGTTGCCGAAGAGCGGGACCGCCATCTGGTAGTACTGGATGAGGAGGTCGCCGCCCGCGCTCGACGGATAGTCCGACACCGGGACGAGGAACTCCGGTCTCAGGTAGTTGTCGAAGAACGACTGCGCCGACGCGAAGCGCGGGGCAATCAGCAGACATACCAGACCCAACACACCGACGACGCGGTTCCTGATCATGGACGCTCCGGGCGCAGTCGTATCAGGGAATGTGCCAGATCCCCGAACGAGCGCGTCCCCGCCTGGCCGGCGTTTCCGGCGCCGACGAGCTGGCCGAGCGCGCCGGTGTCGCCAGGCGGCAGACATTTGACGCGAAGAAGACGGACTTCTTCGCCGCGCTCACCCGCTCGACGTGATGGCCGGCGAGGTGGGGATCCGCGGCTTGTCGGCCGTCACCAGGATGTAGTCGCCAAGCCCCAGCCCATCGTGCCAGGCGCTGTTCCACTGGGAGGCGACGAAGTCGCGCGCTTCCATCTCGACGACCGCGCTGCTGCTCCTCCCGGCCGCCAGCATCGCTCGATAGCGCATGCAGCCCGGGAAGACGTGATCGGCAATCGATCGGATCTCGACGCGCTCGAAGCCGATTCGCCACAGCCTCGCGGCGTAGGAGGCCGCGGGGTAGACGTTGGCGGCCGGAATACCGATGAGGCGCCGTGCGAGCCGCTGCAAGAGACGATCGGCCGGGGACGGCGGGCTGCCGGCGAGCGGCGTGAAGTCGGTCAGGGCCAGTCGCCCGCCCGGCCGCAGGACGCGATGCGCCTCGCGCAGGAAATCCTCGCGGCTGTTGAAATGGGTCGCACATTCCAGCGCCGTGATCTTGTCGAAGCTGCGATCGCCGAAGGGCAGCTCGGTCGCGGTGCCGACGCGCACGTCGATCCGATCGGCGAGCCCGGCCCTGGCGACGCGAGCCCGGGCCAGCTCGACCCGCAAGGGCGTCACGTCGATCGCCACGATGCGCTTCAGATTCCATTCCCTGAGCCAGAGCAGATCCTGGTCCCCGCACCCGCAGCCGACGTCGAGGAGCTCGTCGCCCGCGGCGAGCCTGCCCGACCTGCCAAGCAGCCGGGCGAGCTCGATCTGCGCGTCGACCGCCGTGCGGGCTTCCGCCCAGTACCCGAGGTTGCTCCACAACGGCACCGCAGGATCAGCAGCGTACGGCGTGCGCGAGGTATAGAACGAAGCGGTGGCCTCGCCGAAGAGCCGTCCCGGTTGGCGCAGCACGGCGAGACCCAGAACAACCGCTCTCCTCGCAGGACTGCTGCGCCAATTCCGCTGATACGCTTTCGAGCCCCAGTCAGCGAATCGGCGCCCGATGTGTCGAGCGAACGATGCGGCAATCGCTCCCATGCGGCGTGTCCCTCATTCGGGCCAACCGATGCTGGACGTCGCCCCGGGGCAACCGGCGCTGCTGAGAGCGAGCGAACCAGAGAAGATGTCCCGGGCGAATGAACCGGAGCCGTCGCGGCGCTCGCGTCAGGGACGATCGCAATCACGGACCGTGCCAGCCTGGACGCCGAATCAGACTCGCGCCCGCTGCGTTCGCGAGAACCAGCCGCGCGCCGGCGGACCGGAGCGTCCGATGATGTCGAGAGATGGCAGACAAATGACGCTGATTTGGAAGACTATTCCATCGGATCGCCGGGTTCGGCCGACACTTGCGCTGGCGAAGCGCTTGCTCCGGCAACGAGTTGCCGATGGCCGGCCCGACCCGCTCCCGCCGTGAATTGTCCGAGGCAGACCGCGGACGTCTGGCCGCCCGGCTCGCCGCCGGGCGGCGAGCCGCCGCCGGCCAGCGTATTCCGGCGCGTGAGGCCGGGGCGCCCGCGCCGCTCTCTTTCGGTCAGCAGCAGCTCTGGTTCCTGAACCGGGTCGCGCCGGGCAGCGGCTATGGGATCGCGCTCGCGCTGCCGCTCGAGGGGCCGCTCGACCCGGGCGCGTTGCGCCAGGCGATCGCCGCGATCGTCGATCGCCACGAGACGCTCCGGACCGTCTTCGTCGAGGACGCGGCCGGCGCCCGCCAACATGTCCTCGCGCCAGGCGCGCGTGGGCGGCCTCTCGAACTTGCGCTGCCGCTCGAAGATGTCAGCGGCGAGCCTCCGGACGCGGCGGCGCGACGGGCGGCAGAGGCCAGAGCGGCGTTCGCGGATCAGCGGTTCGATCTCGCCTCCGGGCCGCTGTTCCTGGCGCGCCTGCTCCGCTATTCCGACCGGCGTCACGATCTCCTCCTCTCGTTCCATCACATCGTCGCCGACGGATGGGCGGTCGGCGTCTTCGCGCGGGAGCTCGCGGCGGCCTACGCCGCGCTGGTTGACGGGCGGCCCCTCGACCTGCCGCCGCTGCCAATCCAGTACGGCGACTTCGCCGCGTGGCAGCGTGCGCACCTGCAGGGCGAGGTGCTCGAACGGGAGCTGGCGTTCTGGCGCGGGCAGCTCGCCGGCGCTGCGGTCGTCGAGCTGGCGCCCGATCGTCCGCGACCATCGGCGCCGACGTTTCGCGGTGCGGCCGAGCGCGTCGCCGTGCCTGCCTCGCTGGCGGGCGCCCTGCGCGACCTGGCGCGGCACGAGCGCGTCACGCTGTACTCCGTGCTGCTGGGCGCCCTGAAAGCGCTCCTGTTCCGGTGCACGGGACAGAGCGATCTCGCGATCGGCACGCCGATGGCCAATCGCACGCGACCGGAGGTCGAGCATCTGATCGGGCTGTTCGCCAACTCGGTGGTCGTGCGCAGCCGCGTCCAGCCGGCGATGACGTTTCGCGAGGTGCTGGCGCGAGAGCACGACGCGTCGATCGCCGCGGTCGAGCATCAGGATCTGCCCTTCGAGCGGCTGGTCCAGGATCTGGCGCCGGTCCGCGACCTCGGGCGCAATCCGCTGTTCCAGATCGCGTTCAATCTCCTCGACGGCACCGGCGCTCCGCCTGTCGCCGGCCCGCTCCGGTTCCTCCCGCTGCAGGGGCTGACCGAGAACACGCGCTTCGACCTCGAGGTTCACGCCGTCGATCGCGGCGACGCCATCGGCATCGATTTCCTGTATGCCACCGATCTGTTCGAGCGCGAGACCATGGCGCGCCTCCAGCGCAGCTACCTGCGCCTGCTCGCCGCCGCGGCCGACCAGCCCGATGCGCCGATCGGCACGCTCGCCGTGCTCGGCGAGGGCGCGCGGTCGGAGATCCTCGCCGCCGGCCGCGCCGATTCGCCCTACCCGCGCGAGGCCACGCTCGCCGAGCTGTTCGACGCGGCGGCCGCCCGCTTCGGCGGCGCGATTGCCATCGAGGACGGTTCCACCCGATGGACCTATACCGAGGCGGCGCAGCGCGCGCGCCGCCTGGCCGTGGCTCTCAGGGCGGCGGGTATCGGCCCGAACGCACCGGTCGGCGTGTGGCTGGAACGGGGCGCGCCGCTCGTCACGACGCTCGTCGGCGTGGCGCTTGCCGGCGGCGCCTACGTCCCGCTCGATCCGGGCCAGCCGCCCGGCCGGGCCGCCGCGGTGCTCGCCGACACCGGTACGCGCGTGATCGTCACGCGCGAAGCGCTCGCGGCCACCGTTCCGGACGGCGCGTGGCAGGTGATCGCGCTCGAATCGCTGGAGGGGGCGGCCATCGAGCCGCTCGCGCCGCGCGGCGCCGCGACCGACGCCGCCTACATCCTGTTCACCTCGGGCTCGACCGGCCGGCCGCACGGCGTCGGCGTGCCGCAGCGGGCGGTCGTGCGGCTGGTGTGCGGCGCAAACTACGTCGAGCTCGGCCCCGCGACGGTCATGGCCCAGTGCGCCACGGCCGCATTCGACGCCGCGACCTTCGAAATCTGGGGCGCGCTGCTGCACGGCGGCCGACTCGTGGTCGTGCCGACCGACGTCGCCGTCTCCCCCGGCGCACTCGCGGCCTACCTGCAGCGCACGGGGGTGACGACGATGTTCCTCACCACCGCGCTCATACACCAAATCGGAAGGGAGCTGCCGGCGGCGCTCGCCGGCGTCGACACGGTGCTGTTCGGCGGCGAGGCAGTCGCACCGCGCTGGATCGCGGCCATCCGGGCAGCGGGCGGCCCGCGGCGTCTGGTGCACGTCTACGGACCGACCGAGACGACGACCTTCGCGACCTGGTCCGAGATCGCCGGCGTGAACCCCGACGACGCCACGATTCCGATCGGCGGTCCGATTTCGCAGACCGCGTGCCACGTGCTCGACGCCGGAGGAGAGCTCTCACTGTTGGGAGTGCCCGGCGAGCTGCACATCGGCGGCGATGGCCTCGCCGATGGCTACCTGGGCGCGCCGCGCCTCACTGCCGAGAAGTTCGTGCCCGATGCGTTCGGGGGCGTCCCCGGCGCGCGCTTGTACCGGACCGGCGATCAGGTGCGGTGGAGACGGCCGGGCGTGATCGACTTTCTCGGCCGGCGCGACGGCCAGATCAAGCTGCGCGGATTCCGGATCGAGCTCGGCGAGGTCGAGGCGGCGCTCGCCTCGGCACCGGGCGTCGGCGGTTCGGTCGTCGTGGTCGACGGCGAGGGACCCGCACGTCGACTGATCGGCTACGTCGTGCCGCTGTCGGGCGCCGGCCTCGATCCGGCGGCGATCCGCGAAGCCGTCAAGGCGCAGCTCCCGGCCTACATGGTGCCGGCGGCGATCGTGCCGCTTGCCGCGTGGCCGTTGAATGCCAACGGCAAGGTGGACCGCCGGGCGCTGCCGCCGCCAGACGAGGAACGCGCCGCAGCCGGGTCGTTTGTCGCGCCGCAGACCGGGCTGGAGCAGACCGTTGCCGGCGTGTGGCAATCGGTGCTCGGCGTGGCGGCCGTCGGCACGTCGGACAACTTCTTCGATCTCGGTGGACACTCGCTGCTGCTGGTGCGCGTGCAGGGAGCGCTCGAAGCGGCACTCGGCCGGCCGGTGCCGCTGGTGGCGCTGTTTCGATATCCGACCGTCGGCGCGCTCGCGGCGCACCTGGACGGCAACGCGCCGGCTCAGGCGGAGGCGGCCGCGTTGCCCTCGGCCGGGCCGGCACCGCCGGACGAGCCGATCGCGATCGTCGGGCTGGCCGGGCGGTTTCCCGGCGCCCCCGACGTCGAGACGTTCTGGCGGAACGTGGCGGCGGGCGTCGAGAGCATCCGGCGGTTCACCGTCGGGGAGCTCGAGGCGGAAGGCGTGCCCGCCAGGATCTTCGACGATCCGCACTATGTGCCGGCGAAGGGCGTGCTCGACGACGCCGATCGGTTCGACGCGTCGCTGTTCGGCTATACGCCGCGGGAGGCGGCGCTGCTCGATCCGCAGCAGCGCGTGCTGCTGGAGTGCGCGTGGACGGCGCTCGAGCACGCGGGCTACGCGCCCACCGAGCCGATTCCGGAACGGGTCGGCGTCTACGCCGGCGCCAGCGCCAGCTCGTACATCGGACAAATCGATCCGGCCGTGCTCCAGACCTACGGGCGGCACCAGCTGCTGCTGGCGACCGACAAGGATTTCGCCGCCACTCGGGTGAGCTACAAGCTGGGGTTGCGGGGGCCGGCGGTCTCGGTGCAGACGGCCTGCTCGACCTCGCTGGTCGCGGTGCACGTGGCGTGTCAGGCGCTGCGGGCCGGCGAGTGCGAGCTGGCGCTGGCCGGCGGCGTGTCGGTGACCTCGCCGCTGTCGGGCGGGTATCTGTATCAGCCGGATGGGATCGCGTCGCCCGATGGCCGTTGCCGCCCGTTCGACGCGGCAGCGGCGGGGACGGTGGCGGGCAACGGCGTCGGCGTCGTGGTGCTGAAGCTCCTGCGTCTGGCCGTGGCGGCGGGAGACACGATCCACGCGGTGATCCGCGGCACGGCGATCAACAACGACGGCGCAGGCAAAGTGGGATTCACGGCACCGAGCGTGACCGGGCAGGCGGCCGTGGTGCGAGCCGCACTGGCCGCGGCCGCGATCGATCCGGCGACCATCGGGTACGTGGAGGCGCACGGGACGGGGACGGCGCTGGGCGACCCGATCGAAGTGGCGGCGCTGGGCGAGGCGTTCGGCGCGGGCGCCGGTCCGGGCACCTGCGCGCTGGGATCGGTCAAAGGGAACGTCGGGCATCTTGACGCGGCGGCCGGGGTGACGGGCCTCATCAAAGCGGTGCAGGCGCTGCGGCACCGGACGATTCCGCCGAGCCTGCACTTCACGCAACCCAATCCACAACTGACGCTCGGTCCCTTCTATGTGCCGACCGCCGCGCAGCCCTGGCCGGCCCACCTCGTGCCGCGGCGCGCGGGCGTCAGCTCCTTCGGCATGGGCGGGACCAACGCGCACGTCGTGCTTGAAGAGGCGCCGGCGCCGGAGGCACGGGCAGCCGCTGCCGCGTGGCAGGTGCTGCCGGTGTCCGGACAGACGGAGGCGGCAGCACTCGCGGCGGCCGCGCACCTGGCCGATTGCCTCGAGACCGATCCGGCAGTCACGCTGGCGGATGTCGCCTGCACGCAGCAGATCGGACGGGCGGCGCTGCCGGTGCGCCTCGCGGTGGCAGGCGACAGCGCGATCGCCATTGCCGCGGCGCTGCGGCAGGCGCGCCCGACGCGGATCACCGGCGGCCATCGGCCGCTCGTGTGGCTGTGTCCCGGGCAGGGCGTCGCGTTGGCGGGTGTCGCCGCGGCGATCGCGGCCGATGCCGTCTGCCGCGCGGAGCTCGACGCCTGTGCGGCCGCGGTGCAGACGGCCGATGCCGGCCTCGACCTGAACGCCGTGCTGACCGGCGGCACGATCGCGGCGGCCGAAACGCCGGTGGCCCTCGTGGCGGTGACGCTGGCGCTGGCGGCGAGGTGGCGCGCGTGGGGCCTGCAGCCGGCGGCCGTCTTGGGGCACAGCGTAGGGGAGCTGGCGGCCGCGGTGATTGCCGGCGTGCTGTCGCGCGAAGCCGCGCTGGACCTGGCGATCCTGCGCGGACGCCTGATGGCGGCGCAGCCTCCCGGCGGGATGCTGGCCGTGGCGGCCGGCGAGGCGGCCGTCGCCGCTCATCTCTCGCGCGAGGTGACGATCGCGGCCGTGAACAGCCCGACGCAGTGTGTCGTCGCCGGCCCGCATGCGGCGCTCGACGACCTGGTCGTGCGATTGACCGCGGAGGGCCTCAGCGCGCAGCGGCTGCCGGCGCACGGCGCGTTTCATTCGCCGCTGATGGCCGGGGTCGTGGCGCCGCTCGCGGCCCGCGCCGCGCGGTGGCCGTCGGCGCCGCCGGCCGTGCCCTGGATCTCGAGCGTCACCGGCGTGCGGCTGGCGGCGGTGAACGCGGCGTACTGGGGTTCGCAGGTCACGTCGACGGTGCGGTGGACGGCCGCGCTCGAGACGGCCCGGGCGCTGAGCCCGGCGCCCGTGATTTGGCTGGAGGTTGGACCGGGGCGCACGCTGACCGGCCTGGCACGCGCCGGCGCGCCGGCGGGCGAGACCGCCGTTGCCTCGCTCGGTCCGGATCTGGCGGCCGGCGTCGCCCCCGCGCTGGCGCAGCTCTGGCAGGCGGGCGTGGCACTTGACTGGTCGGCCGGCCATCCGCCCGGCGCCCGGCGCCGCATCGCGTTGCCCACGTATCCGTTCCAGCGCGAGCGCTACTGGCTCGATCCCGCGCCGCCACCGTCGGCCGCCGGATCCCTCGACAGGAAGGCGTCCGTCGCGGACTGGCTGTACGCGCGCTGCTGGCGGCAGACGCCGCCGAGTCGCAGCTCGAGCGGGAAGCAGCACGTCGTGCTGCTCGGCGACGCGGGCGGCGAGGCCGCGCTGCTGGCGCGCGCGCTCGAAGCACGCGGAGCAGTGGTGACGGCTGTTGTCCGCGGCGACCGCTGGCGCGCCGATCCCGGGCGCTACACCATCGATCCGGCCGTCGAGGCCCACTACGGGCAGCTCGCGGAGGCCCTGCGCCAATCGGAGCGCCGTCCGACGCGCCTCGTGCACGCGTGGAATGCGACCAGCGCTCCCCGTCCGCCTTGCTCGGCGGCTTCGCTGCGCGAGGCGCTCGATCGGGGGTTCTACAGTCTATTGTACGCGGCGCGCGGCTTCTCCTCGTCCGGCCCGCTGACCCTGAACGTGCTCTCGAATGCCACGCAGTCGGTGCAGGGCGACGAACTCGGCTCTCCGCTCGATGCGCCGCTGGTCGGGCTGTGCCGCGTCATCCCGCAGGAGCACCCGAACCTGCTGTGCCGGAGCATCGACGTCGCCGTCGGCGCGCACGCCGACCCGCGCCAGGTGGACGCGCTCGCCGCCGAGATCCTCTCGGAGAGCGACGACCGCGTGGTCGCCTGGCGGCACCAACGTCGCTGGATCGAGAGCTACGAGCCGATCGCCGCCGGCGCGGCGCGGACCTCGTCATTCCGGGAAGGCGGCGTCTATCTGATCACGGGCGGACTCGGACGCATCGGGCTCGGCCTTGCCCTTCATCTCGCCCGCGTCAGCCGGGCCGCGTTGCTGCTGGTGGCGCGCACGCCTCTTCCGCCGGCCGATCGCTGGCCGCACTGGCTCGACACCCACGCGCCCGACGATCCGACGAGCGCGAGAATCCGCCAGCTTCGAGCCATCGAGGCGGCGGGCGGGCGTCCCATCGTGTTGACCGCGGACGTCGCCGACCGCGCGAAGATGATCGCGGCGCTCGCGGCCGCGGAGGAAGCGGTCGGGCCGATTCATGGCGTCGTGCACGCCGCGGGTGCGACGAGGGCCGGCGATTTCATGGCGCTGGCCGATCTGGATCGACCCGCCGCCGAGCGCCATTTCGCCTCGAAGGCCTTCGGCCTGCTCACGCTCGACGAGATCCTGCGGGAGCGCCGGCTCGACTTCCGTATCGTCATGTCCTCGCTGTCGTCGGTCCTCGGAGGATTGGGGTTCGGTCCGTATGCGGCCGCCAACGCCTTCATGGACGGCCTCGCCGGGGGCGGCGCGCAGGGTGCCGGCGGCCGGTGGACGAGCATCCTGTGGGACGGCTGGGCGCTCGACGCCGGTCAGGGGACGCTGCTCGGAATGTCGCACGCCGAGGGGATCGAGGCGCTCGAACGGGTGCTCGAGGCAGGCGACCTGCCGGTCGTTGCCGTGTCGACCGCCGATCTGGCGGCGAGAATCGCCCGCTCGACGACGCGAACCGCCCCGCCGCCGGCTGCCATCGCCGAAAGCGTGCGGCGCGAGGTCCTGTCCTCGACCTTCGCCGAACCGCGCACCCTGGTTGAGCGGACGATCGTACACGCCTGGGAGCGCGCGCTGGGCGTGAGCGGTATCGGCGCCGCCGACAACTTCTTCGAGCTCGGCGGCGACTCCCTGCTCGCCGTGAGTCTGGTACCGGAGCTCGGCCGTGAGCTGCAGGTCGGCCTGACGGTGCGGCACCTTTGGAAAGCGCCGACCGTGGCCGGGCTCGCAGCCCTGGTCGACGATCTCCGGCGAACCGACGAAGACGTGCTGGCCAGCGCGCTGGATGCGGTGCACGGTCTTTCCGACGAGGAAGTCGATCGGCTGTTGGCAGACACCCGGCGAAGTCACGCCTGACCGCGCGTCCAGACGCGCATCACGCGGACATTAGTTCGTCGTCAGGCTGACTTTCATCCGTCGATGGGTAGCAACTCGCATCCCGCCATTCGACTAAACCATTCACGACAAGACGGTTGCACCGGGCGCCCCGGGCCGGCATCTCGGGGTCGGATCTTTGCTCAGGCAGTCGAGCGCACCCGAATCTTCCTCCCCGACGCGACAGATTGCCGCGCGGGGCGGAGCAGCCAGGAATCTTCGTCGAGACCAACGCGCGGATGCCGACCCAGGAGTTGTCGTCAAAGAAGCTCGCCCTGCTCGCGGAGATGCTCCGCGCGCGGGGCGGCGATGTGTCAACGCTGCCGATCCAGCCGGTGGCGCGAGAGCACGGGGCCGCGCCGCTGTCGTTCGCGCAGGAGCCGCTCTGGGTGCTGCACCAACTCGAGCCAGACTCGCCGGCATACAACGTACACGCGGCGCTGCCGCTTGACGGCGCGCTGCCGGCCGCCATGGTCGAACGGAGCCTGCGGACCATCGTCGGACGCCACGAGACCCTGCGCACGCGGTTTCACGAGGTCGACGGCAGGCCGGTGCAGATCGCCGGGGCCGTCGCCGACGGTCTGGAGGTCCCCGAGGTGGTCGACCTCCGATCGCTCGAAGACGAGGCGCGCCGCTGCGCCTACGAGCAGATCGGCCGCGACGCCGCCCGGCGGCCGTTCGATCTGAGCCGCGGCCCGCTGATGCGCGCCAGGATCGTGCGTCTGTCCGACGCGCAGCAGGTCCTGCTGCTGACGCTGCACCACATCGTCACCGACGGCTGGTCGATGGGCATCCTGATTCGCGAGCTTCAGGAGCTCGTCGACGCGTTCTCGCACGGGCGGGAACCGCGCCTCCCGCGGCTCGAGATTCAGTACGGCGACTGGGCGTCCTGGCAGAGGGCGCTGGCCGACCCGGCGGCGCTGGAGCGCGGCCTGACGTTCTGGCGGCGGCAGCTCGACGGGATCGGACCGCTCGATCTGCCCGCCGACCGCCGCCGGCCGGCGACGCCGAGCTGCGAGGGGCGCGTCGAGGTCTGCATCGCCGGCCGCGAGCTCGTCGAGGCACTGCGGGCGTTGAGCAGGCGCGCCGGCGTCACGCTCTTCACGACGCTGGTGGCCGCCTTCAAGGCGACCCTGCGTGCGTACAACGGCACCGACGCGGTGGTCGGGATTCCGGTGGCGAACCGCGAGCGCCGCGAACTGCAGCCGCTGATCGGGTACTTCGTGAACATGGTGGCGCTGCGCAGCCGCCTCGATCGGGACGCGAGCTTCCTCGACGCGCTGAAGCACGTGCACGGCGTGGTGTCCGATGCGCTGGCGCACCAGGACGTGCCTTTCGATCGGATCGTGTCCGAGCTCGTCCCGCAGCGCGACCCGGGCCGCACGCCGATCTTCCAGACCGTCTTCAGCCTCATCGACGCGCAGACGACGCTCGCCGGCGCGGCAGGTTCGGTCGCGGCGGGCATGAGCAATGCGGTGCAGACGACCCGGTTCGATCTCGAAGCGCACGTCGTCGAGTCGCCCGACGCCCTCGCGATCAACTTCGTCTACGCCGCCGACCTGTTCGACGCCGCAACGGTGCGCGGCATCGCCGCCCACTACATGCGCGTCCTCCGCGCGGCTGCGGCCGATGCGCAGCAGACCGTGGGGACGCTTGGCGCGCTGATGGACGGCTGCGATCGTGATGCGCAGCTGGCCGCGGCTGCCGGCGAGGCGACGGCTTCATATGGGGAAGAAGGCCTGGCCGCCCGCTTCGCTGCGCAGGCGACGGCGCGGCCCGACGCCGTGGCAGTCGAGTGCGGCGCCTCGCGGCTGACCTATGCGGAGCTCGCCGCGCGGGCGGCGCAGGTGGCGCACGCTCTGCAGGCGTACGGCGTCGGCGTGGACACGCCGGTGGGCGTGTGCATGCCCCGGGGAGTGGATCAGATTGTGGCCGTGCTGGGCGTCGTGCTCGCCGGCGCAGGCTACGTCGCAATCGATCCGGACGACCCGCCCGAGCGCGTCGCCGGGCAGTGGGCCGATGCGGACGTGGCGGTGATCGTGGCCGGGTCGGCAGGTGTGCCCGGAGCGGAGGGCCGCGCGATCCTGCATCTGGCCGACACCGAGGCGGCGGAGACCTCCGACCCGGGTGTGCGACCGCCGCTGGACGCGCTTGCCTACGTGGCGTTCACTTCCGGATCGACCGGCCGGCCCAAGGGGGTGGCGATCCCGCAGCGCGGCGTCGTGCGGCTGCTGACCGGGCAGACCTACGTGCGGCTCGGGCCGGAGGAGACGCTGCTGCAGCTGGCGCCGGTGAGCTTCGACGCGTCGACGCTGGAAATCTGGGGTGCGCTGCTGCACGGTGGGCGGCTGGTCGTGTACCCGGAGCGGGTGCCCGCGCCCGCGGAGCTGGGCGCCGAACTGCGCGCGCACGGCGTCACGACGATGTGGCTGACCTCGTCGCTCTTCAACACCGTGATCGACCAGGTCCCGGAGGCGCTCGACGGCGTGCGGCAGCTGCTGGTTGGAGGCGAGGCGCTCTCGGTGCCCCATGTCCAGCGCGCCCTGTCGGCGCTGCCCAAGACGACGCTGATCAACGGGTATGGGCCGACCGAGAACACGACGTTCAGCTGTTGCCACCGGATCCCGGCGGCGCTGCCCTCGGCGCCAGAATCGATTTCGCTGGGACGCCCGGTCGCGCACACGCTGGCGTACGTGCTCGACGCGCGCGGGTCGCTCGTGCCTGCCGGCGTGCCGGGCGAGCTCCATGTCGGCGGCGCCGGACTGGCGCGCGGCTATGCCGGTGCGCCGCGGCTGACCGCAGAGCGTTTCGTCCCCGACGCCGTCAGCGGTCAGCCGGGCGCCCGGCTGTACCGGACAGGCGACATCGTGCGGGTGCGACCCGACGGAACGCTGCAGTTCCTGGGGCGGCGCGACGATCAGGTGAAGCTGCGCGGGTACCGGATCGAGCTGGGCGAGATCGAAGCAGCGCTGATGCGGCTGCCTGGCGTGGCGGCGGCGGCGGCGGCGCTGCGGGGCACGGGCCCGCAGAAGCGCATCGTGGCGTACGTGGTGCCGGCGCCGGAGGCGGCGCTCGCGGGCCGCGCCCTCCGCGCGGCGCTGGAGACCGCGCTGCCGGCCTACATGGTGCCCGCCGTCGTGGTGCCGATCGCGGCGCTTCCGCTGACCGCCAGCGGCAAGCTCGATCGCGCGGCGTTGCCGGACCCTTCCGAGGACGATTCGCCAGACCTCTTCGCCGCGCCTCGCAACCCGGCCGAGGCGGCGCTCGCACGCATCTGGACCGACGTCCTCGGCCGTCGGGCTGCAGTGGGGATTCACGACAACTTCTTCGAGCTGGGCGGCGACTCGATCCTGAGCATTCAGATCGTGGCCCGCGCGCGCGAGGCCGGGCTGAGCCTCAAGCCGAAGCACCTGTTCCAGCACCCGACCGTGGCCGCGCTGGCGGCGATTGTGGAGACAGCGGCCGGCGGCGCACCCGCCGGTGAGCCTGGTTCCGTGAGCGGCGAGATGCCGCTGACGCCCATCCAGCACTGGCTCCTCGACGAAGATCCGGACGAGGCGTTCCACTTCAACCAGGCGCTGATGTTCGAGCTGCTCGAGCAGACCGACGAGCAGGCCCTCGCGCGCGCGATCGCCGAGGTCGTCGCCCGCCACGACATGCTGCGCGCGCGCTTCCGCCGGCTCAACGGCGCCTGGACGCAGGAGACGGCAACCGCGCTCGATGGCCCGCCGTTCACGCGCGTCGATCTCGGCGCGGTCGGGCGCGATCGACAGCCTGCGGCGATGCTGGAGCACTGCGAGCGCCTGCAGCGCGGCTTCGATCTCGCGGCCGGGCCGCTCTTCCGCGCCGTGCTGTTCGATCCCGGCCCGGGCCGATCGCCGCGCCTGCTGCTGCTGGCGCATCACCTGGTCGTCGACGGCGTTTCGTGGAGGATTCTTGCGGACGACCTGTCGCGGACCTACGCACGAATCTCCGAGGGCCGGCCCCCCGATGCGCTGCCGAGCACCTCGTCGTACGGAGCCTGGGCACGCGCGGTCGCCGAGTACGCGAACCGGATGCCGGCCGCGGAGCGGCGCTACTGGCTCGACGCCGCGGACGGCCTCCGAGCCGCCACCGCCGCGCCGACATCGGTCGCCTCGCACCCCGCCGCCGGAGCGCGGGCCCGCACGAGCGTGCGGCTCGACCGGCCGCGGACCGACGCCCTGCTGCGCGAGCTCCCGGCCGCGCTGAGCGTACGGATCGACGAGGCGCTCCTCGCGGCGGTGGCTGCCGCCTTCGGCCGCGTCGAGCGGCGCGACGACGTGTGGATCGATCTCGAAGGGCACGGCCGGAGCGGGCAGTTCGACGGCATCGACGTCTCCGGGACGGTCGGCTGGTTCACGGCGATCTTCCCGATCAGGTTCGACGCGCGGGTGGCGCACGACATCGTCGACATGGCCAGCGGCGTGAAGCGGGCGCTGGACGCCATCCCGGACGAAGGTCTCGGTTATGGGGCGCTCCGGTATCTGGGTGCTCCCGACGTGCGCCGCCGGCTGGCGGGCGCGGGCAGCCCGGCCGTCGCGTTCAACTATCTCGGGCAGGTCGACCAGATGCTGCCCGCTGGTTCGCGGTTCAGGATTGCATCCGACCCGGTCGGATCGACCGAGAGTCCTCGCCTCCGGCGGCGGCACACGCTCGAGATCGCAGGGATCGTCAAGGACGGAGAACTGCGCGTCGACTGGATGTGGGATCCGGCTCGCCACGATCGCGCCGCGATCGACGCGCTGGTGGCGGCGTTCCGGGCCGCGCTCGACGAGCTCATTGCCAGGGGCCGGACGGCCGGCGAGACCACGCCGGCGGCGGGGATGCAGCCGGCGCAGCCGCGGGGGGCATCGGGCATCCCGGCCACGATCGCGGCGCGTTACCCGGATCTGCAGGACGCCTATCCGGTCACGCCGATGCAGCACGGCATGCTCTTCCACTCGATGCTGCGCCCCGACGACGGGTTCTACGTGGAGCTGTTCACATGCCGGCTCCAGGGACGCCTGGAGGCGGCCTCGTTCGCCGCCGCGTGGCGGTCCGTCGTACACCGCCACGATGTGCTGCGGAGCGTGTTCGCGTGGGAAGACGTGCCGAACCCGCTGCAGGTCGTACTGCGCTCGCTGGAGCCCGAGATTCGAATCGAGGACTGGTCCGAGGAGACCGTCGAAGCGCAGACCGGCCGGCTGCGCCGTCTGCTCGAGGCCGAGGAGCGGCAGGGCTTCGATCTCGCACGTGGACCGCTGATGCGGCTGCGGCTGATCCGCATGGGCCCCGATCAGGCGGAATTCGTCTGGGCGTTCCACCACGCGCTGCTCGACGGATGGAGCCTCTCGATCGTCCTGCGCGAGTTCGCGGAGGCGTATGCCGCGCAGGTCGCGGGCGCACCGAAGTCATGGCCGCCGCCGCGGCCGTATCGGGACCACATCGACTGGCTGGCCCGCCAGCGACGCGATCTCGCGAGCGACTACTGGCGCTCGGCGCTCGGAGACGTGACGGCGCCGACCCCGCTCGGCATCGAGCGGACGCGGGGGGTGCATGCGTCGGCGCCAGAGACGCGCGAAGTGACGGTGCGGCTCGACGCGGCCTTCTCGGAGCATCTGGCGGCGTCGGCCCGGGCGATGCAGGTCACGACGAACACGCTCCTGCTCGGCGCGTGGGCGCTGATGCTGGGCCGCTACGGCGGGACGCGAGACGTCGTGTTCGGCACGACGGTGGCCGGGCGGCCCCCGGATCTGCCGGGCGCCGAGACGATGGTGGGCCTGTTCATCAACACCGTCCCGGTGCGGGTGCGCCTGCCGCGCCGCCTTGCCGCCGGCCTGTGGCTGCGCGATCTGCAGGCCGCGCAGGCGCAGCAGCGTGAGCACGAGCACCTCGGCCTGGTGGAGATCGCGCGCTGCAGCGCTGTGGCAGCCGACACCCCGCTGTTCGACTCGATCGTCGTCTTCGAGAACTATCCGGTCGATCGAGCCGCGGCGCACGCCGGAGAGCTGCTCGTGGCTCGCGACGCGGCGGCGCGCCATCGCTCGAACTATCCGCTGGTGCTCGTCGCCAGCCCGGGTCGCGAGCTGTCGCTGCGCATCCTCTACGATGCCGCCCGCTTCGACCCGGAGGTGGTGCTCCAGTTGCTCGGCCATGTCGAGACGCTCCTGAGAGGACTGGCCGGAGGGCGCGACGCCGCTCTCGACGACCTCCCGATCTACGACGATCGCGAGCGGCTCGGATTGCTCCACGACTGGAACCCGTCCGAAGAACCGAGGGCGGCGGAGGCCGGCGGCGCACATGCGGACGTCGTGTCGTGGTTCGAGCGTCAGGCCGCGTCGGCGCCCGCGGCGCCCGCCGTGCAGGGCGACGACGGCGCGCTGACCTATGGGGAGCTCGATCGGCGCGCCAACCAGCTCGCCGCCCGTCTGAGGGCGCGGGGCGTCGCCGCCGGAATGCGCGTCGGCCTCTGTCTCGAGCGATCCGCGGCGCTGGTTGTCGGGGTGCTGGGCATTCTCAAGGCGGGCGGCGCCTACGTGCCGCTCGATCCCGCCAGTCCGCCCGAGCGGTTGCGCTTCGTGCTGGCCGACGCCGGCGTGCGAATCGTGGTCACCGAGACCTCGCTTCGGCCGGCGGTCGCCTCGCCCTCGCTCGACACGTTCTGCGTCGACGCGTGCGCCGCCGAAATCGGGGCCGAGAGCGGCCGGGCCCTCGGCGTTCCGATCGAGCCCGACGCCGCGGCTTACGTGATCTACACGTCCGGCTCGACCGGCCAGCCGAAGGGCGTCGAGGTGACCCACCGCAACCTCGCGCGGCTGTTCACGCGGACCGAGCCATGGTTTGGGTTCGGGCCGCACGACGTGTGGACGCTCTTCCACTCCATCGCCTTCGACTTCTCGGTCTGGGAGCTGTGGGGCGCGCTGCTCTATGGCGGCCGGCTCGTTGTCGTGCCGCACTGGATCGCGCGCTCGCCCGAAGCGTTCCGCGCGCTGCTCTCGACCGAAGGCGTCACGGTCCTCAGCCAGACGCCCTCCGCGTTCCGGCAGCTCATCGCGGAGGATGCGCGGTCCGAGGCACCGCTGGCGCTGCGCCAGGTCGTCTTCGGAGGCGAAGCGCTCGACCCGCGGGCGCTGCAGCCCTGGGTCGAGCGGCACGGCACCGCGGCCCCCGCGCTGGTCAACATGTACGGCATCACCGAGACGACCGTGCACGTGACCTGGCGAGCGCTCACGATGGCCGACGTCATCGAAGGCAGCGGCAGCGTGATCGGCCGGCCGATTCCCGACCTCTCGGTGTACGTGCTCGACGAGCGCGGCGACCCTGCGCCCGTCGGCGTGCCCGGCGAACTGTGGATCGGCGGGGCCGGCGTGGCGCGTGGCTATCTCGGCAGACCGCGCCTGACCGCCGAGCGTTTCGCGCCCGATCCGTTCGGCCGCGCTCCTGGAGCGCGACTCTATCGATCGGGAGATCTGGCGCGGCGGCTGCCCGACGGCGACATCGAGTACCTCGGCCGGCTCGACCAGCAGGTCAAGGTGCGCGGGTTCCGCATCGAGCTGGAGGAGATCGCCGCCGTCCTCCGCCAGCACCCCGCGGTTCGCGACGCGGTGGTGACCGCCGTCAGCCAGCAGGACGACGTGCGGCTCGTGGCCTACGCGGTGCCCGACGAGCGGCTCGCGGGCCCGGCGCGGCGCCTGATCGCGTGCGAGCGCGCGGGCCGGCTCGGCGACCGCACGTGGGCCGACCTGCCCAACGGCCTGGCGGTCGTCCAGTTGAACCGGAACGAGACCGAATTCCTGTACGAAGAGATCTTCGCCGGGGCGCGGTACTTCCGGCACGGCGTGGCCCTCGAACCGGGCGCGGTGGTCTTCGACGTCGGCGCGAACATCGGCATGTTCAGCCTGTACGTGGGCCAGACGTGTCCCGATGCGCGACTCTACGCCTTCGAGCCGATTGCGCACGTCTGCGCGCTGCTCGAGCTGAACGCGGAAATCCACGGCCTCGATCTCGAGGCGATCGCCTGCGGCGTGTCGAACGAGGAAGGCGAGGCGACGTTCACCTACTATCCGAACGTCTCGATCTTTTCCGGCAGGTTCGCGGATGCGCAGGAGGAGCGCGCGGTCGTGACGGCGTTCCTGCGCAACCAGGCGGGCGGCGCCGACTCGCCGGAACTGCTGGGCGAACTGCTCGACGATCGGCTGGCCAGCCGGCAGGTCCGCTGTCCGCTGACGACGGTGTCGTCGGCGATGCGCCGCTACGAGGTGACCGGGATCGACCTGCTCAAGATCGACGTCGAGAAGAGCGAGCTCGCGGTCCTGGAGGGCATCGACGAAGCCGACTGGCCGAAGATCCGCCAGGTGATCGTCGAGGTGCACGATCGCGACGGGCAGCTGGATCGCGTCACCCGGCTGCTGGCGCGACACGGCTTCGTGGTGGCCGTCGACCAGGACGGCGCGCTCGCGAGCACCGGGCTCTACAGCGTGTACGCCGTGCGCGAGTCCGGCAGGCCTGAGCGGTCCTCGAGCCCGCGCGGCACACGATGGGCCAGCCCGACCCGCCTGACCGCCGATCTGCGGCAGCACGCGAGCCGCAGCCTTCCCGACTACATGATGCCCGCCTCGTTCGTGCTGCTCGACCAGCTGCCTCTGACGTCCAATGGCAAGCTGGACCGGCGGGCGCTTCCGGCCGCGTCGCCGAGCCGCCCGGCGCCGAGGGCGCCGCGAACCGCGGTCGAGGCGCAGATCGCCGAGATCTGGCGCGACGTGCTGTCGGTCGGGCAGGTCGGCGTCGGCGATCACTTCTTCGAGCTCGGCGGCCACTCGCTGCTCGCGACCAGGACGGTCGCCCGCCTCCGCCAGGCGTTCCGGATCGAGCTGCCGCTCGTCGCGCTGTTCGAGCAGCCGGTGCTGGAGAATCTGGCCGCCGAGATCGAGGCGCGCCGCCGTCTCGCGCGGCCCGAGGCGGGCGAACCGCCGCTGGTGCGCGTCCCCCGCGACGGCGCGCTGGCGCTGTCGGCGGCGCAGCAGCGCCTCTGGCTGCTCGATCAGCTGGATCCCGGCGCGGCGGCCTACAACGTGCCGGCCGCGCTGTCGCTCGACGGCGATCTGAACCCCGCCGCCCTCGAGGCGGCCTTCTCGAGCGTCATCGCGCGCCACGAAATCCTGCGCACCACGTTTCCGCTGGTGGACGGACGTCCGGTGCAGGTGGTGCACGACATCCCCGATCTCTCGTTTTCGCGGACCGATCTGCGGCACATGGAGCGCGCGGCGCGGCAGGCCGAGATCTCGCGGATGGTCAGGGAGGAAGCCTCCGCCGCCTTCGATCTCGCGCGCGGCCCGCTGGTCCGTGTGCGTCTCGTCCGCGGCGCCGAGCGGCAGTGGACGCTCCTGCTCACGCTGCATCACATCGTGTGCGATGCCTGGTCGCTCGACCTGTTGGTGCGCGAGCTGATGGCGTTCTACGAAGCGTCGTGCGACGGGCGCGCTCTCACGCTGGCGCCGCTGCCCGTCCAGTACGCCGACTTCGCGGCCTGGCAGCGACAGGCGCTTGGCGCTTCGGCGCTCGAGTCCGGGCTCCGGTACTGGACCCGGCAGCTCGCCGTGGCGCCGCCGCTCGATCTGCCGGCCGATCGACCGCGTCCGCCGCGGCAGAGCTTCAAGGGCTCGTACGTGAAGCGGCGCGTGGCCGCCCCGGTCGCCGACGCGATCAAAGCGCTCGCGCGGCAGGAACAGGCGACGCTCTTCATGGCGGCGCTCGCCGCCTTCGACGTGCTGCTCGCGCGCCACTCCGGCCAGAGCGACATCGTCGTCGGCACGCCGGTCGCCGATCGCCCGCGCTCCGAGCTCGAGGGGCTCATCGGGTTCTTTTCGAACACGCTGGCACTCCGCGCCGATCTCTCCGGCGATCCGACGTTTCGCGAGACGCTCCGGCGCGTGCGGCAGGCGACGCTCGACGCCTTCGCCCATCAGCACACGCCGTTCGAGCAGGTGGTCGAGCGGGTGCAGCCGGATCGTCATCTGGACAGGCATCCGCTGTTCCAGGTGCTGTTCTCCCTCCAGCACGCCGCCGTCCAGCCGCTGGCGCTGCGCGGCCTGACGGTGCAGCCGCTCGAGAGCTCCGCCATCAACGTGAGATTCGACATCGAGCTGCACGTCGGCGAAACGCCCGACGGCCTGGTGTTCGCGTTCTACTTCAACACCGATCTGTTCGACCGCGAGACGATCGCCCGGATGGCGGCGCAGTACGGCACGCTGCTGGCGGCAATCGCGGCCAGCCCGGACGCCGCCATCCACGATCTCGAGCTGCTGCCGCCCGACCAGACGCGCCGGCTGCAGGCGTGGAGCGGCGCGCCTCGCGCGACCGGTCTGCCGCCGGCGATTCACCAGCTCTTCGAGCAACAGGCGCAGCGGACGCCCGACGCGGTCGCCGTCGAGTTCCATGGGCTGCAACTGACCTACGCACAGCTGAACGCGAAGGCCAATCAGCTCGCGCACTGCCTGCGCGGCCTGGGGATTGGTCCAGACGATCGCGTCGCGATCGCCGTCGAGCGCTGCCTGGGGCTCACGGTGTGCATCCTCGGCGTGTTGAAGGCCGGAGCGGCCTACGTGCCGATCGACGTCTCGTATCCGGCCGAGCGCCTCACCTACATGCTGGCCGACAGTCGCGCGAAGGCACTGGTCACGCAGGAGCACCTGCTGCCGCGGCTGGCGCCGCCCAGGCTGCGGCGCAGGAGCGGCCGGGCGCCGCAGGGCGCCACGCGCCCCGTCCTGTGCATCGACCGCGACTGGGACACCATGGCCGCGCAGGCGGAAGACGACCTCGCCCTCCCGATCTCGCCAGAGAGCCTCGCCTACGTGATCTACACGTCGGGTTCGACCGGCCGCCCCAAAGGCGTCGCGATGCCGCACCGGCCGCTCGTGAACCTCGTCGCCTGGCAGAACGACGTGTCGAAGGAGGTGGCGGCCGGCCGCACCGTCCAGTACACCTCGTTGAGCTTCGATCCCTCGTTCCTCGAGATGTTCTCGACCTGGGCGGCGGGCGGCGTGGTCGTGCTCATCGAGGAGGATCTGCGCCGCGATTTCATGGCGCTCGTGCGCTTCCTCGACGTCAACGACATCCAGCGGCTCTACATCACGCCGGCGGCGCTGCAGCAGCTCGCCGACGCCGCCGACGCCATCGGCGTCGTTCCCCGCGCGCTGCGCGAGGTGGACGCGGCCGGCGAACGGCTGGAGATCACGCCCGAGATCGTACGCTTCTTCGCCGGCACCGACGGCGCGGTGCTCTCCAACCAGTACGGACCCGCGGAGGCGCACGTCGTCACGGCCGATCTCCTGGACGCCGCGCCCGCGAGCTGGCCGGTGTCGCCGACCATCGGCAGCGCCCTGCCGAACACGCGGATCCATCTGCTCGACGGCGGGATGAGGCCCGTGCCAATCGGAGTGCCGGGCGAGCTGTACATCGGCGGCGACTGCCTGGCCCGCGGCTACCTGCAGAATCCGCGACTGACGGCCGAGCGGTTCATTCCCGATCCGGCGGGCGGCGAACCGGGCGGACGGCTCTATCGGACGGGTGACATCGCGCGGTTCCGCGCCGACGGCCGGATCGAGTACTTCGGACGCCGCGATCACCAGGTGAAGCTTCGCGGCTACCGGGTGGAGCTCGGTGAGATCGAGGCCGTGCTGGCGCAGCACCCCAACGTGCTCCATGCGGCCGCCGCCGTCCGCGAGCTCGGCCGCGGCGGCCGGCAGCTGGTCGCCTACGTCGTGCTCCGCGGCGATCGGCCCCCGAAGTCCGCTCAACTGCGCGCTCACCTCGCCCGCCAGTTGCCCGAGTACATGGTCCCGGCCGTGATCGACGTCATCGAGCGGCTGCCGATGACGCCGAGCGGCAAGCTGGATCGCGCCGCGCTGCCCGCCGTGGCCGGCGGCGAGGCGGTGGAGGACGCCTACGTGGCGCCGAGCAACGAGTTCGAGCTCAGGCTCGCGGCGATCTGGGCCGACAGCCTCGGCATCGAGCGCGTCGGCACGCACGACAACTTCTTCGCCGCCGGCGGCCATTCGTTGCTGGCCGCCAAGGTGATGTCGCGGGTGTGGCGGGAATTCGGGGTCGAGCTGCCGATGCGGACCCTCTTCGAAGGGCCGACCGTCGCGGCCCTGGCCGATCGCCTGCAGACGGCGTTGTGGCTCGCCGGTTCCCCGGCCGACCGCGCGGCCGCGGCGGCCGGCGATCGCGAAGAAGGGCGTCTGTGACCCTCGCGGCCCTGCTCGCCCATCTCAGGGAGCTCGACATCAAGCTGCGGCTGGATGGCGACGGCCTGCGCTTCGACGCGCCCGCCGGCGTCGTCACCCCGGAGCTGCGCGCGGCCTTGAAGCAGCGCAGGCAGGAGCTGATTGCGTGTCTGCGCGACGCGGAAGCGAACCAGTCGAGCCGCAGCCGCATTCCGCGCGCACCGCGCGGCGAGACGATCCCGGTCAGCTTCGCCCAGCAGCGGCTGTGGTTCGTCCAGCAACTGGCCGAGCAGAGTCCGCTCTACAACATGACCGGCGCGGTCAGGCTGACCGGACGGCTGGACGCGCCTGCGCTTGAAGCCGCCCTGCGCGGCATCCAGCAGCGCCACGAGATTCTGCGCACGAGATTCGAGCTGGCGGACGGCGAGCCGGTCCAGCGGATTGGGGAGGCCGCCGACCTCGCGTTGACGACCATCGATCTCTCGGACGAGCGCCCGCCCGGGAGGGAGCGGCGGATCCACGAGATCGCACGCGCGTGGGCTCACCAGACATTCGACCTCGCCCGCGGCCCGCTGTTCTGCGCCGGCCTGGCGCGCCTGGCCGAGACCGAGCACGTCCTGCTGCTCGCGTTCCACCATCTCGTCTGCGACGGCTGGTCCATCGGCGTGTTCGTGCGCGAGCTGGCGGCGCTCTACGACGCGCGCGTGCGCGGTGAGACGGAAGACCCGCTGCCGCCGCTGCCGATCCAGTACGCCGATTTTGCCGCCTGGCAGCGCGAATGGCTCGCCGGCCCGGTCCTCGAGCGGCAGCTCGCGTACTGGCGGCGTCGCCTGGCGGCGCCGCTGCCGAGCCTCGAGCTGCCGACCGACCGGCCGCGCCCCCCCGTCCAGACCTTCAACGGGCGGCTGCACCATTTCGTGGTGGCCGAGTCGACCGCCGAGCGGGTGGCGGCGCTCGCGCGCGATCGCGATGCAACGGCGTTCATGGCGCTCCTCGCGGCATTCAAGGTGCTGCTGTTCCGGTACACCGGCCAGCGCGATCTCATCGTCGGCTCGCCGGTGGCCAGCAGAACGCGCGCCGAGCTGGAGCCGCTGATTGGGTTCTTCATCAACAACCTGCCGCTGCGGACCAGGCTGGCGCCGGCGATGTGCTTCGGCGATCTCCTCGAGCGCGTGCGTGAGGGATGCCTCGAGGCGTACGAGCACCAGGATGTTCCGCTCGAGAAGCTGGTCGAGGAGATCCGGCCCGATCGGGACGTGGGCCGCACGCCGCTGTACCAGGCGGTCTTCGCGATGCAGACCGCGCCGGGCGGCGCGCTCCGGCTGCCGGGGCTGACCATCGCGCCGGTCGAGACCGAGACGGGCACCGCACGCTTCGATTTGACGCTGTCGATGACCGAGGCGAACCGGCGGTTCGCCGGCGTGTTCGAGTACAACACCGACCTGTTCGACGCCGACACCATCGATCGGATGGGACGCAGCTACTGCGCGCTGCTCGAGGCCGCGACGGCCAGGCCCGATCTGCCGATCGCGGAACTGCCGATGCTCGCGCCCGACGATCTCGAGCGCATCGTCGTCGGATGGAACGCGACCGCGATCGAGGGCGCCGGGGAGGCCTGCGCCCACGAACGTTTCGAGGAGCGGGCCGCCCGCGAGCCGGACGCGATCGCGGTGCGCGAAGGTGCGCGCCAGATCGCCTGCGGCGAGCTGAACGCGCAGGCAAATCGCCTCGCGCGGCAGCTGCGGCGGCTGGGCGTCGGCGCGGAGCAGATCGTGCCGCTGTACCTGGAGCCGTCGATCGAGCTGGTCGTCGCAGCGCTGGCCGTGATGAAAGCCGGCGGGGCGTACGCCCCGCTCGATCCGCAGGCTCCATCCGAGCGCACGCGCCGGATGCTCGAAGACTGCGGTGCGCCGATCGTGCTGACGTCCACCTCGCTGGCCGGGAAGATCGATGCGGCGCGTCATCGGGTCCTCGTCGATGCGGCGCCAGGCGCCGTGGAGGAGACGGGCGGCAACCTGCCCCGTCTGGCGACGGCCGCCCATTGCGCCTATGTGATCTTCACGTCGGGATCCACGGGAACGCCCAAAGGTGTCGAGGTGCCACACGCGGGGCTGAACAACCTCATCGACTGGCATCTGCGGACCTACGAAATCTCGCCGGCCGATCGCGCGACTCAGTTGGCCAGCGTGGGCTTCGATGCGTGCGTCTGGGAGATCTGGCCCCACCTGGTGGGAGGGGCTGCACTGCACATTGCGGACCGGGAAACGCGGAGCTCGCCGCGGGCGCTGCTCGCCTGGATGGCCCGCGAACGCATCACGGTGGCGTTTCTGCCGACGCCGCTGGCGGAAGCCGCGCTGCAGGAACCGCTGCCCGCCTCGCTGGCGCTGCGCATCTTGTTGACGGGAGGCGATCGCCTGACGGCGGGCGCCAGACGATCGCTGCCCTTCGCGTTCGTCAATCACTACGGACCGACCGAGAACTCCGTGGTCAGCACCTGCGGCGAGGTGCGCGAGGCGCGAGGCGACCTGCGCACCGCGCCCGACATCGGGCGGCCGATCGCCAACGTGCAGGCGTACGTGCTCGACGACCAGCTCAGCCCCGTCGCGATCGGCGTCGTCGGCGAGCTGTACGTCGGCGGGCGCAGCCTCGCGCGCGGCTACTTGAAGCGCCCGCGCGAGACCGCCGCGGCGTTGGTGCCGAATCCCTTCGGCGACGCGCCGGGGAGCCGCCTCTATCGCACGGGCGATCTGGTGCGCTGGCAGGCCGACGGCACGATCGCGTTTGTAGGACGTCGCGACGGCCAGGTGAAGATTCGCGGCTTCCGGATCGAGCTCGGCGAGGTGGAGGCGGCGCTGGCGGTCGCGCCTGGCGTCGTGGCTGCCGCGGCCGCCGTACACCCGATCGGCGGCGAGCGCCGGCTGATCGGATACGTCGTGCCGGCGCCGGGCGCCTCTGTCGATCCGGCGGCGATTCGATCCGCGGTCGAACGCGTCGCGCCGGCCTACATGGTGCCGTCCGCCATCGTCCCGCTGACCGCTCTTCCGCTGACCGCCAACGGCAAGATCAACCGCCAGGCCCTGGCGCCACCGGCCGGCGAGCAGATCGCGCGAAGCGCCTACGTCGCGCCGCGATCTGCGCTCGAAGCGCAGATCGCGCGAGTGTGGGCCGACCTGCTCGAGGTCGAGCGCGTCGGTGTCGGCCAGAACTTCTTCGACCTGGGCGGGCATTCCCTGCTGCTCGTGAAG
>JADZED010000025.1 GCA_020850715.1 Acidobacteriota bacterium
CGTTGCGTCGTCAGGCTTGCGCCCATTGCGAACAATTCCCCACTGCTGCCTCCCGTAGGAGTCTGGGCCGTGTCTCAGTCCCAGTGTGTCCGTCCGCCCTCTCAGGCCGGATACTGATCGTTGCCTTGGTGAGCCATTACCTCGCCAACTAGCTAATCAGGCGCGGGCCCCTCTTCGAGTGCCAGGTCTTGCGATCCCCGGCTTTGATCTCCGCCTCTTCAAAGGCAGGATGTCATGCGGTATTAGCGTCCCTTTCGGAACGTTATCCCCCGCTCGAAGGCAGGTCACCCACGTGTTACTCACCCGTTTGCCACGCTACCAATCCCTTGCGGGACCTTCGCGTTCGACTTGCATGTGTTAGGCACGCCGCCAGCGTTGATTCTGAGCCAGGATCAAACTCTCATGTTAAAGGCGTCGGCGCACAGCCGATCCGGCGATCGCCGGATCAGACCTGCACGCGCAACCGTTAACGCGAGCGATGTTGATTGAATGGCTCTGCGTTGTTCATCCGTTCGTCATGGAAGTGGTTCATCGCCAGTCGCCTTCGCACGGATGCGACTCCGGTCGACCGCTTGCGCGATGCCACCCGCTGACTCTCATTGTCTCCGCCGTCGCGCTGACGCGCTCCGGCGGATGACAGGGTCTGTGCGTCCGCCGTCGCGCTGACGCGCTCCGGCGGACAAGTGCTTGCACGCACTATCCAGTTTTCAAAGAACCGACCCCCGTGCGCCCAGGGCGCCCGGCCCCCTCGAACGGTATCGGCTCATCGAAGCCGTCCTCAGGGGAACCTTCCAAGGTTACTAGACAACCAACTTGCTGTCAAGACCCCATCAGCGCCCGAGACCCAGGGTGCGGATCCTGCCGCAGATGGAGAATGGAAGACGTCCGAGCTGAATGCTACCGGCGGGCAGGATTTCGGCGACCGAACGTCCGGAGAGTATCGCGTACGCCACCCCCGGCGTCAAGCCACCCGGCCGCGCCGCCGACCTCATCCGACAATCTTCACCAGATGCTGCCGCCGCGCGCCCCGCCGCAGCACGAACAGGCGGCCGCCGATCGCGCTCTCCCGCGTCAGCCGCGCCTGCGGATCGCCCATCCGGCGGTTGTTCACGTAGACCCCGCCCGATTCGATCAGCCGCCGCGCCTCTCCGCGCGACGACGCGAGCTGCGCGCGCGCGATCAGCTCCAGAAGCCCGATGCCCTCGCCGGCCACGGCCGCCGAAGGGAGCTCGGTCGACGGCACGTCATCGAAGACGGCCAGCACCTCGTCGACGCTCAGCCGCGCGATGTCTTCGCCGAACAGCAGCGAGGAGGCATGCTCGGCCCGCGCGGCCTGCTCGGCGCCGTGCACCGCGGCCGTCACCTCGCGCGCGAGCACCCGCTGCGCCTCGCGCCGCTCCGGCGCCTCGACCGTCGATCGCGCGAGCGTCTCGATCGCGGAACGCTCGAGGAACGTGAAGTACTTCAGGTACGTGGCGGCATCGCGATCGTCGGCGTTCAGCCAGAACTGGTAGAACCTGAACGGCGAGGTGCGGCCGGCATCGAGCCAGATCGTGCCGGCCTCGGTCTTGCCGAACTTCACGCCGGAGGCGGTCGTCACCAGCGGCATCACGAGCCCGTGCGCACGCTGCGCCCTCAGCCGGCGAATCAGATCGATCCCGGCGGTGATATTGCCCCACTGATCGCTGCCGCCGAGTTGCAGCGTGCAGCCGTAGCGATCGAACAGTTCCAGGAAGTCGCGCGCCTGCAGCAGCAGGTAGCTGAACTCGGTGAACGAGATCCCCTCCTCGCTCGCGAGGCGGCGGCTGACCGACTCCTTCTGCAGGAGATAGTTGACCGTGAAATACTTGCCCGTATCGCGGAGGAACCCGAGCAGATCCAGCCCCGCCAGCCACTCGGCGTTGTTCACGACGCGGGCCGGATTGCCCGCCCGCTCGAAATCGAGGAAGCGCCCGAGCTGCCCGCGGATGCCCGCGAGGTTGGCCTCGATCTGTTCGGGAGCGAGCAGCAGCCGCTCCTGCGACTTGCCGCTCGGATCGCCGATCATGCCGGTGCCGCCGCCCACGATCGCGATCGGCAGATGGCCGAAGCGCTGCAGCCGGGCGAGTGCCATCACCGGCAGGAGCGAGCCGACGTGCAGACTCGACGCCGTCGGATCGAATCCGATGTAGGCGCTCACGCGGGGGCGCGCCAGCAGTTCCGCCAGCCCGTCGGTGCCGTCGTAGATCATCCCCCGCCACGCGAACTCCTCGTACACGCTGCTCATCGTCGGCTCGTGTTCGGCAACGGGTTACTATACCAGTCGATGGCGGCTCTTCACGGTCGAGCGACGATCGGCCGGCGCACGCTGCTGAAAGCGCTGCTGACCGGCGGCATCGGCGCCGCAACCGGCGTCGGATCGTACGGTTACCTGTACGAGCGCCACCACCTCGAGATCACCCGCGCGGACGTGGCGGTGGCCGGCATCCCCCGGGAACTGTCGGGCCTGCGCATCGGCCTCATCACCGACATCCACCGGAGCGCATGGGTGTCCGACGACGACGTGCGGCACGCGGCGGCCATGCTGATGGGGGAGCGGCCCGACCTGATCGTCCTCGGTGGCGACTACGTCACGCGCGCCGACCGACGGTACATGACGCCGGCGGCCGAGGCGTTCCGGACGCTCTCGGCTCCGCACGGCGTCTTCGCCATCCTCGGCAATCATGACGACGATCGGGCGATGCCTGCGGCCCTCTCGAAGATCGGCGCGCAGGTGCTGCGCGACGCCCGCACGCGGCTGATGATCAGCGGGGTCCCGCTCGAGCTCGCGGGCATCCGCTTCTGGACCAGGCGGAGCGCGGACATCGAGGACGTCGTCCGCGGTGCCAGCGGGACCGTCGTCCTGCTCGCGCACGATCCGCGGCGCCTCAGCGAGGCGGCCGGCCTCGGCATTCCGCTCGTCCTCTCGGGCCACACGCACGGCGGGCAGGTGGTGCTGCCGCTGGCCGGCGCCCTCGCCGCCCAGAAGTTCCCGGTCGTAGCCGGCGTGGGGCGCCGGTTGGGCACGACGATCTTCGTGAGCCGGGGCGTCGGGACGGTTTACGTGCCGCTGCGGGTGAATTGTCCGCCCGAAGTCGCGGTGCTGACGCTTGGCCTGGACGGTCCGGTCAACGTCTGAGACGCACCGGATCACGCACCGGCGTCCGCCTTGACGACCCGCCGCCCGCGCACCGTCCAGCCGCCGCCGAGGATGAACGCGATCGCCTCGGGATAGATCCGATGCTCCTGCACGAGGATGCGCGCGGCAAGGCTCTCGGCCGTGTCATCGTCGTGCACCGGCACCGCCGCCTGCGCCACGATCGGTCCGGCGTCCAGTCCGGCATCGACGAGATGCACGGTGGCTCCCGTCACGCAAACGCCGTGCGCCAGCGCCTGGCGCTGCGCCTCGAGCCCCGGAAACGACGGCAGCAGCGACGGATGGATGTTGAGGATCCGCTCCGGATACGCCTCGAGCAGGGGCCGGCCGACCAGGCGCATGTAGCCGGCGAGGCACACGAGCTCGACGCCGGCCGCACGCAGCCGATCGACGATGGCCGCGTCGCAGGCATCGCGGTGCGGATGGTCGGCGGCGGCGATCACCGCCGATGGGATGCCGGCCGCGCGCGCACGCGCCAGCCCCGGAGCGGAAGCGCGGCTGGAGATCACGATGCCGATGGTCGCCTCCAGCGTGCCCGCACCGATCGCGTCGATGATCGCCTGCAGGTTGGAGCCCCTGCCGGAGATCAGCACGCCGAGCCGGCGCGCCGGAAACGCGGGGGAAGTCATCGCGCCGCCCGCGGGAGGTAGCGCACCGTCCTTCCACCCGCCACGACACGCCCGAGAAGGAAGGCGCCTTGCTCGCCGGAGGCGGCAAGCAGATCGAGCGCCCGGCGCGCGTCCCCGGCCGCGCAGACAACGACGAGCCCCACGCCCATGTTGAACGCCCGGAACATCTCGTCCGGCGCAATCGAGCCCCGCGCCTCGATCAGGCGGAAGAGCGGCGGAATGCTCCAGGCCAGCAGGTCGATCTCGGCGGCGCAACCGTCGGGCAGCGTGCGCGGGAGATTTTCCGTGATGCCTCCGCCCGTGATGTGCGCCAGCCCCTTCACGAGACGCCGATCGAGGAGCGCGCTGACGGGTCTCAGATACGATCGGTGCGTGGCGAGCAGGGCGTCGGCGATCGTCGTGCCGAGCTCCGCCGGCGCGCTGCCGGGCTGCAGCCCCGCGATCTCGAACAGCACGCGGCGGGCGAGCGAATACCCGTTGGTGTGCAGGCCCGAAGAGGGAAGGCCGATCAGCACGTCGTCGGGCGCCACGGTCCGGCCGGTGACGAGCGCGGCCTTCTCCGCGATCCCGACGATGAAGCCCGCGAGATCGTACTCGCCGTCCGCATAAAAGCCGGGCATCTCGGCGGTCTCGCCGCCGATCAGGGCGCAGCCGTTCTCGCGGCAGGCAGCGGCCATGCCGCCGACGACCTCCTCGGCAATCGACGGCCTGAGGCGGCCGGTCGCCAGGTAGTCGAGGAAGAACAGGGGCGTCGCGCCCTGGACGAGGATGTCGTTCACGCAGTGGTTGACGAGGTCGGCGCCGACCGTGCCATGACGCCCGGTCATGAACGCCAGCTTGAGTTTCGTACCGACGCCGTCGGCGCTCGACACGAGCACCGGCTCGCGATAGCGCGTGCGATCCAGCTCGAACAATCCGCCGAACGAACCGATGTCGGAGAGTACGCCGGCGGTGAAGGTGCCGCGGGCGAGCGCGCGAATGCGGCGGACCGCTTCGTTGCCGGCGTCGATGTCGACGCCGGATTTCCGATAGTCCATCAGAAGTCCAGCACCCCGATGAGGGTTTGCATCAGCGCGCGCCGGGGCGATCCGTCCGGGGCGTCCCAGTAGGCGCGCCGCACCGCCGCGAAGAACCGCTCCTTCTCGAAGTCCTCCTCGAGCATGTCGAAGCCCTCGGCGAGCAGATCGATCGCGAGGTCCCGATCGGGACGCTGCTCGAGCAAGGCGAGCGCGAGCGGCGTATTCCGGAGCGCGACGGTCGCCAGCGCCAGCGCCACCGGGGCCCTGGTCGGATCGCGCGACGGGATGCCGATCCGGAACAGCGCGTCTGCCGCTTCGCGGTGGTCCGCGGCGGCGAGGGCGCCGAGCGCCGTCGCCGCCGATCGCAGCAGCGCCTGGTACCCGGAATTGGCGTCCGCGAACTCGAGCGCGTCGACCAGATAGCCCTGATGAGGCCCGCAGTTCACGCCGAGCAGGCAGATGGCTCCGGCAATGGTGGGCTGTGCGGCACGCGGCGCCGTCTTCTGCAGCCCGGCAAGAATCTCGAGCGCCCGCGGGTCCCCGATCTTGCCGAGCGCGAGGACCGCGTCGTCCTGGAGCGGGCCGTCCAGCGCCGCCACGGCGGCAATGTCGTCGTAGGCATACGCCGCCCGATAGTCGCCGAGCGCTTCGATCACCACGCTGCGGAAGAAGTCCTCGCCGCGGGCGATCTGGGGCACCAGCGCCGCGCGGGCCGCGGCGTTCGACCCGGCGAGCGAGGCCAGAGCGCGCACGAGGGCCGGCCGCACGAATTCCCCCTGTTCGCGGTCGAGCGCGGCGACGAGCTCGGGCGCGAGCGCCGCGTCGGGATGATGCTCGAAGTAGCTGAACGCCACGGTCCGCAGCCGATCGTTCGGGCTCTTCAGCGATTCCCGCATCGCATCGATCGTTCGCGGATCGTTGAAGCCGGTGAGGAGCACGAGCGCGCGATAGCGGACGTACCCGTCGGCGTGCCCGTCGACCGCGGCCAGCAGCGCCGGGACGACGGCTGCGGGCGCCGCGCGCCGGAGCGTTCGCGATGCCTCGGTTCGCGTCTGGTAGTCGAGCTCGCCAAGCCGGTCGATGGCGCGCTGGATCTGCTCGCCGCCGGGGGTCTGCGGCCCGGCCGGTTCGAGCGAAGCGGTCTGGCCGGCGCCCTGACGGGCCGCCAGCACCAGGCACGCGAGGAGGAGGAAGGGGGTGCGGCCTGGCTGCCGGCGCCGCGTCGATCGCATGTGCGCACTCATGCTCGAACGGCTACTTCGCGATCGCCGCGTTGTCGAGCTTGAGGGCGAGCTGGAGGTACTTGCTCTCGTCACGAGGAACGGGCACCGGGTACACACCGGTGTAGCACGAGCTGCAGTACGAGGATCGATCGGGGCCGACGGCGGTCATCAGCCCCTCGAGGCTGAGGTAGGCCAGGCTGTCGGCCTCCAGGAACTCGCGGATCTCCTCGACCGAGTGCGTCGCCGCGATCAGCTCGCTCTTGCGGGGCGTGTCGACGCCGTAGAAGCAGGGCGAGATCGTCGGCGGGCAGCTAATCCGCACGTGCACCTCGCGCGCTCCCGCCGCCCGCACCATGCGCACGATCTTCCGGCTCGTGGTGCCGCGCACGATCGAGTCGTCCACCAGCACGACGCGCTTGCCGTCGAGAATGCTCCGGACCGGATTCAGCTTCACCTTCACGCCGAAGTGTCGGATCGACGCCTGCGGCTGGATGAACGTGCGCCCGACGTAGTGATTGCGGATGAGCCCCATCCGCAGCGGCACGCCGGATCGCTCGGCATACCCCATCGCCGCGCAGACCCCCGAGTCCGGGACCGGCACGACCACGTCGGCGCCGACCGGCTTCTCGGTGGCGAGGATCCGGCCGAGATCGGTGCGGACCTCGTTGACGCTCCGCCCGAACACGTAGCTGTCGGGCCGCGCGAAGTAGACGTGCTCGAACACGCAGTGGGCCAGCGGCGCGGGCGGAAACGGCTTGATCGACCGGAGGCCGTCCCTGCCGACGACCAGGATCTCGCCCGGCTCCACGTCGCGCACGTAGGTGGCGCCGATCAGATCCATGGCGCACGTCTCGGATGCGACGACGTGCGCGTCGTCGAGGCGGCCGAGCGCGAGCGGCCGGAAACCGTGCGGGTCGCGGACGGCGATCAGCCGGTCTCCCGTCAGCATCACGAGCGAGAAGGCGCCCTGCACCTGGGACACCGATTCGACGATGGCCTCTTCGACGGTCGCGGCGCGGGATCGGGCATACAGGTGCAGGATGACTTCGGTGTCGCTGCTCGACTGGAAGATCGACCCCTGCCGGACCAGATCGTCCCGAATCTCCCGCGCATTGACGATATTGCCGTTGTGGCAGACGGCGATCTGGCCGTGGGCGCAATCGATGAGGATTGGCTGCGCGTTCAGCAGCTTGCTCTCGCCGGCGGTCGAATAGCGCACGTGGCCGATCGCGATCCGGCCCGGGAGCGACGCGAGCGCGTCGCCGTCGAAGATGTCGGCGACGTAGCCCATGTCGCGCGAGATCCGGATGCGCGCGTCGTCGGACGCCGCGATGCCGGCGCTCTCCTGGCCGCGATGCTGCAGCGCGTACAGGCCGAGGTAGGTCAGGTTGGCGGCTTCGGGATGTCCGAAGATGCCGAAGACGCCGCACTCGTCCTTGAACTTGTCCAACATCAGGCTGCGTGCTTCGTGAGATGCCGCGTGACGGCCGCGATCCAGATCTGTTCGGCGTCGTCCACGGCCAGGTCGATGGCCGTCACGCCGGCCACCGCGATGCGAATCGCGCTGCCACCGGTCTGTCCGATGACGCGCGCCGGAACGCCGCGCGAGGCGGCCCGCGCGAGGATGCCCGCGAGCGCGTCGCCCGTCGTGGAGACGATGGCGCGCGAAGCCGATTCGCCGAAGAGTGCCGCCGCCGTGTCGAGCGCCGCCTCGCGCGCGGCGCCGGGCGCGTCGATGGCAATCTCGGCGCCGGTGCCCTGCGTGTCGAAGCAGCACTCGGCGAGCGCGACCGCCAGGCCGCCGTCCGAGCAGTCGTGCGCCGACCGGATCAGCCGCGCCTCCGCAAGCTCCACCAGCAGCAGCTGCAGCGCGCGCTCGGCCGCGAGATCCAGTGCCGGGGGCCGCCCCCGCACGAGACCCTGCGTCACTTTGAGGTACTCGCTGCCGCCGAGCTCTCCACGTCCCTCTCCGAGCAGCACGATGAGGTCGCCTGAACCGCTGAACGACCTCGTCAGCGCGCGGTCGGCGTGCTCGAGGAGACCTACGACGCCGATGACCGGCGTCGGATAGATCGCGCGGCCGTCGGTTTCGTTGTACAGGCTGACGTTGCCGCCGGTGATCGGCACGTCGAGCGCGCGGCACGCCGCGCCGATGCCCTGCACCGCTTCGGCGAACTGCCACATGATCGCGGGCCGCTCGGGGTTGCCGAAGTTCAGGCAGTTGGTCGCGGCGAGCGGACGCGCGCCGGCGCAGGCGACGTTGCGCGCCGCCTCGGCGACCGCCAGCATGGCGCCCTGCCGCGGGTCCAGATAGCAGTAGCGGCCATTGCCGTCGAGCGAGATGGCCAGCGCCCGATCGGTTCCCTTGAGGCGCACCACCCCCGCGCCGGCGCCGGGCAGGACGATCGTGTTGGTGCGAACCATGTGGTCGTACTGGCGGTAGACCCAGCGCTTGCTGCCGATCGTCGGGGATCCGAGCAGCGACCGCAGCGCGTCGTTGGGCGAGGGACGGCGCCGCGCGTCGGCGTCGAGGTCCAGCTGCTGCGCCGCCGCGAGATACTCGGGGGGCGAAGCCGGGCGGTGGTAGATCGGCGCCTCGTCGGTCAGCGCGCGGTTGGGAATCTCGGCCACGACGGTGCCGTGCGCCCGCACGCGCAGCATCCCGTCGGCCGTCACTTCGCCGATCCGGACGGCGTGCAGGTCCCATTTCTCGAACACCCGTTCGACCTCCGCCTCGCGGCCGCGCCTGGCGACCAGGAGCATGCGCTCCTGCGATTCCGACAGCATGATCTCGTACGGCGTCATGCCGGTTTCGCGCTGAGGCACGAGCGCGACGTCGATCTCGATGCCCGCGCCGCCGCGGGCGCCCATTTCGGCGGTGGAACAGGTGAGCCCGGCCGCGCCCATGTCCTGGATGCCGACGAGCGCGTCGGTCTTCATCACCTCGAGGCACGCCTCGAGCAGCAGCTTCTCCATGAACGGATCGCCGACCTGGACGGCGGGCCGCTTCTCGGCCGACCTGTCGTCGAATTCCGCCGACGCCATCGTGGCGCCGTGGATGCCGTCGCGCCCGGTCTTGGCACCGACGTAGTAGACCGGGTTGCCGGCACCGGAGGCGATCCCTTTCACGATCTCGGCCGCCGGTGCGATGCCGAGACAGAACACGTTGACCAGCGGGTTGCCGGCATACACCGGCTCGAACGCGATCTCGCCGCCGATGGTGGGGATGCCGATGCTGTTGCCGTAGCCGGCGATGCCCGACACCACGCCGTCCAGGAGCCGGGCGGTGCCCGGCGCGTCGAGATCGCCGAATCGCAGCGAGTTCAGGAGCGCGATGGGGCGCGCCCCCATCGTGAAGATGTCGCGGATGATCCCGCCGACGCCGGTCGCGGCGCCCTGGTAGGGTTCGATGAACGACGGGTGATTGTGCGATTCGATCTTGAACACGGCCGCCAGCCCGCCGCCGACGTCGACGGCGCCGGCGTTCTCGCCCGGGCCCTGCAGCACCTGCGGGCCCTCGGTGGGCAGGGTCCGGAGATGGACGCGCGAGCTCTTGTAGCTGCAGTGCTCGGACCACATCACCGAGAAGATGCCGAGCTCGGTCATGTTCGGCTCGCGGCCGAGCAGCGCGACGAGCCGCACGTACTCGTCGGAGGTCAACCCGTGGCGCTCGAGAACCTGAGGATCGATCGGCATGTCCCTGGCTACGGCGCGCCGACCGAGGGCTGCAGCGCGCGGCGGCCGGCGCTGCGAAACCAGTCGATGATCGACTCGAAGATCACGCGGCCGTCCTCGCCGCGGAGCAACGGCTCGCAGGCGCGCTCGGGATGCGGCATCATGCCGACCACGTTGCCCGACGCGCTGCAGACGCTGGCGATGGCGTTCACCGATCCGTTCGGGTTCGCGGCATCGGCGAGCCGGCCCGCCGCGTCGGTGTAGCGCAGCACGACCTGCCGGTTGCGCTCGATCGCCGCCAGCGCATCCGGCGGGGCGAAGTAGTTGCCCTCGCCGTGGCCGATCGGAATCCGCAGCACCTGCCCCTGGCGCGCCGCGCGCGTGAACGGCGTATCGGTCCGCTCGACGCGCAGGTGCACGTGCTCGCACCGGTACTTCAAGCCGCGATTGCGCAGCATCGCCCCGGGCAGGAGGCCCGCCTCGAGCAGGATCTGGAAGCCGTTGCAGATCCCGAGCACCGGGCCGCCCCGCGCCGCGAACTCGCGGACCGGCCCCATCACCGGCGAGAAGGGCGCCATCGCGCCGGTCCGCAGGTAGTCGCCGTGCGCGAATCCGCCCGGCAGGACGACGACGTCGGCGCCCTTGAGGTCGGCGTCCTTGTGCCACAGGTAGTCGGCATCCTGGCCGAACAGGTCGCGCGCGGCATGCAGCGCATCCTCTTCGCAGTTGCTGCCCGGAAAGACGACGATCCCGAAGCGCATCAGTCCGCCACCTCGATCCGATAGCTCTCGATGACCGGATTCGCCAGCAGCCTGTCGGCCACATCCGCGGCCAGTGCCCTCGCCTGCGCCGCCTCGGTCGTCGCCAGATCGAGCTCGAAGTACTTCCCCTGCCGGACCTCTTCGACGCCTGCATAGCCGAGCGCATGGAGCGCCTCGGCAATCGTCCGCCCCTGCGGATCGAAGACCGACGGCTTCAGCGTGACGAAGACACGGGCTCGCATCGAAAGACCCTCCCGAAGATGTCGTCGACGTGCCGGAACTGCGCGTCGAGGTCGAACGCCTGCTCGATCCCCGCCGGGCCCAGAACCCGCGCCACCTCCGCATCGGCCAGCAGGAGCGACTTGAAATCGGCCTGCTCGGCGAAGGCCCGCATCGCGTTGCGCTGGACCCACTGGTAGGCCTGCTCGCGCGACACGCCCTGCTGCGCGAGCGCGAGCAGCACGGAGCCGGAGAAGACGACGCCGCGCGAGCGGGCGAGATTCTCGCGCATGCGATCGGGATGGACGACCATCCCGCGCACGATGCGCGTGAAGCGCCGGAGCATGTGATCGAGCGCGATGAAGCTGTCGGGCAGAATCACCCGCTCGACCGAGGAGTGCGAGATGTCGCGCTCGTGCCAGAGCGCGACGTTCTCGAAGGCGGCCTGCGCATTGGCCCGCACCAGGCGCGCCAGCCCCACGATCTGCTCGCAGCCGATCGGGTTGCGCTTGTGCGGCATCGCCGACGATCCCTTCTGGCCGCGCGCGAAGGGCTCTTCGACCTCCCCGATCTCGGTCTTCTGCAGCCCGCGGACCTCGAGCGCGAACTTCTCGAGCGAGGCCGCCGCGATTGCCAGGGCGGCGAGCAGCTCCGCATGCCGGTCGCGCTGGATGACCTGCGAGGCGACGGGCGCCGGCTCGAGCCCGAGCCGGCGGCACACGTCGGCCTCGACCGCGGGCGGCAGGTGGGCGAACGTGCCGACCGCGCCGGACAGCTTGCCGACGCCGACCACCGTGCGCGCGCGGCGGATCCGCTCGATGTCGCGGCCGAGCTCGGCATACCAGAGCGCCAGCTTCAGGCCGAACGTCATCGGCTCGGCGTGCACGCCGTGCGTGCGCCCGATCATGGGCGTGCGCCTGTGCTCCAGCGCCCGCTCGCGAACCGCGGAGGCCAGCGCGTCGAGATCCGCCAGCACCACGTCGCATGCCTCGCACATCTGCACCGCCTGCGCGGTGTCGATCACGTCCGACGAGGTCATGCCGAAATGCAGCCAGCGCGCCGACGGCCCGACCTTCTCGGCCACCGCGGTCGTGAACGCGATCACGTCGTGCTGGGTGGTCTGCTCGATCTCGTCGATGCGGGCGATGTCGAATGCGCCGCGCTCGCGGATGTCGCGCGCCGCGTCGGCCGGCACGATGCCGGCCCCCGCCATCGCCTCGGCCGCGGCGGTCTCCACGAGCAGCCAGGTCTCGTACCGGCGCTGGTCGCTCCAGATCCGCCCCATCTCGGGGTGGGTATAACGGGGAATCATCTAGCCGAGGCCGAGGCGATCGCGCGGAATCACGAGCCCGTTCACGTGTCCCAGCACGGTCGCCGACAGCGCCTGATCCTTGAACAAGTCGACCGCCACGCGCTGCACGTCGCCGGGACTCACCTGGTCGATGCCCTGCAGCGTCTCGTCGAGCCCGACCTGCCGGTCGAAGTAGATCTCCTGCCGCGCCAGGTGCGACATGCGGTTCGCCGTGTTCTCGAGGCTCAGCATGAGGCTCCCCTTCAGGTGATCCTTGGCCCGCTGGAGCTCGGCGTCCGGCACGGCCGCCTGCTTCACCCCGCGCAGCTCCTCGACGACGAGATCGACCACCTCGCCGACCGCCTCGTTCGCGCAGCCGGCATAGATGGTGAACGACCCGGCATCGCGATACGCGCTCAGCCCGCTGAACACGGCGTAGGCGAGCCCCCGCTTCTCGCGCACGTTCTGGAACAGCCGCGAGCTCATCGAGCCCCCGAGCAGGGTGTTCAGGACGTAGCTCGCATAGCGATCGCCGTGGTCCTGGCGATAGCTGCTCGCGCCGAGGCAGATGTGGCTCTGCTCCAGCTCCTTGCTGCGGACCAGGATCTTCGGCACCACCGTCGGCGGATGCTCCGCCACCCGCTCGCCGGCGCGCGGCACCGACCCGAACTTCTCTTCGACGAGCTCGCGGACGCGGGCGTGCGACAGGTTGCCGACGGCCGACACGATCAGATTCTCCGACGTGTACGCCGCCTGGAAGTACTCCCGCAGCAGTTCGGGCGTGAACGACTCGACGGTCTCCTTCGTCCCCAGAATGGGCCGGCCGAGCGGATGGTCTTCCCAGAACCCCTGCGTGAAGATCTCGTGGACGAGGTCGTCGGGCGTGTCCTCGACCATCTTGATCTCTTCGAGCACCACCCGCTTCTCCCGCTCGATGTCTTCGGCGCCGAAGGCCGGATTGCGCACGATGTCCGCGAGGATGTCGATCGCCAGCGGCAGGTGCTCGTCGAGCACCTTGATGTAGTAGCTCGCGTACTCCTTGGCCGTGAACGCGTCGAGCTGCCCGCCAATCGAGTCGATCGCCTGGGCGATGTCCTCGGCGCTGCGCGACGAGGTGCCCTTGAAGAGCATGTGCTCGACGAAGTGCGCAATCCCGCCGCGCGGCGCGCTTTCGTGGCGGGAACCTCGCGTCAGCCACACCCCGATGCTGATCGAGCGGACCTGCGTCATCTGCTCGGTGAGGAGACGGAGGCCGTTGTCGAGAACGTCTCGGACGATGGGTGAATTCGCCACTGTGCTCAAATGCGCAGCAGAATGTGGTCCGGAACAGGGCTGGCCGGCATGCCGCAAAGCGTTGACTTAAAAGGAATTACCAGCCCACGCGCATCATAGCATGGCAGCGCCCGTTCCTTCAAGCCGCCTTCGCCCGGGCCCAGCCGCCAAAGCCTGCTACGATGGGGAGTCCGGCAAGTTCTTGGCATACAGCGAGATACCCGTGAACGCCGCCGCCCGCCCCCTTCAGCTCCTCGATCTCGATCGCCGCAGCCTCGAAGGGGCCCTGGCCGCCCGCGGCTACCAGCGCTTCCATGCCGGCCAGATCTTCCAGTGGGTCTATCGCCGGGCGGTGACGGATCCGGCGGCGATGACCGACCTGCCGCGCGAGCTCAGGCAGACGCTGGCCGCCGAGGCGGTCGTCGCCCTGCCGGCGCTCGCGTCGCGCGACATCTCGGTCGACGGAACCGAGAAGTTTCTCTTCGAGCTGGACGACCGGCGCCGGATCGAATCGGTCTTCATCCCGGACACGCCGGCGATGACCTTCTGCATCTCGACGCAGGTCGGATGCGCCATGGCGTGCGCATTCTGCCTGACCGGCCGGATGGGCCTCGTGCGGCAGCTCACCGCCGGCGAGATCGTCGGCCAGGTGCTCGCCCTCGCGCGGCACGTCGATCTGGCCGGCAAGCCGTTCAATGTCGTCTTCATGGGGATGGGCGAGCCGCTGCACAACTACGACGAGACGATGACGGCCCTGCGGATTCTGACCGACGCGCACGGCTTCGCGATCGGTCCCCGGCGCATCACGCTGTCCACGGTCGGGCTGCCGCCGGCGATCGAACGGCTCGGGCGGGAGCCAATCATGCCGAACATCGCCGTCTCGCTGCACGCGCCGACCGACGCGCTTCGCGCCGAGCTGGTGCCGATTGCCCGCAAGTACGGCATCGCCGACATCATCGCCGTCTGCAAGCGGCTGCCGCTGAGGAAGCGGAGCCGGATCACGTTCGAGTACGTGCTGCTGGCCGGCGTCAACGATCGACTGCAGGATGCCCGCCGCCTGGCGCGCCTCCTCGGCGGGCTGAAATCGAAAGTGAACCTGATTCCGCTCAACGAGGCGCCGGGCATCCCGTTCCGCCGGCCGAGCGACGAAGCCATCGATGCCTTCGCGCGCACGCTGGCCGACCACGGAGCCGTGGTCTCGGTCCGCAAGAGCCGCGGCCGCGACATCCGCGCCGCGTGCGGTCAGCTCATCGTCGAGGGATCGCGGAAATCAGCCGCCCAACGGCTCGCCGTCCGTATGTGAGACGATCCGGACCGGCACCCACTGGTTCCGCCGGCGGCCCGATGGAACCCGCAGCTTCAGATAGTTGTCGGTGACGACGGCGGCGCCATCGTCGACCGTCAGCGCCCGGCGGATGGCGCCGAGCTGGGCGTCGCGGAAGGCCAGATTCAGGCGCCGGCCGGCCTCGCGCGTCCGGCTGGCCCGCTCGCGCACGACGGCGCCCGGCACCCTGCCCGGCAGCGCGGAAGCGGCGGTGCCCGGCCGATCCGAATACGGAAAGACGTGCAGGTGCGTGAGCGGCGAGCGGTCGAGATACCCGATGAGCTCGTCGAACTCCGCGTCGGTCTCGCCCGGGAAGCCGACGATCACGTCGGCGCCAATCGCCGCCGAGGGCATCTTCGCCCGGACCTCTGCCGCCAGCGCGGCATACTGCGCAGCCGTGTAGGGCCGCCGCATCCGCGCGAGGACGGCATCGCTGGCGTGCTGCAGCGGCAGATGGAAGTGCGGTGCGAACGAGGTCGATTCGGCGACCAGCCGAACGAGCGCCGGCGGGCAGTCCATCGGCTCGAGCGACGAGAGGCGAAACAGCACGCCCCGGCCGTCGAGCGCCCGGAGGAGATCGACGAGCTGGCGGCGCGGCTCGGCGTCGCGCCCCCAGGATCCGAGGTGCACGCCGGTGAGCACGATCTCCTTGAAGCCGGCCTCGGCCACGCGCTCGACTTCGCGCAGCACCTCGTCGAGCGGCACGCTGCGCGCCCGGCCGCGCGTCGCCGGAATGATGCAGTACGAGCAGCGCTCGTCGCATCCGGTCTGAACGCGCAGCGTGAAGGCGGTCCGTCCGGCGAGGCCCGGCTCGAGGGGAGTCCCGCACGGATCGTCGTCCCCGGCGCCGCCGACGATCAGCGGTACCAGCCGCGGCTTGGCGTCGTTGACCACGACCTGCGCGACCGACGGCAGCGCGGAGACCTCTGCGGGACGCCGCGTGGCATAGCAGCCGGTGACGACGATCCGGGCGGCGGGGTTGAGCCGCGCCACACGGCGAATCGTCTGCCGTGTGCCCTGGTCGGCGCTCGCCGTGACCGAGCAGCTGTTGACGACGACCAGATCGGCCTGCTCGGCCGGCGCGCAGCGCCTCCTCGAATCCCAGCGAGTCCGCCTGATTGACGCGGCACCCGAAGGTAATCACCGCGTACTTCACGGCGCGCCCGCGTCGAACCCGAACGCCTGCCGGCCGATGTCGCGACGGTACTGCATGCCTTCAAACGAGATCCGACCCGCGCCGGCGTAGGCGCGGGCCGCCGCCTCGACAAAGTCGCGCCCCCGCCCGACGACGCTCAGCACGCGGCCGCCGGAGGTGACCAGCACGCCGTCGCGGATCGCGGTGCCCGCGTGATACACGGCGACGCGCTCGACCGCCTCGGCTGCCTCCACCCCGTGGATCGGCCGGCCCGTGTGCACCGACTCTGGATAGCCCTGCGAGGCGAGCACCACGCAGACCGCGCGGTCCGGGGCCATGCGGACCGCGCGCTGCGTCAGGGCGCCGGCGGCAGCCGACGCGAGCAGCGGAGCCAGAGGTTCGGCAATGAGCGGCAGGATCACCTGGGTCTCCGGATCGCCCAGGCGGGCATTGAATTCGATGACCTTGGGGCCCTGGGCGGTGAGCATCAGGCCGACGTACAGGAAGCCGCGATACGGCGAGCCTTCGGCCGCCATCCCGCCGATCACCGGCGTGACGATCTCCTGCAGCACGCGCGCGCCGAGCGCGGCGTCGATCCGCAGGTTGGGTGCGAGCGCGCCCATGCCGCCGGTGTTCGGTCCGCGGTCGTCGTCGAATGCGCGCTTGTAGTCCTGGGCGGTGCCGAGGACGATCGCCCGGATGCCGTCAGTCAGCACGAAGAAGGAAGCTTCGGGCCCATTCAGGCATTCCTCGATGACGAGCCGCGCCCCGGCCTCGCCGAAGCGGCGCTCCTGCATGGCCGCCACGGCGGCGCGGTCGGCAGAGACGCCGTCGGCCGCAATCACCACGCCCTTTCCCGCCGCGAGGCCGTCGGCCTTGAGCACGACGGGAAAGCCGAGCTCGCCTGAGGCGAGGGTCGCGCGCGCGTCGTCGAGGGTCTCGCACGTGCGGAAGCGCGCGGTCGGCACCAGGTGGCGGGCCATGAACGCCTTGGCGAACGCCTTGCTGGATTCGAGCCGCGCCGCCGCGGCCGACGGTCCGACAATCGGCCGGCCGGCGGCGGCGAAACGGTCGGCCAGACCCGAGCTCAGCGGCGCCTCAGGACCGACAACGGTGAGATCGATGTGGTGGTGACGAGCCAGGTCGAGCGTGGCGCCCGCGTCGGCCATGTCGAGCGCCATCGTCGGGACCAGAGCGGCGATGCCCGGATTGCCGGGGGCGCAGCGCACGGCGGACACGCCGGGATCGGCGAGCAGGCGCGCGACGATCGCATGCTCGCGCGCGCCGCTTCCGATGACCAGAACCCTCATTGAGAAAAGGAGTTAGGGCGAACAACGGGGCTGCACGATCCGGGCGCCGGCGCAGGGACTATTTCATTGACCCGGATGTGGATTGCGCCTAGAATCCGCGCTTGCCGTGATAGCCTAGCATATTTGACCTTATGTCTTTGCCACCCACGAAGGGGGTGTTGCACGCGTGGCTGAAGTCAAGATTCAAGAGGGCGAGTCGATCGAGAGCGCCCTTCGGCGATTCAAACGGAAGGTACAGCAGGAAGACATCATCAAGGACATCAAGAAGCACTCCTTCTATCTGAAGCCCGGCGACAAGCGCCGGGCCAAGCAAGCGCTCGCACGCAAGCGGAATCGCAAGAAGCTCCGGCGCGAATCGGAGTAGACACCGGCGGCCCGGCCCCGACGAGGTAGCGACCGATGGAGTTCCAGGATCGGATTCTCTCGTGCGTCGATTGCGGCACCGAGTTCATCTGGACGGCGGGCGAACAACAGTTCTTCGCCGACAAGAACTTCAAGAACGAACCGAAGCGGTGCAAGCACTGCAAGGGGAAGCGGGCGAGCCGTCCAACGGGTCCGGGCGCACCGCGCGACCGCGTGGAAACGATGACGACCTGCTCGGCCTGCGGGAAGGAGACGACCGTCCCGTTCAAGCCGACGCAGGGCCGTCCCGTGTTCTGCAAGGAGTGTTTCCAGTCGCGCAAGTTCGCGGGGGCTGGAGGGGCGTAACGGCGCCGCGGCGCCATCGGCCCGCAGCACGCACTTCCGCGGTCCGGGAGCATCACGTCAGTGCGGAGGGTATGTTAAGCTCACCGCACGATTTCATTACGGAGCGTTTTCCATGCAAATCGAGGAACGTGCGATCGGCGACGTCGTGATACTCGATCTGAAGGGCAAAGTCACGCTCGGTCAGGGCGACGAGGTCCTGAAGGACAAGGTGCACAGCCTGGTCAACCAGGGCCGGAAGAAGATCGTGCTGAATCTCGCGGAGGTTCCGTACGTCGACAGCGCGGGCCTGGGCGAGATCGTCAGGACCTACACCACCGTGAGCCGCGCCGGCGGCAGCCTGAAGCTGCTCGGGCTCACCAAGCGGATCACCGATCTGCTGTCGATCACCAAGCTCCTGACCGTCTTCGAAACCTTCGACTCGGAGCGCGACGCCGTCAACAGTTTCTCGGCCTCGGCCAGGGTCTGACATCCGGCCGCGCGTGATGGCGCGCAGCATTTCTTCTGCGGCCGTGCCCGATGCCCTGCTCCGCGAGGCGTCGGCGCGGCCCAATTTCCTGAATCTGCTCCTCTCGCCGCGTCCCCGCCAGATCGTTTCCCGTCCTCTGGGACTCTAAGATGCCCGATTTCACCGTCCGCTCCGACTCGGTCAACGTCGAGCAGATCATGGATCAGATCCGCGCGCGCATCCGCGACAAGCGCGGCGTCGACTACACCGAGCAGGAGATCCGCGAGTTGGCCGCGGTCCGGCTCGAGAGGTTCCTCGATCCGCGCGGCGTCCGATCCGATCTGCTCGAAGAATTCCGCCGATCGCAGCCGCCGCCCTCCCCCGGCGTGCCGCTCTACCCGTTCGAGGAGTCGACACTCTTCGACTCGCATCGCGGCATCGTCCGCTTCTTCCGGCGGCTGTTCCAGCCGGTGCTGAAGCTGTTCTTCAACGCCAACGCGCTCGGCTCGTCCTTGCACGCGCAGACCGCGATCAACCGCCAGACGATCGAGCGGCTCGACGCCATGGACGCGACCTTCCGGCGCAACGGTGATCTCTACTACGAGCTGCTCCACAACATGGTCGTCGAGCTCACCCGCATGAGCATCGAAGTGAAGAACGCCAAGATGCGGGTGGAGTCGATCGCCAGCCGCCTCGAGTTCAACGAGCGGCGCGCGCGCGCGCTGGAGAGCGTCGTCGTCTACAGGCCGGCGGAGGACGGGCGGGCGGCGACGCCGCCGCGGACGGCCGCGGCGGGCGCGCCGGTGCGGGCGCAAGGCGAACCGCAGGCGGCGCGTCCGTCTTCTCCGCCATCGCAGCCGGGAGGTGCGGCTCAGGCGCCGGCAGGCGGCCAGCCCGCCGAGGGACCCGGGCAGCGGAGCCGCCGGCGGCGCCGCCGGCGCGGCCGCCGCGGCGGCGCCAGCGCCGCCACGATCATGGGACAGCCGGGGGCGGAGGGCGGCGCGGACACGGATACGTCTGGCGACGAAGCGGACGCGGGCACGGCCGCAGGCGATCCCGCACGCCCGCTCGGCGACGCGGCGCCTGCGGCTCGGGATGCAGCCGACGCGCGCGACACGCGGCCGGAGCCCTTCGAGCACACGTTCGGGTCGGCCGCGCATCCAGCCGAATCGCCGGCTGCCGAACCGTCTGCCGCGGCTCCTTCCAGACCTGCGGTCGATCGCCCCGACAACGGCCAGTGATCGGCCGGCCAGCGATCGTGCGAGGATCTCACGACCGGCCGGCGCGGGTCGAGCGATGAGGCTCGCAATCGTCGTCCAGCGATACGGGCTCGCCATCAACGGCGGCGCGGAACTGCACGCGCGATACATCGCGGAACGGCTCGCGCGTCACGCCGAGGTCGAGGTGCTGACGACCTGCGCGGCGGACTACGTGACCTGGCGCAACCAGCTGCCCGAAGGGGTCGAGCAGGTCGGCGGCATTCCCGTCCGTCGATTCCGCGTGAAGCACGAGCGCGATCCGCAGGTCTTCGGCCGCCGGTCGGAGCGGGTGTTCCAGAGCCCCCACTCGATCGGCGAGGAGCTCGACTGGCTGGATGCGGAAGGGCCGACCAGTCCTGCGCTCATCGAACACCTGGAGCGGCACGCGCGGGAGTTCGACTACTGCCTCCTCTTCAGCTACCGCTACTACCATGCCTACTACGGCGCGCGCGCAGCCGGCACCCGCGGCATCCTCGTACCGACCGCCGAGCGGGACGAGGCCATCGGCCTGTCGATCTTCCAGCCGCTGTTTCGGGGCGTGCGGGCGCTGATGTACAACTCGCCGGAAGAGCGCGCGATGATTCAGGCGGTGTCGGGCAATCAGGATCTGCCAAGCGTCGTGGTCGGCGTCGGGTCGGAGGTTCCCCGCACGGCGGAGCCGGACCGTTTCCGGCAGAAGTTCGACATCCGCGGCCCCTTCGCGGTGTACGTCGGCCGCGTCGATCGAAACAAGGGCTGCCCGGAGCTGTTCGACTTCTTCCGGGGCTACTTGAAGGACCCGGCCGGGCGGCTGTCGCTGGTGCTGGTCGGCAATTCGATCCTGCCGATTCCCGAGCACCCGCGCATCCGGCACCTCGGATTCCTTGACGATGCCGACAAGTTCGACGCGATGGCTGCGGCCGATCTCCTCGTGATGCCGTCGTTCTTCGAGAGCCTCTCGATGGTCGCGCTCGAAGCGTGGGCCCTGGGCCGGCCGGTCCTCGCCAATGGACGCTGCGACGTCCTGAAGGGGCAGTGCATCCGCAGCAACGCGGGGCTGTACTACGAGACCTACGAGGAGTTCCATCAGGCGCTGCGGGCGATCGAGCAGAACCGCTGGCTCGCGGAGACGCTCGGGCGCAACGGCCGCCAGTTCTTCCGCGAGCACTACGACTGGCCGGTCATCGAACGGAAGTATCTCGACATGTTCGCACAGCTCTCGCGCGATCCCGATCCGCGCGTCATCGATCCGCTCCCGGGCTGGCTCGATCGCCGGCGGCAGAACCTGCCGCCGGCGGAGGCCGTCGCCGCGCAACTGCCATCCGGGGCCTGCCGATGAACACGGTCCATCAGGTGCTGGCCACGCTCGGCTACGGCGACGCCATCGGCCACGAGGTCCTCGGGATTCAGCGCGTCCTGCGAAACGCCGGCTACCTATCGGAGATCTTCGTCGAGACCGCGGATCGCCGGCTCGAGGCGCTGACCCGCGACTACCGCGAGTTGGTCGACGCGAGCCACCCCGACCATCTGCTGCTGCACCACTTCTCCCTCGGGTCGCGCGCGTCGAGGACCGCGTTCGCGCTGCCCGACCGGATGGCGCTCATCTACCACAACATCACGCCCGCGGAATACTTCGTCGGCGTGCACCGGACGCTGGCGCGGCAGTGCTTCCGGGGGCGGCGCGAGCTTCAGGCCTACGCCGGCCGATGCGATCTGGCGCTCGGCGACTCGGAGTTCAACCGGCAGGATCTCGAGCAGCTCGGGTTCCCGCGCACCGGCGTCCTCCCGGTAGTGCCCGACTTCTCCCACCTGGACGGGCGCGCCAACCGGCTGCTCGCGTCGGAGTTCGACGACGACTGGACGAACATCCTGTTTGTCGGCCGGGTCATCGCAAACAAGAAGATCGAGGATCTGATCCGCTTCTTCCACGTCTACCAGACGAAGTTCAATCCACGCTCCCGGCTGCTGATCGTCGGCGCCCACAGCGGATTCGAGCGCTATCTCGCCTCGCTGCACCACCTCGTCGCGTCCAGGGACGTCGGCCACGTGCACTTCGTCGGACACGTGTCGGACGAGGAGCTGGTCGCCTTCTACGAGATCGCCGATCTGTTCCTGTGCGCCAGCGAACACGAGGGCTTCTGCGTGCCGCTGGTGGAGGCCTTCCACATGGAGGTGCCGGTGCTCGCCTATGCGGCGGCCGCCGTGCCCGCGACGATGGATGGTGCGGGCGTCCTGTATACGGAGAAGGATCCGCTGCACGTGGCCCTGCTGATGGACACGATGCTGTCGGACCGTGCGCTCCAGGACGCGATCGTCGAGGCCCAACGTGCGGCGGTCGCGCGCCTGCGGGCGAAGGACTTCGCCGGCACGCTGCTGGGGCTCGTCCGCCGGATCCTCGCCGCCCCGCGCGCCCCGCGGGCACGGGTGGCGTTCGACTTCTGGCAGCAGTTCGATGCCGCGCAGGAGCTGGAGGAGCTGCGCCTCTACCGGCCGGCGATCTTCAAAGCGCTCCCCGAGCCGCGATGATCGTCAACCAGTGGGTGCCGGCGGCGCACCGCGGCGATGCGATCGGCGACAGCGCGCGCCGCGTGCGCGGCCTCCTGCGCGAGATGGGCCACCTCTCGGAGATCTACGCGCTCACCATCGACGATGATCTCCGGGACGACGTGCGGCCGTTCGGCGATCCGGCCGCCGCGCGCGGCGACCTCACGATCTTCCATTACGCGCTGCCGTCGCCGATGACCGCCGCGTTCGCCGCGCTCCCGCGCGGGCGGATCCTCCAGTACCACAACGTGACCCCGGCGGCGTTCTTCGCCCTCTACGATCCCGCCCTCTTCCGACTGGCCTCGCTGGGCCGCCAGGAGCTCGGCACGCTGGTCGGGCGCGTCGACCTGGCGCTGGGCGATTCGGCGTACAACCGCGCCGAGCTGGATGCGCTCGGGTTCGAGCCGACCGGCGTGTTCCCGATCGCCGTCGACACCTCCCGCATCACTGCCCCGGTCTCGCGCCCCGCGCTCGACGAGATCCTGGACGACGGCCTCGTGAACTTCCTGTTCGTGGGGCGGATCGCGCCGAACAAGCGGATCGAGGACCACATACGGCTGGCGGAGGTCTACAAGCGCTACGTCGACGCCTACTACCGCTTCATCTTCGTCGGGCGCCACGACGTGGTGCCGAAGTATCATGCGATGATTCGCGCGCTCATGTCCGAGTACCGCCTGCTCGACGACCGGTTCATCTTCACGGGACACGTCTCCGACGAGGAGCTCGCCGTCTACTACCGGCACGCCGCAGTCTATGTGTCGCTCAGCGAGCACGAAGGGTTCTGCGTGCCGCTGGTCGAAGCCATGGCGGCCGACGTGCCGATTCTCGCCTACGGCGCGGCCGCCGTGCCCGACACGCTGGGAGGCGCCGGCGTGCAGTTCGCACCGAAGGATCTCGAGATCGCCGCGGAGCTCCTCGGCACGCTCGCCTTCGACGACGCGGTCCGGGCGGACGTGATTGCCGGCCAGCGCCGGCGGCTCGCGGCGTTCGGCGACGACCGCATCCGGACCGAGCTCTCGGCCCTCCTCCGGCAGATCTCGTGAAGCTCGCGTTCATCGTCCAGCGCTACGGCACCGAGGTCCTCGGCGGTTCGGAGCACCTGTGCCGCCTGATCGCCGAACGGCTGGCGGCGCAGCACGATGTCGACGTCCTGACGACGTGCGCCCGCGACTACGTGAGCTGGACGAACGAGCTGCCCGAAGGGGCCGACCGGATTCGCGGGGTCACCGTCCGGCGCTTTCCGAACGCGCGGACCCGCGACATCCAGGCCTTCGACCGGCTGTCCGAGTGGATCTTCCGCTCGCCGCACACGCATCGTGACGAGATGGAGTGGCTCGAGCAGCAGGGTCCCTGGTGCCCCGCGCTCATCGACTATCTCGGGCGCCACCACCAGCAGTACGACGTCCTGATCTTCTTCACCTATCTGTACGCGCCCACGGTGCTCGGCCTCGAGGTGGCGCCCTCGCGCAGCGTGCTGGTGAGCACGGCGCACGACGAACCGGCGATCCAGCTCGACCTCTTCCGGCGGGTGTTCAGCCGCCCGGCGGCGATCTGCTATCTGACCCACAGCGAGCGCAGCTTCGTCCAGCAGCGCTTTGAGGAGCGTCCGCCGATCGAGGAGGTCACCGGCGCCGGCATCGACTTCCCGCAGCAGCAGCCGTATCCGAGGATGCCCGCGCCCGACGGGGACGATGCGGTGGAGGACGGCGTCCAGGCGGGGGACGCCGGCGACGCACCGGCGTGGCGCGAGCAGCCCGGCCATCTGACGGCGCGCGGCGCGGTGTTCCGGCGGCGCCATCGGCTGTACGGCCCCATCGCGCTCTACGGTGGCCGGATCGATCCGGGGAAGGGCTGCGAGGAGCTGATCGAGTACTTCAGCGCCTACGTGAAGGAGGGAGGCGACGCCACGCTTGCGCTGATGGGCGTCAAGATGATGGCGCTGCCCGAGGAGCCGTTCATCCGGTTCGCCGGGCTGCTGTCGGACCGCGAACGCCTGCAGGCGCTCGAAGCGGCCACGGTCGTCATCGTCCCCTCGCCCTACGAGAGCCTGTCGCTGCTGGCGCTCGAGGCGCTCTCGGTGGGCACGCCCGTGCTCGTCAACGCGCGCAGCGCCGTGCTGGTCGAGCACTGCGTGCGCAGCGATGGCGGCCTGTACTACGCCGATCGCGACGAGTTCGTGGAGTGCCTGACGCTGCTGGTCGCCGACGAGCGCCTGCGGCGCGCGCTCGGCCGGAACGGCCGCGAGTACATCCGGCGTCATTACCGCTGGGACGTCGTGCTCGCGAAGTACGAGCGGATCTTCTCGAAGGTCCGCGCCGGGCGGTAGGGCCTACTTGTCGTCGAAGGCAGCCGGCGTGAGCGGGCCCGCGATGCCGGCCGGCTGACGCCGATCCGCGCCGGCCGCGCTGCCGCCCGACGGGCGCTTCCGGCGCGGCCGGATCTCGTAGCGCTTGATCATCTCGTTCAGCGTGGTCGGCTTGATGTGCAGGAGCTCGGCGGCCCGCTTCTGCACGCCGCCGGCGGCTTCGAGCGTCGACTCGATGAGCCGCTTCTCGAAGTCGGTGATCACGTCCCGGAAGGAGATCCCTTCCGGCGGCACGACGAAGGACGGCACCTGGAAGTCCGGCGCCTTGCGCACGTGATCGGGAATCAGGTCGGCGCCGATGGCGGGACCCGGCGTCAGCACGACGGCGCGCTCGATCACGTTCTCGAGCTCGCGGACGTTGCCGGGCCAGTCGTAGTCGGTCAGCAGGTCGAGCGCGTCGGGCGCCAGCTCGAGGCCGCGCTTGCGGTTCTCGTCGCCGTACTTCGAGAGAAAGTGCTGCGCGAGCAGCGGGATATCGTCCTTCCGATCCCGCAGCGGCGGCAGCTGGATCGAGATCACGTGCAGGCGATAGAAGAGATCCTCGCGGAAGCTTCCCTCCTCCATCATCTGGCGCAGGTCGACGTTGGTCGCCGCGATGATGCGGACGTCGACCTTGATCGTCTCCATGCCGCCCAGGCGCATGAAGTCGCGCTCCTGGATCACCCGCAGCAGCTTGGCCTGCGTCTCCAGCGGCACGTTGCCGATCTCGTCGAAGAAGATGCTGCCCTTGTCGGCCAGATCGAACATCCCCTTCTTCGGGTAGACCGCGCCGGTGAAGGCGCCCTTCACGTGCCCGAACAGCGTCGACTCGAGCAGATCGGGCGGCAGGTTGCCGGAGTTGACCGTCACGAACGATCGCTCGGACCGCGAGGAGTTCGCGTGAATCGCGCGCGCGACGAGCTCCTTGCCCGTGCCGCTCTCGCCCTGGATGAGGATCGTCGAGCGGCTCGGCGCCGCCTGGATGATCAGGTCGAAGACCTGGCGCATCTTGGGGCTGCGCCCGATGATGTTGGCGAACTTGTGGTAGCGCTCCTGGATGCTCTGCCGGAGGCTGCGGTTCTCGGTGAGGAGGCGCCGCCGCTCCATGGCGTTGCGGACGACGACGAGGACCTCGTCGTTCTTGAACGGCTTGGTGACGTAGTCGAACGCCCCGGTCTTCATGGCGGCGATCGCGCTCTCGACCGACGCGAAGGCGGTGAGGATGATGACGTTCAGGTCTTCGTCGATCCGCTTCAGCTCGTCGAGCGTCGCGATGCCGTCCAGCCCGGGCATCATGATGTCGACAATCGCGGCGTCGAACGGGAGCGCCCGCGCCAGCTCGAGCCCTTCCGCGCCGGAGGAAGCGAGCCGCACGTCGTAGCCCTCGCGCGTCAGCAGGGTCTCGAGGATCTCCCGCATGATCTCCTCGTCGTCGATGACGAGAATCGCGCCGCTTCGGGATGCTGCCATGCCGCGGCCGCCTACTGCGCCGCCCGCGACGGGCGCCCGGCCGCCTGCGCCTGCGGGAAGGTCAGCGTGAAGGTCGTGCCCTGCCCGACGGCGGAATCGCACTGGACGACGCCGTCGTGCTCGCGCACGATGCCGTAGGCGATCGACAGGCCAAGGCCGGTGCCGCGGCCGATCGGCTTGGTGGTGAAGAACGGATCGTAGATGCGCGACAGCTGATCGGGGGGGATGCCCGAGCCGGTGTCGGCGATTTCGGCGACGGCCGCCGCCTGATCGGCCCGCGTCGCCACCGTCAGCCATCCGCCGACCGGCATCGCATCGCGGGCGTTCAGGAACAGGTTGAGGAACACCTGCTGGAGCTGGTGCTCGATGCCGAGCACGAACACCGGTCCGGCCGACAGCTCGCGCCGCACCCTGATCTTGCCGGCGGCGAACTGGTGCTCGAGCAGCGAGAAGACGTCGGTCACGACCGCGTTCAGGTCGACCAGCGCGCGCCCGTGGTTCGACGAGCCCGGGCGCGAGAGATTCAGCAGCCCGCTCACGATCTTGGCCGCCCGGAACGTCTGGCGCTCGATCTTCTCGAGGAGGGCCGTCCGGGGATCGCCCGGCTCAGCCCCTTCGAGCAGCATCTGCGTGTAGCTCGAGATTCCGGTCAGCGGCGTGTTCACCTCATGGGCGACGCCCGCCGCCAGCAGGCCGATCGACGCCATCTTCTCCGAGATCTGCAGCTGCTCCTCCAGGCGGACGCGGCCCGTGATGTCCTCGAGCAGCAGGATCGTGCCGGCCACGGCGCCCGCCTCCTCCGACGCCTGCAGCGGCGCCTCGGTGGCGTTCACGAGCAGCGCCGCGTCCTCGGCGGTGGCGGCGGGCCGCCGGCTCGCGAGCGGAACCCGATAGAGCGTGGCGCCGCCGGGATGTGCCTCGCGTGCGGCGCGGAGGGCCTCGACGACCGGTTCGTCGAAGACGTCCGCCAGCTGCCGCCCGACCGCGTCGGCGCGCGCCACGCCGTAGAGCTCCTCGAGCGCGCGGTTCCAGCGGACGATCCGCTCGGCCTCGTCGAAGACGACCAGGCCGTTGTCGAGCGATTCGAGGATGTTGTCGTTGAACTCGCGCATGCGGCCGAGCTCGTCGGCCTTGAGGCGCAGCTGCCGGTACAACCGGCCGTTCTCGATCGCCGTCGCGACCTGGCCTGCGACGGCAGTCAGCAGCGCGAGGTCCTCGCTGTTGAACGGCTCGGCATTGTCCTTGCGGCCCAGCGCCAGCACCGCGATCGCGCTGCCTTCGAACACGCACGGGATCAGATAGTAGATGCCGGCGTCGCGCCAGAACTCGACCTCCTCGGCGAGGAACCGGGCGCCGGCCAGCGGGTCGTCGAGCGCGACGGTGTGCCCGGCGTGCAGGCGCGGCGCCAGCGACGAGGCGTGCGACAGCCGCGGCCGCGCGCCGGAGAAGCCGTAGTCGCCGATGGCCGCGAAATCGCCCGTGCGCTCGTCGACGAGCATCAGTGCGAGCCGGTCGAGCACCAGCGTCTCGACGATGCGCGTGACGAGACGCTGGCTGAGCCGCTCGACGTCGAGGTCGCTGTTCAGATCGCGCGCGAAGGCCACCAGCGCCCGCCGATAGTCGTAGCGATCGCGGTAGAAGAGACGATCGAGCGCATTCTGCAGCGCCTCCTTCACCGGCTGCGCGAGCAGCACCACGACGGAGGTGGCCAGCAGGGCGACGATCCAGTTGCGGTCGTCGCCGATCGGAAACAGATGGCCGGCCAGCCTCAGCATTGCAACGTAGAACACCGCCGCCGCGCCGAAGAACGCCGTGTACGCGAGCCCGCGCTTGACAATGACTTCCACGTCGCGGAGCCGGTAGCGCACGATCGCCGACGCGAAGGTGAGCGGCACCAGGCCCAGCGGGATCGCCGTGAGCTGCAGCGTGACCGGCGGGTCGATGCCGAGCGCCCACGGCAGCGCATAGCCGGCCGCGAACGGGCCGGCGCCGAGGGCGGTGCCCCAGGCGATCCAGCGCAACTGGCGGCGCCCGGTGAGCGAGGCGATCTGGCCGCAGGCGCGCCCGAGCACGACCACGGCCGCGGCCGCACACACGCCCAGATACAGGTGCTCGCCGCGGTTCAGGATCTCGATGGCGCGCGAGAACAGCGGACCGTCGGACGCGCCGCGCGCGACGGCGAACACGCGCCCGGCGCCGAGCGCGGCCGCCGGCGCGTACATCGCGGCCAGCGCCGGCAAGCCGACCGAGAAGGGCCTCTGAGGCGGCGCCTGGGCGTCGCGGGCCGGGAACACCAGCGTGAAGTGCAGCAGCAGCGGCGGCAGCAGCGCCCAGGCAATCGTGTCGCCCCAGTAGAAGATCCAGTCGAGCCGGTCGAAGGCGCCGTTGAACGAGAAGGTGAAGACGCCGAAGAACGCGACGCAGAGCCAGAAGAAGTGCAGCGTGGCCTGATCCTTCGGCCGCCGCAGGCGGACCGACGCGCCGACCAGCAGCGTGAAGAGGCCGACCGCGGCGAGCACGAAGTACATCGAGCTGCCGCCGGGCGCGGTGGCGAGCGCGACCTGAAACGCGCGCTGCGCGTCGAGGCGCAGGATCGAATAGGTCAGCAGCGTGCCCCCGGCCGCGCGGTACTGGTACTGGACCACATCGGCCGGCGTCCGCACCGGGGCGCCATTGACCGCGATCAGGAGGTCGCCTTTCGCCAGGCCGGCGCGCGAGGCCGGCGAACCGGCCGCGACTTCGACCGCCGTCACCCCTTCGCCGCGGGCGCCCCACAGCACGCCGTCCTCGACCTCGTTCCGGTGCCCCCACGACGCGATGTTCGTCACGCCGAGCCCCAGGAGCACGACGACCACCGCCAGGGCGAACGCCGAGCGTCCCCACGCGAGCCAGTCGCGGGCCGAGACGGGAGCAGCGATGAACGGCGATGCGAGGTCGGCCATTGATCCCGGATGCGATCGCTAGAAGTGCAGCGTGAGCCCGCCGACGATCCGCTTCGGCGGCCGCACCACGAGCAGTTCGTCGTAGACCGACTGGTCGTCCGCCATCTCGCGGAAGAAGTTCCTGACCGCCACGAGCATCTCCCACCTGGCGGAGCTGAAGTCCATGAACGGCAGCGACTGCCGTACCTGCACGTCGAACCGCGTGTCGAACCTGCGCTCGCCGGCCGCGGCGTCGGCCGGCGCGTGCGCGAACCCGTTGCTCACGCGGTACAGCAGCAGCACCCTGGTCGAGGTCTCCGGCACGTCGGCTTCGATCGCCGTGGAGATCCGATGGATGCGCGTCGCCTCGGCCGGCACCGAGGGCTCGACCACGATCAGGTACGAGAGGTCGGCCTCCGGCGTCCACCGGGCGCGGATCTGCGCGTACTCGACAGAGGCATGAACGCGGCCGGCCAGCTCGGTACGCAGGCCGGTGGCCCACCCGACCGCGTCCGCAGATCCGTCGGCGCCCACGAAGTAGTGCCCGAGCGACGACACCGGCCGCCCGGGAACGGCCGCGCCGAAAACCGTCACGAGCTGCCCGGCGACCTGCTGGGCGAAGGCGCGCACCACGAAGGTCGAGCGGCCGAGGTCGCGCTCGACCTCCGCCTGCGCATGGGTCGTGCGTTCCGATCTGAGCGGCCCGCCGAGCAGCGGCGAGAACGTCCGCTGCGTGGGCTGCCACAGGCCCTCGCCGGCGGGGGGCACGAACTCCTCGGCCCCCGGGGCGGTGGCGCGCCGCGATACCAGCGTGTTGATCCGCAGCGCCCGGGCAGGCGTCCACGCCACCGCGAACCGCGGGCTCAGGACGTTGCGGTTCGTGAGGTAGTCGTAGCGGCCGTAACGCGCGCCGTAGGTCAGCGCGAGCGCCGGAGAGAGGGCGACCGTCTCGAACGCATAGAGGACGCCGGCATTGCGGCCGCCGTCGACCTCGTGGAAAGCGCCGGGGTTGCCGGCGTTGTACCGTTGCGCGCTGTACGACAGCCCGATCTCGCGGAGCCGGCGCGCCGGCGCGCGCGTCGCATAGGCGCCGGCGACGATCCATGACGAGACGTCGCCCTGCGTGAGCGCGCCCCGCACGCTCCAGTCGGCCTGCCCGCCCGCAGGCGCGCCGACCGAGACATCGGCGATGCTGCGCGCGAAGCTGTCGAGCGTGAACAGCTGAGCCGGCGTCTCGAACGATCCGGCCGTGAGGAGATTGAACTGGCCGGAAAACGGCATGTCAGCGAAGAAGCTCGTCGCGCGCCGCACAGGCGTGGCAATCAGCCGCGCCGCGGACCCGAGGTCGGATGGGCCACCGTCGGCGAGCACGGCCTCCGGCATCGAGACCTCCTGCAGCACGCCGCGGCGGGCGTGCCGCAGCCGCCAGGCCATCTCGTCGCGGTCGCCGTCTGGCCGCGGCGATGAGGCGTCCGGGGCCGGAGCCGGCGCCGCCGCGCCGGCCTCCGTGTCGCCCTCAGCCGCGTGCGGAATCTGCAGGCCCAGGCCCGCCTCGAGGATCGGATGCGCCATGGGCGTGCGGTTCAGCGCGATGGTCGAACTGGCCCGCACACCGGCGGCGACTTCGACGATCTCGCCGCGTCCGGCGGCAAAGCCGCTGCGGTGCGCCCGCAGCACGTACACGCCCGGTTCGAGCGCGGCCAGCACGAAGCGGCCGTCCCGGCCGGTGAGCGCAAAAGCGGCGGAGGCGCCGACCGCCGACACCATCACGCCTGGCAGCGGCGCGCCCCGTCCATCCCGCACGATGCCGTCAATCGACCCCGACGGCGCGACGGCGGGCGCCGCCGCGGCCGTCCCGGCCGTCCGCGCCTGCGCGCCGGCAGGGATCGCCCAGAGCAGACCCAGACAGCCGAACAACGCCGCCGCGACGACCGATTTCGTGGTGTCGTGCATATGCCCGTTCCCCGGCGTCTGCCGTGAAGTCCGCATCTACGACGGGCCGACGCGGAAGCTCAGGTCGCGCGTCAGCGCCTTGTTCGCGATCCTGTCGGTCACCTTGATCTCCAGCCGGTAGTTCCCCTCGGGAAAGCTCGAGAGCTTCACGGCCTGACCCGTCTGAAGCTGGTGCCCGGCGGCGAAGCTGAACGTCGATTCCATCGTCCCGGCTTTCAGGTTCAGCGGCGGCGTCCGGTTGAAGAAGGTCTCAGGCCCGGCCGGATCCTTCCTGAAGAAGCTGAATTCCACGACCACGTCCGGCAGTTGCGCGGCATCGGTGGCCGCGTTGTAGATCTGCATGAAGGTGGACAGTTCGGAGCCGCGGGTGAAGGTGCTGCGGTACGACGGCACGATCTCGATGCTGCCGAGCGCGTACGGATGATCGGCCTTCTGCTCCCTCGACAGCGGCGCCGTCACCGCCTCGATCCGATCCACGACGATGAGCGAGCTCGTGCTCAGCGCGTCGTTCCAGAAGTCGGGGACGACCACTTCGCGCGCGAGCACGGCGGTCTTCGGCGCCGGCGTGCGGCGCGCGGCGGCGGCTTCCCGGGCCAGCACGTACACGTCGTAGGTCCCCGCCGGCACGGTGAACGAACGGCTGATCGGCACCGGCGCGTCGCCGGTCACGACGGCCGACGAGAGGTCCTCGTAGGGGAAGGATCCCTTCCGCGCGCGCCCGGCCGCCTGGCCGGAGGCCCCGCCGCCCCGGGCCACGACGCGCCAGTACAACGTGACGGCGCCGCCCGGCACTTTCGTCGGGTCTACCGTGACCGTGAACGGCACGTAACTCTGCCGGTCCTGCGCCTTCAGATAGTCTTCGCGCAGCCACGCCAGGCCAAGCTCGTTTGGCGTCTCGTGTCCACCGGCGACCCGGTCGACCAGCGACAGCATCGCTTTCAGTTCCCGGGTGCGCGCCTCGCCGTCCTGCCCGGCGCCCTGCGCGCGCAGGCCGGCACCGGCCGCCAGCAGGGCGATCAGGCAGACGAGGGTGCGGCGAAGGGGTGTCACTGCGAAGGGGCCTCCAGCACGAGCGGAGCGACGAACAAGTCATCATAGGCGCCGCCTCAGGTCAAGTCAAACTGTTCCAGCGTCAGCACTTCACGCCGAAAAACCCTGTGCTATCATCGAAATCCGCCCGGCGGAAGCCATGACGTTCATCGACGTGTCCGTACCGCTCGACGCCGATCTCCCCACCTACCCGGGCAACACCCCGTACAGCCTCGAGGCCGTCAAGCGCCTCGCCGACGGCGGCAGCGCGAACGTGTCGACGCTGCGCTGCAGCGCCCACACCGGCACGCACGTGGACGCGCCCAGGCACGTCTTCGACGGCGGCGCGGGCGTCGAGGCGCTGCCGCTCGACGTGCTGTGCGGACCGGCGAGGGTGATCGAACTGACGACGCGCGGCGCCGTCGAGGCCGCGGACTTCGCGCCGCACGATCTGGCCGGCGAGACGCGGGTGCTGCTCAAGACGTCGAACTCGGGCTTGTGGGGGTCGCCCGACTTCGATCGCGGGTACGTGGGCCTCGGCGATTCGGGCGCCCGCCACCTGCGCGATCGCGGCGTGAAGCTGGTCGGCGTCGATTATCTCTCGGTCGAGCCGTTCGGGACGCCGGGGGCCCCCGCCCATCGCGTGCTGCTCGGCGCCGGCATCGTCGTGGTCGAGGGGCTGGATCTGCGGCAGGTGGAGCCCGGCGCCTACGAGATGTTCTGTCTGCCGCTGCGCATGACCGGCGCCGACGGCGCGCCGGCGCGCGTCGTGCTGCGGCGGCGCTGAGGGTCGATGACCTCGCTGCTCGACGAGTCCCTGGTCATCGTGCTCGCCGGCGGCGCCGGCGAGCGGCTGTTCCCGCTCACGCAGCAGCGCGCCAAGCCGGCCGTCTATTTCGGCGGGCCCTACCGGATCATCGATTTCGCGCTGAGCAACTGCATCAACTCCGGGCTGCGGCGCATCTTCATCGCGACGCAGTACAAGTCGCTGTCGCTCAATCGGCACATCCGGATGGGCTGGAGCATCGTCTCCGAGGAGCTCGGGGAGTTTGTCGAGATCCTGCCGCCGCAGAAGCGGGTCAGCGAGCACTGGTACCAGGGCACCGCCGATGCGGTGTACCAGAATCTCTACTCGATCATGCGGGAGGATCCGCGGTATCTGATCGTGCTGTCGGGCGACCACGTCTACAAGATGGACTACGCCCGGATGCTGCGGTTCCATCAGGAGCGCCGCGCCGCCGCCACGCTCGGCGCGATCGAGGTGCCGCTGGCGGAAGGCCATCGCTTCGGCATTCTCGCGGTCGACGACCGCGATCGGATCACCGGCTTTCAGGAGAAGCCGCGCGAGCCGAGCCCGATTCCCGGGTCGCCGGACCGGACGCTCGGATCGATGGGCGTCTACATCTTCGACACCGACGTGCTCGTGCGCGCGCTCGAAGCCGACGCGGGCCTGCCGACGGCGCACGACTTCGGCAAGGACGTGATCCCGGCGCTCATCCAGCAGGCGCCGGTCTACGCCTACCGCTTCTACGACGAGAACAAGAAAGCCGCCACCTACTGGCGCGACATCGGCACGATCGACGCCTATTTCGACGCGAACATGGATCTGTGCCAGGTGAACCCGGAGTTCAACCTGTACGATCCGCAATGGCCGCTGCGCACCTATCAGCCGCAGGCCCCACCGGCGAAGTTCGTGTTCGCCGAAGAGGGGCAGCGCTGCGGCCACGCGCTCGATTCGATCATCTCGCCCGGCTGCATCGTGTCGGGCAGCGTGGTCGAGGGCAGCGTGCTCTGTCCCAACGTCCGCGTCCACAGCTTCTGCCGCATCGAGCAGTGCATCCTGATGCCGGGCGTCCGCGTGGGCCGCCATGCCAGAATCCGGCGCGCGATCGTCGATCGCGACGTCCTCATCCCGCGCGGCGCCCTGATCGGCTACGACGCGGCGGAAGATCGCAAGCGACATGCCGTCTCGGAATCGGGCGTCGTCGTCGTCACGACCGACGATGAGCCGCTCGTCGCGCCGCCGGGCGACGACGCCCTGCGGTTCGAGGCCGAGGCGGATCGTCGCGGCAGCGGAGGGTAGAGCGCGTGAAGATCACTCGTGTGCACGGGCGCGAAATCATCGATTCGCGCGGCAATCCCACCGTGGAAGTCGACGTCGTGCTCGAGGGCGGCGCCTCCGGCCGCGCCGCCGTGCCGTCGGGCGCATCGACCGGCGAGCGCGAAGCGCTGGAGCTGCGCGACCTCGACATGCGCCGCTTCGGCGGCAAGGGCGTCCGCAAGGCGGTCGCGCACGTGAACGGCGAGATCGCCGGGGCGCTGCACGGGCGCGAGCTCGATCAGCGGGCGCTCGACGGCGCGATGATCGCCCTCGACGGGACCACGACCAAGAGCCGCCTCGGCGCCAACGCGATCCTGGGCGTCTCGATGGCGGCCGCGCGCGCCGGCGCCGCGGCCGCCGGCGTCCCGCTGTACCGCCATTTCGGCGGGCTGTACGGCAGCGGGCGCTTCACCCTGCCGGCGCCGATGATGAACATCCTGAACGGCGGCGCGCACGCCGACTCGAGCGTCGACTTCCAGGAGTTCATGGTGATGCCGCTCGGGGCGCCGTCCTTCGCCGAGGCGCTGCGCTGGGGCGCGGAGATCTTCCACGCGCTGCGCGCGCTCCTGAAGCGGCGCGGCCAGTCGACCGGCGTCGGCGACGAAGGGGGGTTCGCTCCCAACTTGACGTCGAACCGCGAGGCGCTCGAAGTCGTGCTCGAGGCGATCGGAAAGGCCGGCTTGAAAGCCGGCCACGAGGTCTGGATCGCGCTCGACGTCGCGGCAAGCGAACTCTGGGCCGGCGAGGGCCGATACACGTTCCGGAAGTCGGGCGAGCCCGAACGCGGCTCAGACGAGATGATCCGGCTGTACGACGACTGGACGCGCGAATACCCGATCGTGTCGATCGAGGACGGCCTGGCCGAGGGCGACTGGGCCGGCTGGCAGCGCCTCACCGCCGCGCTCGGAGGCCGGGTGCAGCTGGTCGGAGACGACGTGTTCGTCACCAATCCCGAGATCCTCGCGAAGGGCATCGCGGAGGGTGCCGGCAACGCGCTGCTCGTCAAGCTCAATCAGATCGGCACCGTCACCGAAACGCTCGACGCGGTACGGATGGCGGCCACCGCGCGATACGGGACCATCATCTCGCACCGCTCGGGCGAGACCGAGGACACGACGATCGCCGATCTGGCGGTGGGGACCGCGGCCGGCCAGATCAAGACCGGGTCGGCAAGTCGGACCGATCGGCTCTGCAAGTACAATCAGCTCCTCCGGATCGAAGAAGAGCTCGGCGCCGCCGCCGTGTTCGCGGGGCGCACGGGCCTGAGGCCTGCGCATGCATGAGCTGGTGCTGCTGCGTCACGGCGAGAGCGTCTGGAACCGCGAGAACCGCTTCACGGGGTGGTACGACGTGGATCTCTCCGATCGCGGCCGGACCGAGGCCCACGAGGCGGGCCGGCTGCTGCGCGAGGGCGGCTACACGTTCGACGTGGCGTTCACCTCGGTGCTGAAGCGCGCCATCCGCACGCTCGGCATCGTCCTCGACGAGCTCGACTTGCTCTGGATCCCGGTCGCCAAGAGCTGGCGGCTCAACGAGCGGCACTACGGCGCGCTGCAGGGACTCGACAAGGCGGAGACGGCCGCGCGCCACGGCGAAGCGCAGACCCGGATCTGGCGCCGCAGCTACGACATCCCACCGCCGGCGCTCGCGCCCGACGACCCGCGCCATCCGTCGCACGATCGGCGATACGCGGCGCTGGCGCCCGAGGAGCTGCCGCTCACCGAGTCGCTCGAGCAGACCGTCGCCCGGGTCATGCCGTGCTGGCACGGCGCGATCGCACCGGCGATCCTCGCCGGACAACGGACGATGATCGCCGCGCACGGCAACAGCCTGCGTGCGCTCGTGATGTCGCTGGACCGGATGTCGCCGTCGGAGATCGTGGGGCTGAACATCCCGACCGGCATTCCGCTCGTCTATGAGCTCGACGGTTCTCTGGCGCCGGTGCGCCACTACTACCTGGGCGATCCGGCGGCCGCGGCCGAGGCGGCCGCGCGCGCCGGCAGCGTGAGCGCGCGCCAATGAAAAGGGCCGGCGCACCCTGCGGCGCGCCGGCCCGGTCGATGATTCGGCGATAGCGGCTATTCGACCGGCTCGGCTGTCTCGTCCGCCGCGATGCGCAGCGACCGCAGGAACCGGCGGTCGTTGGCCGAGACCTCGAAGTTCCGCCGCGGTTGTACGATCCGCGCCGGCGCGGCCACCTTGGTGAGCGCCGCCGACTGCGAGCGGCTCACGAAGCCGACCACGGCTTCGAGCGAAACCTTCATCTCGAACCCGGCCGCGCGTGCTTTCTCGCGACAGGCTTCGACCTGCGGACTCTCGGCAACCGCAGCGGCAATGGCGTCGGCCAGCTCTCGCGCAAACCGGTTCACGACGTCGTCCATCCTGATGCCTCCCTACGCCGCCGGGCCGGGTTCCGGGGGCGCTTCCCGATCCGGATTTGCCTACACCAAGACGATGTACAGGGATCGGGCGCCTGTGCTTCGCGTGTCGAGTTGAGTGGTAACAGGCTCAGTTTACGGAGAAGCCTCCGATCTGTCAAGCATTTACGGGGACCGCCAAGTCGTCCCCCGCGTCGGCGCTTCAGCGCGCAGCGGGCGCGCGCGGGCGGTACAGGGTGAGAGGGGGATCCTCGCCGAGCTTTTCGAGATCGAGCGCCTCGACGATCGGGCGCAGCGCCGGGGCGCCACGCGCCGCGTCGAGCACGATGTAGGCGACCGAGGTTCGCGCGATGAACGCGGGCCAGGCGGCGCGAAGGCGGGCCATCTCGTCGCCGGTGAGCGGCTGCCCTTCGCTGGCGCGAATCATTGCGCGCAGCACCGGCGCCCGCAGGCTCTCGCGCACGCGGCGCTCCGAGACGCGCGAGAGATAGCCGCCGAGAATCGGCTTGCCGTGCGCCGTCTGATAGTACTGCGTGCGCGCGGTGAAATTGCCGACGGTCATCGTGCCGTCGCGGACGCCGAACGGCAGCTCGAGCACCCGCGCGCCGGGGCGCGGATCGTTCTGGACGATCCGGTAGATCGACGGAATCCGCGCCGAGAACAGCGGCCGCGGCGCCGGAAACAGTTCGAATACCAGCAACGCGCCCAAGCCGGCGACGATCCACCGTCGCGCGTGCGGCCATCGCCGTGCGAGAGCGGCCGCCGACGAGGCGAACAGCGCCGCGACGCCGACCATCGCGAAGATGAGGAAGCGCGCCGGCGAGCGCGCCAGGCCGACGACCGGCAAGTACCGCAGGAACGCCCACGGGCCGGGCACGTAGGTCTGCAGACCGGCAATCCGGATGAACGGGCCGAGCGCCAGCAGGCCGAACCCGGCGGCGATCGACAGCGGCAGCAGGGGCGGCCGCCAGCCGGCGCGCCAGGCGGCGATCATCGCCGCGAGCGCAACCAGCGAAATCGAGCCGACGCTCTCGATGTAGCCGTCGCGCGAGAGCCCGTCGAGCCAGGCGGCGAGCCCGGCCGGCGCGAGCGGATGGTTCGGGTTCGGCACCACGAGCGCGGCGAGGTCGAGCCCGGGCGGGCTGCTGCGCCAGAAGATCGGCGGGCTCACCATCTGGCCGTCGAGCACCCGCACGCCGAACGCGTACAGGAGAGGCGACATGAGGATGGCGGCCACGACGCCGGCGCCCGCCAGCAGGCCTGCGCCCATCCGCAAGCGGTCGATCGAGACCGCGCGCAGCCCCCGTCGGCTCGAGAGCAGCAGGCGCAAGGCGACGAGCGCGGTGAGGACCAGGACGGGCGTGTACAAGGTGCGCATGCGGACGGTCTGTCCGAGCAGCGCAAACTCCCAGCCGCCGCCGATCGCGAGCGCTGCGATGAGGCCGGCCAGGCCGATTGCGCTCACGTCGAGAAAGCGCCGCGCCGCGATCAGCCAGCGCGAGGGCTCGGAACGACGGCCCGAGACCTGCACCGCCGAACAGGTCAGACAGGCCACGGCCAGCATCAGGCAGTACACGCCGAAATACACGTCGCAGGCGGTCGCCCAGGCGACGGTCGCGCCGATCGCCGCCGCGTCGCGGATGGGGCGGCCCCGGCCGGCGCCGAGCAGCACGAGGACCATGACCGGCAGCGGCGCGGCGGCGACCAGGCTGAAGTGCCCCTGGCTTCGCGCGATCAGCGTCGGACACCACGCGAAGAGCAGACCGGCCAGCCACGACACGGCCGCGTCGCCCGTCAGGCGCTCGGCGAGCAGGAACATCGCGAACGCCGTCATCACCGTCAGGCCCAGGTAGATCAGGTTGAACGTCGCAACGATCCCGAGGGTCCCCACAAACGGCAGCGCGATGATGTTCGCAAAGGCGGTGTAGTTGTGGAGGCTGAGATTGGCCGGCCCCGTCGCGCCGAAGATCGTGCTCGTGAAGTACGGAAGTCCGTGGCGGTCGAGCAGCTCGTGGTGAAACACCCAGAGGTTCCAGACGTACACGCCCGTATCGCCGTCGAGCGGGCCGGTCACCTGGGTGCGCAGATGCAGCGCGAGCGGCCACGAGAAGACGATCGCCACGAGCAGGTACGCGAACGGCGCGGCGATCAGGGCGGTCGGTCGGCGGGTTCCAGCGGCTGGTGCCAACACGGGATCCAGGACCAAGGGATGCAGTGGCGTGACGCTACCCGGGACGCGTCCTGCCGTCAACAGCTTTTCGCGCGGCGCGCCGCCCGGCGCCGCCGGCTCTGCCCCGGCGCCGTCGCCCCGCATTACAATCGTCGGCGTGACCGCCCGCGTGCCCGAGGATCTCGCCGGCTGGGAGCCGGACGCGGCGCTCGGCTATCCCGGCGAGTTTCCCTTCACACGCGGCATCCAGCCGACGATGTACCGCGGCCGGCTGTGGACGATGCGCCAGTACGCCGGCTTCGGCGGCGCGGCGGAGTCCAACGCGCGCTATCGATACCTGCTGTCGCAGGGCGTGAGCGGCCTGAGCGTGGCCTTCGATCTGCCGACCCAGATGGGCTACGACTCGGACCATCGGCTGGCCGCGGGCGAGGTCGGCCGGGTCGGCGTGGCGATCGATTCGCTCGAGGACATGGCGGCGCTGTTCGACGGGATTCCCCTCGAGCGCGTGTCCACGTCGATGACGATCAACGCGACGGCCGCCGTGCTGCTCGCGCTGTATGTCGCCGTCGCGCGGCGGCGGGGCGTGGCGCCGCGGGCGCTGTCGGGCACGGTGCAGAACGACATCCTCAAGGAGTACGTCGCGCGCGGCACCTATGTCTATCCGCCGCGCCATTCGCTGCGGATCGTCACCGACATCGTCGCCTACTGCGAGCGCGAGCTCCCCTCGTGGAACAGCATCTCGATCAGCGGGTACCACATCCGCGAGGCGGGCGCGACGGCGGCGCAGGAGGTGGCGTTCACCTTCGCGAACGCCGTCGCCTACGTGCAGGCGGCCATCGCGGCCGGGCTCGACGTGGACGCGTTCGCCCGGCGGATCTCGTTCTTCTTCAGCGCGCACAACGACCTGCTCGAGGAGATCGCGAAGTTCCGGGCGGCGCGGCGCCTCTGGGCGCGGATCATGCGCGATCGGTTCGGCGCGGCGACGCCGCGCGCGCAGCAGCTCCGCTTCCACGCGCAGACCGCCGGCAGCACGCTCACCGCGCAGCAGCCCGACAACAACATCGTCCGCGTCGCCCTGCAGGCGCTGGCGGCGGTGCTCGGGGGGGCCCAGTCGCTGCACTGCAACGGGCGCGACGAGGCGCTGGCGCTGCCGACCGAGGAATCGGCGCGCATCGCGCTGCGCACGCAGCAGATCATCGCCGAGGAGACCGGCGTGGCCAACACGGTCGATCCGACCGGCGGCGCCTGGGCCGTCGAAGATCTGACCAACGGGATCGAACGGGAGGCCGCGGCGCTGATGGAACGCATCGAGGAGTCCGGAGGCACGCTCGCCGCGATCGAATCCGGGCTGGTCCAGCGCTGGATCCAGGAGTCGGCCTACCGGACGCAGCTCGCGATCGACAGCGGCGAGGCGATCGTTGTCGGCGTCAACAGGTACGCCGACGGCGGGCTGGTGGAGCCGGCGCTGTTCGGCGTGGACCCCGAGGTCGAGCGGCGCCAGATCGAACGCGTGCAGGCCGTTCGTGCGAGCCGGAGCCGCGCCGCGTGGGCGGCCTCGCTCGACGCGATCGGCCGGACGGCCCGCGGCGGCGGCAACCTGATGCCGCCCATTCTCCAGGCCGTCGAGGCATTGGCCACCGTGGGCGAGATCGCCGATGCGATGCGCGCGGCGTTCGGCGAGTATCAGGAGGCGGCAGACCTCTGATGGCCGGGGCGCCTCTGCTCTCGGTCGAGCGCCTGACAACGGTCTTCGACACCGCATCGGGTCCCGTCACCGCCGTCGACGAGGTGAGCTTCGAGATCCGCCCTGGCGAGACGCTCGGCCTGGTCGGCGAATCGGGCTGCGGAAAATCGGTGACGGCGCTCTCGATCATGCGCCTGGTCGTGGCGCCAGGGCGAATCACCGGCGGACGGCTCCTGTACCGCGGACGCGATCTCGGCGCCCTGCCGGAAGCCGACATGCGCAGGGTGCGAGGCGCCGAGATCGCCATGATCTTTCAGGAGCCGATGACGGCGCTGAACCCGGTGTTCACCATCGGCGATCAGCTCGCCGAGACGCTCGCCGTGCACGGCCGCGCGTCGGGCCGCGGGGCACGTGCGGCGGCGATCGATCTGCTCGACGCGGTCCGGATTCCGGATCCGCGGCTGCGGGTGGACGACTATCCGCACCAACTGTCGGGCGGTATGCGGCAGCGCGTGCTGATCGCGCTGGCGCTGGCCTGCCGGCCGGCGCTCATCGTCGCCGACGAGCCGACCACCGCGCTCGACGTCACCATTCAGGCCGGGATTCTGGCGCTGCTGCGCGAGATGAAGGCGGCGTTCGGCCTCTCGCTGCTGCTCATCACGCACGACCTGGGCGTTGCCGCCGGCATCTGCGATCGCGTGGCCGTGATGTACGCGGGGCGCATCGTCGAGGAGGGACCGGTGCGGGCGATCTTCCGCCGGCCGCAGCATCCCTATACGCGCGCGCTCCTGGCGTCGATGCCCGGCGTCCCGGGCCAGCGCCTGACGGCAATCGACGGCAGCGTGCCGGCGCCCGGCGCGCTGCCGGCCGGCTGCGCCTTCGGCCCGCGCTGCCGGGATCGATTCGACCGCTGCGCGACGACCCCGCCCCCCGACTATGCCGTCGGTCCGGAACAGCGCGCGAAGTGCTACCTCCACGCGCCCGCCGCAACCGGCGTCCCTGGCCCGCCCACCCATGGCCCTCGTTGAAGTCTCGCACCTGGTGAAGCGCTTCCGGCGCGGCGGCGGACTGCTGCGCAGGCCGTCGACAATCACGGCCGTCGACGACGTCAGCTTCGCGATCGACGAGGGGGAGACGTTCGGACTGGTGGGCGAATCGGGCTGCGGCAAGACCACGACCGGGCGCTGCATCCTGCGGCTCGTCGAGCCGACGTCGGGGGCCGTGCGGTTCCGCGGCGAAGACGTGCTGGCCTACTCCCCCAAGCGGATGCGGGCGGCGCGAAGACAGATGCAGATCGTCTTCCAGGATCCGTACGGGTCGCTCAATCCGCGGATGACGGCCCGGCAGATCGTGGAAGAACCGCTGATCATCCATCGGATGGGCGCCCGCGCGGCCCGGCGCGAGCGGGTCGCGGGTCTCTTCGGCCTCGTCGGGCTCGATCCCGCGCATCTCGAGCGGCACCCGCACCAGTTCAGCGGCGGCCAGCGCCAGCGCATCGGCCTCGCGCGCGCACTGGCGCTCAACCCGTCGTTTCTCGTGCTCGACGAGCCGGTGTCGGCGCTGGACGTGTCGGTGCAGGCCCAGGTCGTGAACCTGCTGATGGATCTCCAGCGGCAGTTGACGCTCACGTATCTGTTCATCGCGCACGATCTGCGGCTGGTCGAGCACGTCTGCAGCAGGGTCGCGGTGATGTACCTGGGCCGGATCGTGGAGGTCGGCCCGACCGGTGCGATCTTCGCGGCGCCGCGGCATCCTTACACGCGCGCGCTGCTCTCGGCAGTGCCGATTCCCGACCCCGACGCACGACGGGCGCGGATCGTGCTCGATCCCGCGGCCGTGAGCAGGGAGGCCTCGTTGAAGGAGATCGCCGCCGGCCACTGGGCGGAGGTCTAGCGCGATCGTCCGGCGCCAGTTGCCAGTCCCAACCTTCAGAGCCAATCGTCAGATCGGCCTCCGGCATGGGCGGTGCGCCTGGCGCGTGGAGGTGGCGAAATCCCTCGAAGCCGTTCCTTCGACCGCGACCCGCGTCTCTGCGGAACCTCGCCTCGTCCTCGTCCGCACGTGGCGGCGCGCTCATCGCAGAGCGGTTCGCGCCGTCGACGGACCGTCATCCCGCGCAATATCCGTATCGAGCGCGAGACTCGGACCTGTCTCGTGGTCGCGGAACACCGGCGTCACGTGCCCGCGCCAAACAGGTCGCCCCGGAGGCCTGTTCGAGGAGGCGGCCGGAACGGCGCCCGGCTCGATCCGCCACCTCGAAGCCGAGGGCGGGAACATCGCCGGTCGCGGAACACGGGTTCGTGGCTGGCGATCGGGATCAGAACGGCACGCGGGCCCTCGCGAGCGCCATCTGCGCGCCGACCGCTTCAATGGGCCGCGCGCACCGCGGGCCGTCCGCGGACGGCGAGGTTGTCGTCCACCACGACATCGCCTCGCCGGGCTGCGCCAGCACGCGCGCCCACGTACACCTCTCGGCGACTTCGGCACCGGACGCGACGAGACCGGCGACCGAGCGTGACGACTGGCGGCCTGCGACTGACGGCGTCCGCTAAGCCGCCCGCCTGACGTCGTTCTCGACCTGCCCGTCGCGGATGTAGATCGTGCGGTGGGCGTACGCGGCCACCTCCGACTCGTGGGTGACCAGCACGATCGTGTTGCCGGAGGCGTGCAGCCGGTCGAACAGCCCCATGATCTCGAGCCCGGTCTTGGAGTCGAGGTTCCCCGTGGGCTCGTCGGCGAGCAGGATCGACGGCGCGTTCACCAGCGCGCGGGCAATGGCGACGCGCTGGCGCTGGCCGCCCGAGAGCTCGTTCGGCCGGTGCAGCAGCCGATCGCCGAGCTCGACGCGCTCCAGCGCCTGCCGCGCGCGCGCCGTCCGGTCCTTCGCTCCCACCCCCGCGTACACCATCGGCAGCTCCACGTTGTGCAGCGCCGTCGCGCGCGGGAGCAGGTTGAACGTCTGGAAGACGAAGCCGATCTCCTCGTTGCGGATCCGCGCCAGGTCGTTGTCGTTCATCTGGCTGACCTGCTTGCCGTTGAGCAGGTACGATCCCCTGCTCGGCGTATCGAGGCAGCCGATGAGGTTCATCAGCGTCGACTTGCCGGAGCCCGACGGCCCCATGATGGCCACGTACTCCCCGCGGTCGATCTGGATCGACACGCCGCGCAGCGCGTGGATGGGCTCCGAGCCCATGACGTAGGTCTTCCAGAGATCGACGGTTTCAATCAGCGCCATGGCAGCATGTGAACAGACGGATGGAGGATCACCCCGGTTCCCCCGGCGGATCCCCGCGGGGGCGGACAGGACGATTATGCCCCGGCCCGGAGCCTGGCGAGCAGCGTCCTGGCGATCGCCGGCGCGTCGGCCGGCAGGTGCGCATCCCAGTTGCGGGCATCCATCGGAATGAGCACCACCTTGCCGGCCGCCCGCTTGCGGCGCTGCGCCGTGATGGCCGCGGCGAGCTGCTGCGGTGGCGCGACCTCGGAGGCCATCAGGAAGACGCACACTTCCTCGTTCGGCGTGCCCCACCTCGCCGCCTGAGCCCACGCATCAGCCACCGAGGTTTCATCGACCGCGCTCACGAATCGCCCGAGCAGCCGCGGATTCTTCGCGCGCGCGAAGAGCTTCGACTTCGGCACGAACGCGAGGTCGAATCCCGCTGCCGCCGCTTCTTCGTAGCCCTCGCCCGACCCTGCGATTGCCTGGCGGAAGCGGTCGACGGTTGCCTTGCGCACGAACCGATCGCGCGTGGCGCGTTCGTGGCGGAACTGCTGCCCGCCTCCGGAGCGCTCGGCGGCGGAGGGCTGCGCCTCGGCCGCCACGGGCGGCACGGCGGTCTCGGCGGCTGCGGCGGCCGCCGTGCGCGCCGGCGACGATTCGACCGGCGGCGTGGCGGCCGCGTCTGCAGCGGGCGCGCCGGACGCGGCGCGAGCCGCATCATGGGCCGCGCGCTGCCCGGCATCGGACAGGATCCGATACGCCTCGGTCAGCTCGGCTGCGCGATCGGCGGCCATCGCCTGGAACTCGGGGCCGAGGTGCTGGACCTTGTCGGGATGATAGCGGGCGATCTGCGCGCGAAACGCCCGCTTGATGTCTTCGGCTGGGGCGCCCGGAGGCAGGCCCAGCAGCCCGTAGTAGTCCTTCAGCGCCGTCTCCTATTTCTTGAATTCGGCGACGTTGGCCGCCGGGAGTTCGCGGCGTCCCTGCGCCGCCTCGCGCTCTTTCAGCCGTCTGGCCGCGCGGCGCTCCTCGGTGCTGCGCGCGCAGTACGGACAGAAGTTCCACCCCGGCTGCAGCGCGCGGCCGCAATGCGGACAGCCGCCGTTCAGCCGCTTGCCGCACTGAGGGCACGCGATGAAGTCGACGCCGACTGCCGCCCCGCAGCCGGCGCACAGCGTCCGCATCTCGCGGACCTCGGTGACGACGCGCAGCAGCTCTTCGGGGGTGGTGACGCCGCTCTTGACCTTCGCCAGCCCGTCTTCGCCGAGCGTGACCATCCCGGCGGCGATCGCCGCCTCGCCGAGCTGATCCTCGGAGGCGCGCGCGGAAATGAGGCGGCGCAGCCGATCGTCGACGCGCATCACCTCGTAGATGCCGATCCGGCCGCGGTAGCCGGTGTGATTGCACTGGTCGCAGCCGACCGACTTGTAGAACGGGATCGTGGCGGCGTCGGCATCCGGGATGTTCAGCGCGCGCAGCGTGTCGGGCGGCGGGGTGTACTGCCGCCGGCACTGCGCGCAGAGCCGGCGCACCAGCCGTTGCGCGACGACGCCGACCAGCGCCGAGGCAATCACGTAGGGCTCGGTGCCGATGTCCATCAACCGGGTGCACACCGACGGAGCGTCGTCGGTGTGCAGCGTCGACAGCACCAGGTGGCCGGTCTGCGCCGCCTGCATCGCGATCTTCGCCGTCTCGGCGTCGCGAATCTCGCCGAGGAGGATGACGTCGGGATCCTGCCGCAGGATCGAGCGGAGCGCGCTGGCGAACGTCAGCTTGATCTTCTCGTTGATCTGGGTCTGGTTCACGCCGGCGATTTGATACTCGATCGGGTCCTCGATCGTGATGATGTTGGTCCGCTCGGACTGCACCGCCCGCAGCGCCGCGCTCAGCGTGGTCGTCTTGCCGCTCCCCGTCGGGCCGACCACCAGGATCATCCCGTGCTGGTGCCGCAGGAAGCCGCGCAGCTCCTCGAGCGCGATCGCCGACATGCCGATCTCCTCGAGCGCCGGCACGCCCTTGCGGTGATCGAGGACGCGCATCACCACCTTCTCGCCAAACAGCGTGCGCAGCGTCGAGACGCGGAAGTCGACCTCGGTGCCATCGTCGGCCGATGCGCGCAGGCGGCCGTCCTGCGGCAGCCGCTTCTCGGCGATGTCCATGCCCGCCATGATCTTCAAACGGGCAATCAGCCCCTCGTGGACCCATCTGGGCAGATCCATGACCTCCTTGAGGAGGCCGTCGAGACGATGGCGGATGAGGACGCCCTTCTCCATCGGTTCGACGTGGATGTCGCTCGCCTTGCTCTTGATCGCGCTCCGAACCACGAGGTCGACGAGATCGATGATCGGCGCCGCCTCGCTGCGCTCCTGCAGGCCGGCCGCCGGCTCGAACACGTCGTCTTCGGACCGGCGCGCGATCGCCGTCTCCCGGTGCGCGGCGGCACCCGCGGCGCCGCGGCCCGGCCGCGGGGAATCGCCGAGCGCCAGCTCCGCGGTCCCTGGAGCGAGCCGCATCAACTGCTTGTCGGGATAGCCGAACTGGATCGCGTCCACGATGTCGCCGCGGGTGGCGACCACCTGCTTGATCCGATACCCCGTCTGGAATTCGAGATCCTGCACGAGGCTGAAGAGCAGCGGATCGGACATCGCGACCGTCAGCAGGTTCTTTTCGAGCCGCACCGCCACGCAGACCCGCTTGCTGGCAACCTCTTTCGGAATCAGCACCACGGCCGACGGCTCGGGTGGGTTCTCGGCGAGATTGATGTACGGGAAGCCGAGCTGAAACGCGAGCGCCTTCGCGATCTGCTTCTCGGTCGCAAGGTTCATGCGCACGAGCACCACGCCGACACGCTCGCCGGTCCGCCGGTGCTCGATCAACGCCGCCTTGAGATCGTCTTCGGTGATGAGGCCTGCCTGAATCAGGCACTCGCCGATCTTCTTGCGCACCCTTGGTCTGCTCCCGAGGTTCTCTACGCTACTGTGGAGATCCGCAAAGATCGAGTCGAAATTCTGTGCAGCCTTCCACCCCTACTAATTGGGGGCCATGCTCCGTCGCCCACCACAGGACGGCAGGGCCTGGTCACGGCTTCCCAACCCGCAGCGATAGCCGACGCAATCTGCCGTCCCCGTCGCGCATCGTGACGGTCGTCTGCCCGATCTCGACGACGGTCTGGCCGCCAATGTCGTCGCCCGCTTCGACGATCTGTCCGTCGATCATCGCGAGCTTGCGATCGGGGCTGAAGAGAATCGAGCCGAGCGTGGCGGCCGGCATCGCCGAGGGCGGGTTGGTCCGCGCTGCCGCACGCGCGGGCGGCGCGGCGATCGTCCGAACGACCGGCCTGTCCCCCGGCGCCGGCGCAGGCGGCGCCGCGACGGACCGTTCGCGGCGGATCAGGGGCGGCGCGGCCGCGGCGGTCGGCTGCGGTTCCGGCCCGCTGCCGCTCGTCCCCGGCGGGCGTTCGAGCGCCGGTGCCGGTCCGATCGTCGTCGTCCCCCTGGCAGCGGCCGCTGGCGCGATCGTCGCGCCGGCCATCGGCGCCGTCCCGCCGCGCCTCTGCGCCGGCGCGCGATCCGCGGACGCGCGCCCGATCGACTCCGGCCGCAGCCATGGCGACTGGCGCGCCGTCCAGCCGATGGCCATGCCGAACCCGACGCCGGCGGCCACGGCGGCGGCGGCGAACCTGGCAGCGGCGATCCGGCGCTGCCGCTCGCGCAGCAGATTCAGCGGCGCGCGCCAGTCGGCGGCGGCCGCCCAGGCGAGCCGCAGCTCGATGCCGCGTTCGCGAAAGTCGCGCGACGCCTCGGACTCCTCGCCTGCGTCGACGCCGCTCATCGAGTCGAGCGGCTCGATCTCGACCTCCAGCTGCTCCATCATCAGCATCGACATGCTGCGCAGCTCGGGCAGCGTGCCGCAGAGGCACACCACGCCGACCGAAGCCGGCTCCAGGCCGGCCGTCGAGAACAGCTCGCGCAGGTCGGCGGCGAGCCGGGCCGCCACCTTGGCGCGCGGCACGCGCTCGCCGAACGGTTCGTTCTCGTGGACGTAGCCTCGCGGCAGCTCGCGGGCGCCCACCAGGACGTGGCCGCGCACGAGCGCCATGCAGGTCGCCTGCTCCTCGAGCGACACGTAGGCTTCGATGCCCGGGAGCGCGCCGCGACCCCGCCGCAGGCGTGCCACCGATGCGAGCGCCGCGCCGGGTGCGACGACCGAGCGCACGCGGATGCCGGCGAGCGTCAGCGGCCGCAGGGCCTCGGCGAGGTCCGCGCGCGACGCCAGTGCCGCCAGCACCGGACGGCGCGCGTCGTTCAACCGGGGGCCGGCCGGTGCGATGTCGACCAGCATGCCGCGCGTCTCGATGCCGGCCGAGCGCAGCGACTGCACGGCTTCGCGGCGCATGGCGTCGCAGGGCCCGGCGTCGACGATCGCCTGCCGATGATCGCCGCGCAGGCCCCACGCGACGACCGCGGCCTCCCGCCCGCGCAACTGCGCCAGCCGCCGGCGCGTCTCGCCGCTGCCGGCCGGGGACACCGACGTCGCGCGGATGCGCGTCCCGGCGCCGGCGTCGCGGCCCGCCGGCGCCTCGATTTCGACGATGCGACACTCGCCCGGCGCGAGCTCGATTCCGATGCGCGTGCCCATGCTCCCGGCTCATGTTTCGGCTCGAGCGCCGATCTGCCGTAGTTCTGCCCGTGGCCGGCCGCGCCTGCACGCCGCTGCACGGCCCGGCGGCGCTTGCATCGCCGCCGCCCTTGAGGGACCATGGCAGCCTTGTCCGCTCACCGCAAGGACGGCATCTTCGGCGACGAAGACGGCGGGCGCATGCAGGACGACCTGCGGGCGCGGATCTCCGCGCTCGTGCTCGAGCGCGCGCCGCTGCTGGTCGGCGACACGATCGCGATCTTCCGCTTCAGCGGCGCCGAGCCGCTCGATCAGGAGTTCTGCACGCGCCTGGGGGAAATCGTCGTGCAGCTGCTCGCCTCGTCGATCCGCGACGGCGAGGTGGACCCGCGCAGCGGTTTTGTCGTCGACCTGCACCACCGGACGATGGAGCGCGGCCTCGCCGCCGGACCGCTGTTCGCGCTCGCCTACCTCGCGGAGCGCACGATCGTCGACGAGCTCGCGCTGAGCGATCGCTTCGGCGCCACCAGCGAGTCGTGGCCGCTGGTGGCGCAGCTCGTGCGCCGCGCCTCCTTCGATCTGCTCGCGGCCTACACCGAGCGCGTGCGCCTGGAGCCGACCTCCGCCGCGATCGTCGATCGGCTGACGACGCTGCACACGCGGCCCATGCTCGACGCGGTCCTGGCCAAGCAGCTGGAGCGCGCGGGTCGCTACGGGTTCGAGATCTCGCTGATCCTCTTCGACGTCGATCGCCTGTCGGCGATCAACAGGCAGCACGGCTACGGCGTCGGCGATCGGATTCTCGAGCGGCTCGGAATCCTGATCCGCACCTACTTCCGCCAGCACGACTGGGTGGCGCGCTATTCGGAGGACGTGATCGCGGTGCTGCTGATCGGCCCCGACGCCGAGCACGCGCACGAGCTGGCCGAGCGCGTCCGCGCCACCGTTGCCGACCGGCTCGGCTTCACCGATCACCGCGACGACACGGGGGTGGCCGTGACGGTCACCGCGGCCGTGATCAACGTGCGGGTCTCAGTCGGCGACGCCGTCGATCCCGAGCGGCTGCTCGCCGACGCCGAAGCGGCCGTCGAGCGGGGCAAGCGGGCGGGGCGCAATCGCGTCGAGCGGGTCGACGGCTACCCGATCACCCGTACTCTTCCTCATAGTTCGCCTTCAGCCTAGCGACGACGGCGGGATCGGCGAGCGTCGTCGTGTCGCCGAGCGCCTTGCCTTCGGCGATGTCGCGCAGCAGGCGGCGCATGATCTTGCCGGACCGGGTCTTCGGCAGATCGGCCGTGAAGAGGATGTCGTCGGGCCGCGCGATCGCGCCGATCTTCCTCACGACGTGCTCCTTCAGAGCGTCTGCCAGCGCCGGGGTCATGCCGATGCCTTCCTTGAGCGTCACGAAAGCGGCAATCGCCTGCCCCTTGATCTCGTGCGCCTTGCCGACGACCGCCGCTTCGGCGACGCCTGCGTGGTCCACCAGCGCGCTCTCGACCTCCATGGTGCCGAGCCGGTGTCCGGCCACGTTGATCACGTCGTCGACGCGGCCCAGGAGCCAGAAGTCCCCGTCGGCGTCGCGCTTGGCGCCGTCGCCCGTCACGTACACGCCGGGGCCCCACGTGCTCCAGTACTGGCGCAGGAAGCGGTCGGGATCGCCGTAGATGCCGCGCAGCATCGAGGGCCACGGCCGCGTGAGCGCGAGCAGGCCGCCGCCGACCTGGACGGCGTCGCCGCGCTGGTTGCGGATCTCGGCCGAGATGCCGGGGAACGGACGCGTCGCCGAGCCCGGCTTCAGGGTCGTCACCCCAGGCAGCGGTGCGATCATGATGGCGCCGGTCTCGGTCTGCCACCACGTGTCGAGCACCGGACAGCGATCGCCGCCGATGTGATGGTGGTACCACATCCAGGCCTCGGGGTTGATCGGCTCGCCGACCGAGCCGAGGAGGCGGAGCGTCGAGAGGTCGTGGCGGGCCGGCCATTCGGCGCCCCACCGCATGAAGGCGCGGATGGCCGTGGGCGCGGTGTAGAGAATGGTGACGCCGTGCCGCTCGATGATCGACCAGAAGCGATCCTTCGCCGGCCAGTCGGGCGCCCCTTCGTACATCACGCAAGTGGCGCCGTTGGCGAGCGGACCGTAGACGACGTAGCTGTGGCCGGTCACCCAGCCGATGTCGGCCGTGCACCAGTAGACGTCCTCGTCGCGCAGGTCGAACACCAGCTTGGTCGTCGCGGAGGTGCCGACGAGGTACCCGCCCGTCGTGTGCACGATCCCCTTCGGCTTCCCGGTCGTGCCCGAGGTGTAGAGGATGTAGAGCATGTCCTCGGCGTCCATCGGCTCGGGTGCGCAGGCGCCCGGCGCGTCTGCCATCAGCTCGTGGTACCAGCGATCGCGGCCGGGCGACATCGCCACCGGCGCCGCCGCGCCGATGCGCTGCACCACGATCACGTGCTCGATCGAGGGGGCGCCTGCCACCGCCTCGTCGGCGACCTGCTTGAGGGGCACGACGTGGCCGCGCCGGTATCCGCCGTCGGCGGTGACGAGCAGGCGGCAGGTCGAATCGTTGATCCGATCGCGCAGGGACTCGGCGCTGAAGCCGCCGAACACGACGTTGTGCACGGCGCCGATCCGCGCGCAGGCCAGCATCGCGACGGCCAGCTCGGGCACCAGCGGCAGGTAGATGGCGACCCGGTCGCCCTTGCGGACGCCCAGCGCCTTCAGGACGTTCGCAAAGGCGGAGACCTCCCGATACAGGTCGAAATAGGTCAGCGTGCGCCGATCCCCCGGTTCCCCTTCCCAGACGATCGCCGCCTTGTTGCGCCGCGCGCCGCGGAGGTGGCGATCGAGGCAGTTGACGCTGGCGTTGAGCCGCCCGCCGACGAACCACTTCGCGTGGGGCGGCTGCCAGTCGAGAATCGCGTCCCAGGGGCGCGACCATTCGAGCTCGGCGGCCATGCGCGCCCAGAACGCCTGGGGGTCGCGCGCCGCGTCCTCGTAGATTGCCTCGTCGCGGACGTGCGCCTGCGCCCGGATGGCCGGAGAGGGAGGGAACCGCCTGGTCTCGCGCAGCAGATCGTCGATGTCGCCGGAATTCCGTTCAGCCATGGCGGAACAGAATAGCGTACGGGCGCGCAGGCGGGCGGTCCCGCCCGCGCGTCCGGGAGGGAGGTCTCAGAAGCTGAACATCTGCGTGAACTTGACGATCAGGCCGCGTCCGGCGGTCATCGTCGGATCGGTCGTGAAACGCTGCTCGTTGTAGACGACATAGAGATCGCTGAGCGGGTGGTGGATGAGGTTGAACCTGACGTTGGCGTTGAACAGATCCTGGTCGACGTCGTACTGCAGCAGCGCGTCCAGGTACATGTTGTTGCTGAACGAGTAGTTCGTCCGGCTCGTCCAGATCGCCGTCACGAAGTCGATGTCCGGCGCGTCGAGGCTCGCCGACGTGCGCTGGATGCCGAGCGAGGTGCGGAAGCGGTAGCTCGGCTTCAGCGTGGCGGTGAGGGTGACCGAGCGCTGCGTCCCGGTCCACAACTGGCCGAGCCCCCAGTTGACCGAGCCCGACAGCAGCCGCGACGCGTCGCTGCGGACGATGCCCCGGAACTCGGTCCACCTGTAGACGCCCGGCGCGATCGGCGGATCGCCCCGATGGATGCGGAACGGCCGATCCAGCGTGTCGCCGGAGCTCTGCAGCGAGATGTCGACGAACGAGCCGTTGTTGGCGGTCATCGCGAACGCCGTGTGGAAGTTCCTCGCGATGTAGCGGCCCGCAAAATCGGTGTAGTAGTTCCAGTTGATGTGCGGTTGAATCTCGCGGATGCCGTGGCGCTGCAGGACCTGCGGCCGCGGCCGCAGCCCCATGTCCGCGATGTACTTGCGGATGCCCAACCGCCGGTAATAGCCCATCTCGTCGTTGAAGTTCTTGCCGATCTGCACGTAGGTGAGGCCGCTGTAGGCCTGCCGCCGCTCGAAGAGCGACGACGCCCGGAACGACGACTTGTCGCGTATGATCCCCGGCGTGAAGGTGTCGAAGTACTGGGTGCTGAAATCGACGCCCCAGAGCCGGACGTTGGCGTCGAGGCCGTAGACGCGGTTGTAGTCCGACGAGACGTCGCTGTTCTGGCGGGCCATCAGGATGCCGCCGACAAACGCGGTGTTGTTCCGCATCGCCTTGCGGATGCGCGCGATCGTGTAGTTGTTGTTCGGCGTCGTCGCCGTATCCCGCGTCTGGACCGTCATCAGGCCGACGTTCAGGCCGCCGGCCGCGCCGGAAAGGCGCGCGCCCCCGAGAATCGGGATCGGCTCGCCGTCGGGCGTCAGGCCGATCCGGCGGCTGAAGAAGTAATAGAGATCGGTATCGAGCCGCGGCGCCGTCGAGGTCGAGCCGCTCACGACCGAGCGCGAGGCGTCGCCGACGTAGAAGACGCCCGAGTTCTCGAGGAAGAAGTCGCGCTTCTCCGGATAGAAGATGCTGAACTGCGTGAGGTTGACCTGCTGCTCGTCGGCCTCGGCCTGCGCGAAGTCGGGATTCACCGTGGCGTCGAGCGTGAGCGACGGCGTGACGCCGAACTTCGCGTCGACGCCGAGGTCGGCGTCGCCGTCGAACGAGGCGCCGCCGGTGGGCCGGACGTTGCGGCCCAGGACGTAGGGCTTGATGCGGATGTTGCGGCTGCTCGCGCCGGCGACGACCCCCTGGAGCGTGCCGGCGAGCGACACCCGGGCAATGCGGAACTGGCGCGGCACGAACGACCAGTAGGTCACCTCGTTCACGCGCCGGATGCGCCGGCTGAAGTTGATGCCCCAGACCTGCTGGACGCCCTCGTTGAAGCGCAGCGACTTGAACGGGATCGCCATCTCCACGGTCCAGCCGTCGGCGAGCCGCTGCGTCCGGACGTTCCAGACGGCGTCCCAGCTCGTGTTGACCTCGCGTCCTTCGTTGGTAATCTGCTCGTCCGCGCGGGCGCCTTCCGGGTTGGTGGAGAAGATGTACCCGTTGGTGCGATCGCCGAAGGTGTCGATCACCACCTGGAACGCATCCTGATCGCCCCACTCGAAGTCTTCGCGGATGTCGCTGATGATGACGCCGTCCATGTCGGAGTCGCGGCAGAAGGCGCCGATATAGAGATTGTCCGCATCGAAGGCCACCCGCACTTCGGTGGGCTGGGTCGCCGGCTGCGCCTCGGCCGGCTCGCTCTGCACGAATCCAGACGCCGGCACCGCCCGCTGCCACACCTCGTCGTCCAGACTGCCGTCGAGCCTGACGGGCTGCGTTGCCTCGACGGCGGTGATGACGGGGCGGTCTTCAGATCCCTGCGACGCCGCGCGCGCGGCCGACGGGGCCTGGGCAGCCGCACCCGACGCCTGGACGAGTGCGGCGGCGATACCGGCGATCACGCCATTCCTTCGGAACATGCGTTTCTCCCTAGTCTGATTGAATTGGCGGATTATAGCCGCAGCACCGACGCCGGGCGAGCCAATTCCGCGAGGAACAGGGCTGATCTGCCCGCCGCAACCGGGCTTCACCGATGGCGGGAGGTTTCCCTTCCGGACGAGTGCGTGTTCAGGCGCCGAGCGCGGACAGACGGGCGCGCACCTGAGCGGCCAGCTCGCCGTGAGCGACCGATCCGAAGCGCAGGAATGCGCGGTAGTGCTCGATCGCGGTCGCCGCATCGCCGCCTTCGTCGGCGACCACGGCGAGGTTGTAGTGCGAGCCGGCGTTGCGCGGATCGATCTGCACGGCGCGCTGCAGGAGGTCGCGGGCCTCGGCCGCGCGTCCGGCCGCGCGCTGCACCAGCGCCAGGTTGACGAGCGCCTCCACGTCGCGCGGGTCCTGCCGGAGCGCGACCCTCAGCTCGGCCGCCGCCTGCGTCAGGTTGCCGGCGCGCAGCAGCGCGATGCCGAGATTGTTGTGGGCTTTCGCGTACTGCGGGTCGATCGCAATCGCCCGCTCGAACTGGGCCATCGCCTCGCCGTCCTGCCCGTGATCGGCGTAGAGCAGCCCGAGATTGTTGTGCACCTCGGCGCGCGCCTCGTCCTGGTCGAGCAGCGTCCGGTACTCGGCGAGCGCGCGGTCGAAATCGCCGATCCGCTGATAGTAGATCGCCAGCCCGAAGTGATCGGGCGGCGGCGGCATCGGCGCGGCCGGCGGCAGCGGCACCGGCGGGGCGGGCGGGGCGCCGCGCGCGCCGGACTCCGGGGCCGAACGCGCGGGCGCCGCGGCAGCCCCCCGCGGCGGCCCGTCGCCTGCCGAAACAGACGGCGCGGCAGGCCGTGATGGCGCCGCAACGGGTGCCGGCTCGGGCTCTGGCGATGTGTGCGGCGGCGTCTGGCTCGCGGTCGGCGCCGGCACGGGCGAGGTCCGCCCGCCGGGCGGCAGCGCCGGCGACGTCCGGGCCGGCGGCTGAACCTGCGGCTGCGCCGACGAGGTCGGCCCGGCCGGAGGAGCCGGGGACGGCGGCGCAGGCGCCGATGGCGATGGCAGGACGCCGGGCGACGGCGCGGCCGGCGGCGCTGCGACAGGCGATGGCGAGGCGGCCGGCGGCGTCGATGCGCCCGGCGGCGCCGGTACGGCGGGCGCAGGCGACGGCGGCGGGGCGGCGGCCCGCGGCGACGACGCCGCGGTCGGCCTGCCATCCGGCGGTGTGCGGCCGGCGATCTGCGCGGGCGGCGGCGGCGCCAGCAGCAGAATCAAGGCCGACAGCGCGACGAAGCCGAGCGCGATGGCGCCGGCGCCATAGAGCAGGAGCGTCCTCGGCGGCCGGTGCCCGCGCGAGCCGCGCGGGCCGTAGCCGAGCGTCGCCAGCACGGCCTCGCTCCGCGAGGTCGTGGCCCGATCGTCTCGATCGTGCTCGGTGCGCCGCGACTTCCGGCGCAGCGCGTCCAGAATCAAGCTCACGTCAAATGCCCGATCGCCGTGCGGCTTCCGCGGCCGCCCGGGCGGGCGCGGCCGCGGCGCCGGTCGCATCGGCCGCCGTCAGGACCCGCGCTTCGCTGGACGGACTCGCGCCCCGGAGGCGCTGCGCATCGCGCGAAGCGGCGTCGGGATCAGTGTACGCACCGGCAAGCACGCGCTGCCAGCGGCCGTCCGCGCCGAGGTCGACCTCGGCCACGTAGGGCGCGAAGCCGGACGCTTCCAGCCACTGCGTGAGCAGCCGTACCTGGTCGTGCGATTCGGGCGCGGCGACCGGATAGGAGCCGACCAGAATCGTGAGCGCGGCGCCTGGCGGAAGCGACGGGGCGCCGCCCGCCGGCATCGCCGGCAGGTGCGAGGACGGCAAGGCCGCCGCGTCCGGGTGCGCGAGCGGCGGCGCGGGCGGCGGCGCAATCCGGAGCTCGGCGGCGCTGGCCGCGTAGCGCTGATAGAGCCACGCGGTCGCCGCGGCACCCGAGATCGATGCCGCCAGCACCACGGCAGCGGCGGTCAGCAGGGCGGCGCGCCGCTTCACCCAGGCGATCGGGCGGGGCGAGGGCGGCTGCAGATCCAGGCTCTCCGCCGCGTGCTGCACCATCTCGGGCGCCACCCTGGTCGCGCGGACCGAGTAGGCGGACAGCAGCGCGCGGTCGCACAGCAGATTGATCAGCCGCGGGATGCCGCCCGACAGGCGATGGACGCGCGCGACCGCTTTCGGCGCAAAGGTCACCGCGGAGGAACCACCCGCAATCGTCAGCCGGTGTGCGATGTAGCGGGCGACCGTCTCCGCATCGAGCGGCTCGAGCTCGTAGCGGATGGACACGCGCTGGTCGAGCTGCCGCAGTTCGGCGGAGCGCAGCAGCGTCTTCAGGTTCAACTGGCCCACGAGGATGATCTGCAGCAGCTTTTCCTTGTCGGTCTCCAGGTTCGACAGGATCCGAATCTGCTCCAGCACCTGCAGCGGCAGGTTCTGCGCCTCGTCGATGATCAGCACGGCGCTCGCCTTCAGCGGGATCAGGCCGAGCAGGAAGTCGTACAGCACGTCGATCAGCTCCTGCTTGCTGACGCCTGCCAGCGCGCCCGCCTTCATCTCGTCGCGCGAGATCACGCCGAAGTCGAGGAGAATCCGCTTCAGCAGATCCTCCTCGGACAGGAACGGGTTCAGCACCAGCGCCGTGAACGTCGTCCGATCGATCTGTTCCAGCAGCGCGCGGCAGAGCGTCGTCTTGCCGGTCCCGATGTCGCCGGTCACGACGACGAAGCCCTCGCGGCGCCGGATCGCGTACTGCAGCAGATCGAAGGCGTTGCCGTGCGATTCGCTCCGATAGAGATATTTCGGGTCCGGCGTCAGGCTGAACGGCTTCTCGGCGAACCCGTAGTAGGTCTCGTACATATCTGGATGCCGCTATCGGGTGCCCGCCGGCGGCAGTACCGTCGGCGTGAGCAGAATCAGCAGCTCGACGTGGCGCCGCGTGGTCACCGTGGAACGGCCGAACCAGCCGCCGGTGCGGCCGGTCACCCTCCGTTCGGTCGACTCGCGCTCGTGCCCGAACCCCGACAACACGATCGTCTCGCCGCTGGACACCCGCGCCAGCGTGTCCGCCTCGCGCGTCGCCGTCGTCGTCCCTCCGCCGCCCCCCGGCGACTGCACGGTGACGATCGGGCTGACGCTCAGCATCACCACTCCGCCGGGCGCGATCTGCGGCGTCACGCTCAATGTCACGCTCCCGACCGCCGACCGCGGCGCCTCGCCGCTCGCGCCGCCCGCGCGGGCGAGCGGCGGCGAGGAAACGCGAACAATCGCCGGCTCGTTGTTCACGGCGGTCAGCCTCGGCGAGGCCAGCACCGACACGTCTCCCTGCTCGGCGAGCGCCGACATGAAGCCCTCGACGTCCGAGACGCGCAGGCCGGCCGCCGTGCGCCGGCCGGCCTCCGGCGCGGCCATCGCCTGCGTCAGCGCGCGCCAGTCCAGCGCCTGCGCCGCTTCGTCCTTCAGCGCGATCTCGAGCACCCGCGCGTCGATCCGGACCTCGCGGAACACGCGGTCGTTCACCGCGTCGAGGTAGACGCCGACGCGCTCGAGCCGCTCGGGGAGATCGGTGACCTGCAGAAGCCCGGCCTGGCGATCGAGGCTGAAGGCGCCCTGATCGGAGAGGAGCGTCTGGACGCCGCGTTCCAGATCGCCGAACAGGTCGCCGCGCGTGGCGGTCTCCACGATCGCCTGGCTGCCGGCGCCGTCGGCCGCCGCGAGACCGACGCGGGAGGCGGCCGTGCGCACCGAGGCGATGTAGTTGACGTCGTAGAGCCGGGTCTCGGGTGCGAGGCGGGATACGCGGACGAAGGTGCCGTCGACCCGGTAGCCCAGGCCCAGCGGCGGCAGAATCAGGTCGAGCGCCTGCCGCACCGTCACGTTCTTCAGCTCGCCGATGAACGATCCGCCAATCCCGGGATCCGGCACGATGCTGAGCGTCGTCCCGCGCACGATGAGCAGCAGCAGGTCGCCGATCGGCAGCGGCTGCGCAAACGCCAGGCTGAACGTGCGGTTGTCGAGGTCGGCGGCGGGCAGCCGCTCGTCGAGCTGGGTCAGCGGCAGCGTGGGCATCGGCGCCTGCGGCGCCGCCGAGGGCGCGGCGGCCGCCGTCAGGCCCAGCACGATCGCGAAGACGACCCGAGACGCCCACTCCACGTCCCAGAATTTCGGATCGTGGCGGCGCTTGCGATAGCGGGCGCACGCGCGTGCAGCGGCGCGAAGCAGAGGGCCTCAGTGCGCAGGCGCCTCGATCGGGCCGGCCGGCAGGCGCCCCTCGGAGCGCGCGGCGCCCGGCGGGGCTGTTCGCGGACGGGACCCGGCGCTTGGCGCTACCGATTCAGCCGGGACCGTCGGCTAGTCGTAGTACTCGCGGCCAAGGTGGGTAATGAGCTCTTCTCCCTTGAGGTACCGGAGCGTGTTCTTCAGCTTCATCAGCTGGATGAACAGATCGTGCTCCGGGTACAGGCCGGGTGCGTGCACGGGGCTCTTGAAGTAGAACGACAGCCACTCCTGGATGCCGTGCATGCCGGCGCGCCGGGCGAGGTCCAGGAAGAGCGCGACATCGAGGACGATCGGCGCCGCGAGGATGCTGTCGCGGCAGAGGAAGTTGATCTTCAGCTGCATCGGATAGCCGAGCCAGCCGACAATGTCGATGTTGTCCCAGCCTTCCTTGTTGTCGCCGCGCGGCGGGTAGTAGTTGATGCGGACGACGTGGCAGAGATCCTCGTAGAGCTCCGGGTACAGCTGCGGCTGCAGGATGTAGTCGAGGACCGACTTCTTGCTCTCCTCCTTGGTCTTGAACGATTCGGGATCGTCCAGCACCTCGCCGTCGCGGTTGCCGAGGATGTTGGTCGAGTACCACCCTTCGACGCCGAGCAGCCGCGCCTTGAGCCCCGGCGCGATGATCGTCTTGATGAGCGTCTGCCCCGTCTTCAGATCCTTGCCGGCAAGCGGCGCGCGCGTCCGCGCCGCCAGCTCCACGAGCGCCGGGATGTCGGCCGTGAGATTCGGCGCCGCGTTCGCGTACGGGATGCCCTCGCGAATCGCCGCGTAGGCGTACACCATGCTCGACGGAATCGACGGGTCGTTCCGCTCGAGCGCCCGTTCGAACGCCTCGACGCTGGCGTGCGCCGGTCCCTCGGTGGCGAACACTTCGGTGCTGCCGCACCAGACCATCACGAGGCGATCGATCTGGTGGTCGGCCTTGAACTTCCGGATGTCGGCGCCGACCTGGTCGGCGAGATCCTTCTTGTTCGCCCCCTTCTTGACGTTCGGCCCTTCGAGCCGCTTCACGTAGCGCTGATCGAACACCGCCGGCCACGGCCGAATCTGCTCCAGCTCGGGGCGCACCTGCTCGAGCAGCGACGGCTCGAGCACGCCGGCCGTCCGCGCGGCCGCGTAGCAGTCCTCGTCGAAGATGTCCCAGCCGCCGAAGACGACATCGTCGAGCGAGGAGAGCGGCACGATGTCGCTGATCTTCGGCGAGCGCCCCTCGGTGCGCTTGCCGAGCCGGATCGTTCCCATCTGCGTGAGCGAGCCGATCGGCCGGGCGATGCCCTTGCGAACGGCGAAAACGCCGGCGATGGTGGTGGTGCTGACGGCGCCGAGACCGACGAGCAGGATTCCAAGCTTCCCTTTGGCGGGAGCGATTTCCATGGGTGTGGGCACGAACGCAAACTATAGCAGCTTTCGACGATCGGCTTACGCGCCGCGCGCTCCTGCGGTAAGCTGGAACCGGGCGCGTACGATGTTGAATCCTCTCGGCCGGGGCGACAATCCGCACGCGCTCGTGGTCGGCATGAGCGGCGTGAAGATGGGCGAGCGCGTGCTCTTCGTCGGCTGCGGCCACGGCGAACGGCTCGCGGCGATCGCCGCCAAGTCGGGCCTCTCGGGCCGCGCGCTCGCGATCCTGCCCGATCAGGCCTCGGCCGACGCCATGGCCAGAGGGGCCGCGCACGAGGGCGTGCTCGTCGAGATCGAGCAGGCGCCGCCGACGCGGCTGCCGGTCGAGGACGGCGCCTTCGACGTGGCGATCGTCGACGACACCAGCGGCGTGCTCGGCACGCTGCGCGCCGAAGACCGGGTCGCCGCGATTCGCGAACTGCTCCGGGTGCTCAGGGGCGGCGGCCGCGTGCTGGTGATGGGCGCCTCGCCGCGCGGCGGCCTCGGCGCGCTCTTCGCCCGCTCGGAGGGGGGACCGCCCTTTGCCTCCTCGGGCGAGGCGAACCGGGCGCTGCAGGCCGACGGGTTCGCCTCGGTGCGCACGCTCGCCCGGCGCCAGGGGCTGGTGTTCGTGGAAGGTCTGAAGTCCCGTACGCGATAGACCCCCACGCAGGCCAGCGCTGTCTCACCGCGAGCACACCCCGGCCGTGCGCCGGCGCGCGAGGCCCGGGTGCGACGCAGCGAAACGGCCCGGCGCCGGGGAGGCAGGGTTCTTGCCTGGAGCGAGGACGCCATGACCAAGGGCCCGTCCACGCCGAACGAGGGCCAGAGCGCGGGAAGCGGCGCCCGGATCGCCGGACGCGGCACGCCAGATCGTCGGGAACGTTCGATCGCCGAGCGACGCCGCCAGCCGGGATGCGCCGGCGCGGCGCTCCGCGGTCGGCGCGGGCCGGCCGCCAGGCCGTGCCCGATACTGCTCGTCGCGTGCGCGCTCGCCGCCCTGGCGGCCGCCGTCCACGGACAGACACCGGCGCAGCAGGCCGGAGACCAGGATCCGTTCCGGTTCAGGAGCGGGGTCGATCTGGTCAGCGTGACCGCCACGGTCTCGGATCTCGCCGGACACTTCGTCTCGAATCTCGCCAAAGACGACTTCGTCGTGTACGAGGACGATCGCCCGGTGGAGGTGACGTCCTTCAGCGCGGACCGGGTGCCGGTCAGCCTCGGCATCGCCGTCGACACCAGCGGCAGCATGGCTGGCGAGAAGATGCAGGCGGCGCGCGGCGCGCTCGAGCGGTTCCTCACGATGCTGCTCGATCGCGGAGACGAGATGTTCCTGTACCGCTTCAGTGAGACGCCCGAGCTCGTGCAGCCCTGGTCCGACGATCGCGACGCGCTGGCGCGCGCGCTCGGCCGGCTGCACCCGAGCGGCGGCACCGCGATGTACGACGCCGTCGCCGAGGCGGTGCCGATGGTCGGCGGCGGACGGAACCGCAAGAAGGCGCTGCTCATCGTCTCCGACGGGCGCGACACGTCGAGCGTCTCGAGCGTGATGGCCGTCAAGGGGCTGATCCGCGAGAGCGAGGCGCTGGTCTACGCGGTCGGCGTCGACTGCAGCGCCGGCGCGGGAAGACCTCGCGCGCCGATCGTCCGGCCGCAGCGTCTGCCGGGGCCTCGGCCGTTTCCGCTGCCGCCCGGCGGCCGCCCGCCGTGGGGGCGTCCGCAGCCGCCGCCCCGCATGCCCGATCCCGGCTGGATGCGCCCGTGCAGCGATCCGGTCGACGCGGAGGCATTGCGCGATCTGACCGACGACAGCGGCGGCCGCACCGAGATCGTCCGCGACGCGCGCGACCTCGCGCCGGCGACCGAGGGGATCGCCGACGAGCTGACCAGACAGTACTCTCTGGGCTACCCGGCTCCGGCGCGGAAGGACGGCCGCTGGCACACGATTCGAGTGGAGGTCCGCAACCCCGGGTACCGCGTCCGCGCGCGGCGCGGCTATTTCGCGAACTGAAGATCCCGGACGCCGAACCCCGCGCCCGGAGCGCCGTCCCTCGCACCGAACGGACCCGGCGCGAGGGACCCGCCGCGTCGAACCCGCTTAGAATATCGCGTGCCTCTTCTCGCGACCGCGCTCGGGCTCAGTCTGTTCGGCAGCTTCGGCGGGCTGCTGGTCGCATCGTCGCTCCTGCTGTTCGAAGACGGGTCGCGCGCGCGGATCGTGCCATGGCTCGTGAGCTATGCCGTCGGCGCGCTGCTGGGCGTCTCGCTGCTCGCGCTGCTGCCGGAGGCGCTCGATTCGCTCAGCGCATCCCGCGTGCTCGGCACCCTGCTGGCGGGCATCCTCACCTTCTTCGTGCTCGAGAAGCTCGTGCTCCTGCGGCACTGCCACACCGATGCCTGCCACGTGCACAGCTCGACGGCGCCGCTGGTGATCGTCGGCGACGCGTTTCACAACTTCATGGACGGCGCGATCATCTGCGCCGCCGTGCTGAGCTCGGTCCCGCTCGGCGTGAACACGGCGATTGCCGTCGCGGCGCACGAGATTCCGCAGGAAGTCGGCGACGTGGCGATACTGCTGGCGGCGGGCTACAGCCGCCGGCGCGCGTTCATGCTCAACATCGTCTCGGGCGCGTCGGGGCTCGTCGGCGCGCTGCTCGCCTTCGTCGCCGTGTCGATCGTGCCCCAGGTGAGGCCCTACGTCCTCGCGTTCTCGTCGGCCAGCCTGATCTACATCGCGATGTCCGATCTCATTCCCGATCTGCACCGCGGGCAGGTCGACCGGAACGCCGTGCGGCAGGTGCTGCTGATCGCGACCGGCGTCGCGACGATTGTCGTCTTCGAGCGTCTGGTCGGATGAACCGCGGCGGGTGAACCTCTCGCACCCTCACTCCAGCGGATGTTCCGCGATCAGGTACTCGGCGACCGGGCGGCCGCCGACGAGGTGCTCCTGGATGATGCGTTCGAGGACCGGCGGATCGCACTGCCGGTACCAGACGCCTTCGGGGTAGACGAGCGCGATCGGCCCGCCTTCGCAGATCCGCAGGCAGTTCGCCTTGGTCCGGAGCACGCCGCCCTGTTCGGAGAGCCCGAGCGCCTTCAGCCGCTGCTTGAGATACTCCCATGCTTCGAGGCCCCGCGCCCGCTCGCAGCACTTCGGCGTCGTCTGGTCGCAGCAGAGGAAGATGTGGCGCCGCGCCGCGCCGACGCCAATGCCCCGCGCGGCCGCCCGCTGCGAGTCCAGCGTCATGCGCCGGCCCCGCCGCGGCGCAGCCCATGTGGTCGCCGGCGGTCGAGGGCTGCTATCATAGGACCCGGCCCTCATGCAGGACGCCAAACATCAGCAGCTCCACGCCAGCACCTCCGAGGCCGTCACGAACAACATTCGCGTCGAGGTCGAATCGCAGTACGCGCCCGAGCGGTCGCAGCCGTTCCAGAGCGAATGGTTCTTCTACTACACCATCCGGATCACGAACGAGGGCGGCGAGACGGTGCAGCTGATCAGCCGGCACGGGATCATCACCGACGCCACCGCGCACGTCGAGGAAGTCCGCGGCCCCGGGGTGATCGGCGAACAGCCGGTCCTCGCACCGGGCGAATCCTTCCAGTACACGTCGGGCTGTCACCTGCGCACCTCGTCGGGCGTCATGCGCGGCAGCTATCAGATGGTGTCCGAGGGCGGGAGCCATTTCGACATCGCGATCGCCCCCTTCGCCCTGCACGAACCCTACACCGTGCACTGAAGCTCGCGCGGACGGCCCGCCCGGAGAGCGCCGGCGCCGCTCACCGCAGCGGGTAGTGCGCGGCGACGTAGTCCTCGACGAGGTCCTGAAATGCCGCCGCCAGTTCGTCGTGGGTGCCGCGCAGCGTCAGCGCGTGGCGCCCGTCGATGAATACCGGACAGTTCGGCGCCTCGCCGGTCCCCGGCAGGCTGATGCCGATGCTGGCCGCCTTCGACTCGCCCGGTCCGTTCACCACGCAGCCCATCACCGCGAGCGTCATCGTCTCGACCCCGTCGCGCGCCGCCTTCCACTCCGGCATCTTCTCGCGCACGTAGCCCTGGATCCGCTCCGCCAGCTCCTGAAACGTGGTGCTCGTCGTCCTGCCGCAGCCCGGGCAGGCGGTGACGCTCGGCGCGAACGACCGCAGTCCGAGCGACTGGAGCAGTTCGCACGCGGCGTAGACCTCCTCGCGCCGGTCGCCGCCCGGACGCGGCGTGAGCGACACGCGGATGGTGTCGCCGATGCCCTCGTGCAGGAGGACGCCCATGGCCGCCGACGACCACACGAGCCCCTTGACGCCCATGCCGGCCTCGGTGAGCCCCAGATGCAGCGGCTGCTCGGTCTGCCGCGCGAGCGCGCGGTACACGTCGACGAGGTCGCGCGGCCGCGACGTCTTGCAGGAAATGACGATCTGATCGCGGCCGAGCCCGCTGTCGAGCGCGAGCGACGTCGATTCGAGGGCCGAGATCACCATGCACTCGTTGATGATCTCGTCCGACGTCCGGCCGCGTCCGCGATCGGCGTTCTCCTGCATGCGCTCGACGACCAGCGCCTGGTTCAACGAGCCGGCGTTGACGCCGATCCGCACCGGCCTGCCCTGGTCGCGCGCCACCTTGCAGATCGTGGCGAACTGCGCGTCGCGCCGGCGGCCGGTGCCCACGTTGCCCGGGTTGATGCGGTACTTGTCGAGCGCGCGGGCGCACTCGGGAAACCCGGTCAGCAGCAGGTGGCCGTTGTAGTGGAAGTCGCCGATGAGCGGCGCGCGGCATCCCTGGTCGAGCATCCGCTGCTTGATCTCGGGGACGGCCGCGGCCGCCTCGGGCACGTTCACCGTGACGCGCACCAGCTCCGCACCCGCCTCGGCCAGCTCGACGCACTGCTGTGCCGTCGCGCGCGCATCGGCCGTGTCGGTGATCGTCATCGACTGCACGGCAACCGGCGCGCCGCCGCCTATCTGAAGATGTCCGACCTTGACGCCTACCGTCCGATGGAGCTTCAGCGTTGGCATCGAATTCCCATGATAGCCTGACCTTCATGAAAGCCATCCGCGTGCACGCGTTCGGCGGTCCGGAGCTGCTGCAGCTCGAGGAAGTTCCCGATCCCAGGCCCGGGCCTCGCCAGGCCGTCGTGCGCCTGAGCGCCGCCGGGGTGAACCCGGTCGACGTCTACATCCAGCGCGGCGGCTACGCGCGCACGCCGCCGCTTCCCTACACGCCGGGGTTCGACGGCGCCGGCGAGATCGAACAGGTCGGCCCCGGGCTCGAAGGCTTCGCAGTGGGCGATCGGGTGTACGTCGCCGGGCCCGGCGAGACGATCGCAGGCGCCGGCACCTACGCGGAACGCGTCGTGTGCACGGCCAGCCAGCTGCACCGCCTGCCCGCGCGCACGAGCTTCGCGCAGGGCGCGGCGCTCGGCGTGCCCTACGCGACCGCGTATCGCGCGCTCTTCCAGCGCGCCGCGGCGCAGCCGGGCGAGACGGTCCTGGTGCACGGCGCCACCGGCGGCGTCGGCATCGCGTGCGTGGAACTCGCGCGCGCGCACGGTCTCCGCGTGATCGGCACCGGCAGCACCGAACGCGGCCTGCAGGCGGTGCGCGACCGCGGGGCCGCGCTCGTCGTCCGTCACGACCGCCCCGGGTACCTCGACGAGATCGCGGCCGCGGCGCCCGCCGGCGTCGACGTGGTCGTCGAAATGGCCGCGCACCTCAACCTCGACAAGGATCTCGGGCTGCTCGCCCGGCGCGGGCGCGTCGTGGTCGTGGGCAGCCGGGGCCGCGTCGAGATCGATCCCCGCCAGACGATGGGGCGCGACGCGGCGATCCTGGGCATGACGCTCTTCAACGCGACCGCGGCGGAACTGGCCGTCATTCACGACGCGCTCATCTCGGGCCTGGAGGACGGCCGCCTGAACCCGCTCGTCGGCCGCGAACTGCCGCTCGCCGAGGCGGCGCGTGCGCACGCCGCGATGATGGAGACCGGCGCGTTCGGCAAGATCGTGCTCGCGATCTGACCGAACGGGCCGTTGCCGCGCCGGCCCTCGGAGCCCGCTTCGCGAGGGCGCTCCGTGAGAGGCGCGCGCCGGTCCGCCGTCCGCCGGGCCGGGCGGTCCGCGGGCAACTCCTCAGGCGGTCCCTCGTAAGTCGCGAGGGACGGTTCACCAGATCTGCCGCCCCGCGGCGATCGCGCAGGCATTCAATCCCGCGTCTGTCCGGCGGCAACAAAGGGAGGCGGATGGCAGGCGCTCGCGCGAGGGAGGGAACCCTGTGCGTGCCGGCGGCGTCGAACTGGCGGGGCCGCATCCCGGACCCGCGGAAGGCCTGGCCGTCCGTGCTGAACGAAGACCAGATCGCGAAGCGCCGGGGCGGCCGGGCGCGAAGGCCGGAGACAACCGGGAATACTCGAGCGCTGGTCAATGCCGGCAGCCGGGCAGCGCCGTCGGCGAATTGTGTCGCGAATCACGGGTCCGGGACACTACACTGAGGGACGGCCTTGTTCACGAAAGCGAGGGACAGATGAAACGGTTCTTGGTGACGGCGACGTTCGTCGCGCTCGGCCTGGGCGTGCTGACGGCCCAGTCGATGCAGAAACCCAACGACGATCCCGACATGATGCATGCCGGCGGCGGTACGCTCCCGGCGGGATGGAGCGCGCGCCTCGACAGCGGCGCCACCAAGCCCGACGGCGTGCAGATCATGCCGATGGGCAGCGGCCTGCACTTCAAGTCGGGTCCGGCCGGCATCTACTACCGAAGCGCCGACACCAAGAGCGGCGCCTACACCGTCTCGGCGACGTTCATGCAGATGGAAATGGCCAGCCACCCGGAGGCCTACGGCCTGTTCATCGGCGGCTCGGATCTGGCCGGCGCGAATCAGAAGTACACCTACTTCCTTGTCCGCCAGGACGGCAAGTACCTGATCAAGAAGCGCGCGGGCACCGCGACGCCCACCGTCGTCAACTGGACCGATAGCGCCGCCGTGAAGAAGGCCGACGCCGCCGGCAAGGCGACCAACCAGCTGAGCATCAAGGTCGCCGGCGACAAGGTGTCGTTCCTGGTCAACGGCACCGAGGTCGGCTCGGCGCCGGCAGCCGACGTGGACACCAGCGGCATTGCCGGCCTCCGCGTCAATCACAACCTGAGCGTCCACGTGGACGGTTTCGCGATCAAGTAGGCGCCCGGCCGGGGCGCGGCATCCGCGCGTCTTCGTCTGTAGACATGCCCCCTACGCTCGACTGGCCCCCGCCGCGGCCGCCGCGGCGGGCCGGCCGTCTGTTCCTCCTCGCGGTGCTCGCCGTCGTCGCCCTCGGCGGCGGCACCGCCCTCGGCTATTACGTCGATGCCCTCTGGTACGGATCGCTCGGCTTCAGCGACGTCTTCTGGACGCGGCTGAATCTCGAGGCGCTGGTGTTTGTGGCGTTCGCGGCCGCGACCTTCGCGGTCCTCTCGATCGCGTACCGTGTGCTGAAGCCGCCGCACCTGGGCGAGATCGCCGGCGGCACCATCCGCATCAACGGCCAGCCTGTCCGGCTGCCGGTCGAACCGGTGCTCGACATGTTCGCGCTCGGCCTGTCGACCCTCCTCGCGCTCGCCGTCGGCGCCGGCATGATGGCCCGGTGGTCGACGCTTGCGCTCTACTGGTACGCGCCCGGTCCCGCGGGCGCCGCCGCGGGCGCCGCCGATCCGATCTTCTCGCGGCCGCTGGCGTTCTACCTGTTCACGCTGCCGGCCTGGCAGATGCTGACCGGCTGGCTGCTGACGCTCGCCGTCGTCGTCTGCGGCATCGCGCTGTTCTTCGTCGTGATCACCGGCGGCGGCCACGTGCTCATGCGCCGGGGTCCTTCGCGCGACACGCCGCTGCGCGGCTTCTCGGTGGCGGTCGGAGGGCTGATGGCCGTCATGGCGGCGCGCGTATACCTCGCCCGCTTCGAGCGGCTGTTCGCCGATCACACGATCTTCTCCGGGGTCACCTACACCGACGCGCACGTCATGATCCCCGGCATGCTCGTCGTGTCGATCGCCCTGCTGCTCGGCGCGGCGGCGGCTCTGGTGAACGCCGCCGTCTCGCCGCGGCTCCGGTGGCTGGTCGCCGCGGCCGCGCCGCCCGCCGGATCGCTCGCCGTCGTCGGCCTGCTCGGCTGGTACGTGGGCACCTTCGTGGTCAAGCCGAACGAACTGGTGCGGGAGCGGCCCTACATCACGCACAACATCGAGCTGACGCGGCAGGCTTACGGGCTCGACCAGCTCGAGGCCGAGGCGTTTCCGGCGGCCCAGGGCGTCGAGGCGGCCGACGCCGCGAACAACCAGGAGACGCTTCGCAGCATCCGCCTGTGGGACTGGCGCGCCCTGCAGGACACGCTCCGCCAGATCCAGGCGATCCGGACGTATTACGATTTCCTCGACATCGACATCGATCGCTACGCGATCGACGGCCGCGTCACGCAGATGATGGTCGCCGCGCGCGAGCTGAACGTCGCCAAGCTGCCCGAGAGCAGCCGCAACTGGATCAACGAGAAGCTGATCTACACGCACGGTTACGGCGTGACGATGAACCCGGTCAACGGCTTCACGCCCGAAGGCATGCCGGACCTGATTCTGAGCAACATGCCGGTGGAATCCAGGGCGCCCGGGATCGCGATCGCCAGGCCGGAGATCTATTTCGGCGAAGCGACCGACACCGACGTCTACGTCAACACGCGGCAGGAAGAATTCGACTATCCCCAGGGCGACGCCAACCGGGTCAGCTCCTACGAAGGCACCGGCGGCATCCTCGTCGGCGGCTTCCTGCGCCGGCTGCTGATCGCGGCCGACCGCGGCGATCTGATGAAGCTCCCCTTCAGCGACGATGTCAGCGCGTCGAGCCGGCTGCTCATGCGCCGCAACATCCGCGCCCGCGCCGCCGCCATCGCGCCGTTCCTCCTCTTCGACGACGACCCCTACATCGTCGTCGGCGACGATGGGCGCCTGCGGTGGATGATGGACGCGTTCACGACCTCGTCCAGCTATCCCTACGCCCGGCACATCGCGGCCGAGGGCGCGCGGTTCAACTACCTGCGGAACAGCGTGAAGGTGGTCGTCGACGCCTACGACGGCACCGTCTCGTTCTACGTGTTCGATCCGGCCGATCCGGTCCTCGCGGCCTATCGGCGGCTCTTTCCGACGCTGTTCAAGGACAGGGCCGAGATGCCGCCGGATCTGCTGCGGCACGTGCGCTATCCCGAGCTCATGATCTCGGTGCAGGCGGCCGTCTACGGGCTCTACCACATGACCAACCCCGACATGTTCTACAACCGCGAGGATCTCTGGAGCATCGCGAGCGAGATCGCCACCGGCAGCGGCCAGCAGCAGGCCGAGATCACGATGGAGCCGAACTTCGTGCTCATGAAGCTGCCGGGCGAGTCGTCGGTCGAGTTCGTCGAGATCCTGCCGTTCACGCCCGCGAACCGGAACAACCTGATCGGATGGATTGCCGGCCGCAGCGACGGCGAGCATTACGGCCGGGCGGTCGTGTACGAGTTCCCCAAGACGCGGCTGGTGGACGGCCCGCTGCAGATCGAGGCGCGGATCGATCAGAACGCGCAGCTGTCGGCGCAGATGTCGCTCTGGGATCAGCAGGGATCGAGCGTGCGCCGGGGCAACCTGATCGTGATACCCGTCGGGCGTGCGCTCCTCTATGCCGAGCCGATCTACCTGCAGGCCGAGCGCAGCCCGATGCCCGAGCTGCGGATTGTCGTCCTCGCGCTGCAGGACAGGCTGGCATACGGATCGACGTTCGAGGCCGCGCTGGCGAGCCTTTTCGGCGGCCAGCCCTCGACGCTGGAGAGCGCGGCGGTGCCGGCGGCGCCGTCCCCGGCGGCTGCAGCCGCACCCGTTTCATCGGGCGGCGCGCCAGCTCCCGCCCCGGCCGCCGCCGATCGCGAGGCGCTCATCGAGCAGGCGGCGCGCGACCTTGCCGATTACCAGCAGCTCACCGCCGAAGGGCGTCTCGGCGAGGCGGGGGCCAGGCTGGAGTCGCTCAAGCGCACGCTCGAGCAGCTTCAGCGGCGCTAGCGCCCGGACGCGCGCGGCGCGCGAGAGGCGCACACGGCGGGACCCGGCATAGAATGTCCGGATGCGCATGATGATGTCCGTTCTCGCCGCTCTCGCGTTCGCTGCGACCGCCGCCGCCGTGCAGGCGCCGGCGCCAAAGGCGGTGCCGCCGCCCGCCGATGTGGCCGCGCCGCCGTCCGATGCCGTGAAGTCGGTCTCCGGGCTCGCGTCGAAAGTGCTCACGCCCGGCAGAGGCACCGATCATCCCGTGAAGGGCGACCTGGTCACCGTCGAGTACACCGGCTGGACGACCGACGGGAAGATGTTCGACAGCACGACCAGCCGCCGCAAGCCGTCCACCTTCGGCGTCGATCGGGTCATTCCCGGATTCAGCGAAGGCATCCAGCTGATGGTACCGGGAGAAAAGCGTCGGCTGTGGATCCCCGAGGCGATCGCGTATCGCGGACAGGCGGGCCGGCCGGCCGGCATGCTCGTCTTCGACGTGACGCTGCTCGGCATGCCCAACCGGCCTCCCGCCGATGTCGCCGCGCCACCGCCGGACGCGAAGAAGACCGGCAGCGGCCTCGCCTACAAGGTGCTCGAGCCGGGTACCGGCGCGGTGCACCCGCGCGAGAGCAGCCAGGTGACGGTGGCCTACACGGGCTGGACGACCGACGGCAAGATGTTCGACAGCTCGCTGCTCGCCGGCGGCACGGCAACCTTCGCGCTCAATCAGGTCATCAAGGGATGGACCGAGGGGGTGCAGCTGATGGTCGAGGGGCAGAAGGCGCGCTTCTGGATTCCCGAGAAGATTGCGTACGGCGGCAAGCAGCCGCCATACGGCATGCTGGTGTTCGACGTCGAGCTCGTCAAGATCGAGGGCTCGGGCTACGTTCCGCCGATGCAGTAGCTACGGCCGGCGCGCGCCGGCGGCATGACCGGTCGCCCGATCGGTGATCTGCCGGCACGCCCGCTCGAAGCGCGACGCCAGCGGCCTGCGCACCTCGTCGGGGACCGGCCCGATCCGCGTCCACACGGCCTGGGCCTGCCGGACATCGTCGACGGCGGCGCGCCAGCGGCCGTTCTCGTCGACGCGGCCGCCGATCGTATTCGACGCGAGGGCCTCCTTCAGCAGCGCCGCCAGCCTCGTCGTGGGCGACAGCATGTCGTCGGCGGCGCCCGCGAGCGAGCCGGCCAGCTCCTCGATCCGCCGGACGAGCAGTTCCATCTTCTTGCGGTTCGCGTCCGGATCGAGATCGGTTCCTCCGAACACCGCGGGCCATGAGGCGACGACACGGGCGAACGCCACCCCGAACCGACGGTCGAGGGCGGCCGCCTGTTCGCGATCGACGCCGCGCGCCGCCAGCTCCTGCTGCCAGCGGCCGCGGATCGCGCGCACGCGCGCTGCGATGTCGGCCGGCGGCCGATCGGAGGTCTCCGCCGTGCCGGCGTCGTCGGCTGGAGCAAGCTGCTCCAGTTCGGCGCACAGCGCTTCGCGCGCCGTCACGCGCTCGGCGCGCGCCGCGTCGTGGCGCTGCGCGTAACGGGCGAAGAACCTGTCGCAGGCGCCGCGGAAGCGGTGCCAGAGCGCCTCGGACCTGGTCGGCTTGACCGGACCGATCGTCTTCCATTCGGCCTGGAGCCGCTTGATCTCTGCGGCCGCCCCGTCCCAGTCGGTCGACTCGGCCAGCGCCTCGGCCCGGACGCACAGCGCGTCCTTCTTCACCAGGTTCGCGGCCCACACCGCCTTGCGCTGCACAAGGTCGGCCTGACGGCGCGTGAAGAACCGGTCGCAGGCGGACCGGAACCGCTCCCAGATCGCTTTTTCCTGCCCGCGCGAGACCGGGCCGATCGTCTTCCATTCGGCCTGGAGGCGCTTGATCTCCTCGGCGGTCGCGATCCAGCTGGTCGAATCGGCGAGCGCCTCGGCGCGCTCGCACAAGACGACCTTCCTGGCGAGGTTGTCGGCGCGCGCCTGCTCCTGCGCCGCGAAGTACTCCTCGCAGCGCCGCCACGCCGTGTCGTGCGCGGTCTTGAAGCGCTGCCAGAGGATCTCGCCCTGCGCGCGCGGCACGTCGGCGGCCTGACGCCAGTGCTGCTGGAGGTCGCGAACGGCGCGGCTGATCTCCGCCGGATCGGCCACCTCGGCGAGCGCTTCCATCTTCTCGCAGAGCTGCTCCTGGATGCCGATGTTCGCCCACCGCTGCCAGTCGGCGATCTCGCGCAGATCCTTCAGCTTCGCCGCCAGCGCGGCCTGCGCCTGCTTCAGGCGGTGGAGCGCGTCTTCGTAATCGGCCTTCGAGGGAAGCGGCGGCATCGACCCGAGTGCAGTCCGGATGTCGCGCACGGCGCGTTCGACCGCCTTGAGCGGGAGATCGGCATTCGCGGCCGCAGCCTCGGCGCGGCCGACCAGCTGCTGGATGCGTCCGAGCGCCTCCCGCCGGGCGCCCTGATCGAGTTCGCGGGCGGCGGCTTCCCGTCGATCGAAGGCCTCTTCGGCGGCGACGTAGCGGGCGGCCGCGGCCGGATCGAGCTCGCGCGGATGGCCCGCCTGATGCCACTCGCGGCGCAGCGGTGCGAATTGCCGCCGGGCGGCGGCGATCGGCTCGACGGTGACGGCACGCTCGGCCGCGTCGGCGACCTCGGCGAGCCGTGCGGCCCGCCGGGCCGACTCGTCCAGATCGGCCTGGCGCGGCGCGGCGAGGGGCGCCTCGGACGGCTGATCGGCAGACACGGGCACGGCCCCGGCCTCCGGCTGGAGCGGCACGCTCCCGCCGTCGGCGGCTGGCGCGACTGCGTCGGCTGCCTGACGCGGAGCGCTGATGCTGCCGGTCGCCGGCTCTCCGGAGGCGATCGGCGGGACCCCGGCCTCGGGCGGCAGCCCGACGCCGTCGCCAGCGGCTGCGGCTGCGGCCTCCGCCGCCTCGCGTGCCGCACGCTCGTCCAACTCGCGCAGCCGCATGCGCGCGCGGCGGGCGGCGTGCTTGTTGCGCGCGCGCGCCTCGATGTGCTCGAGATCGGCGCGCTCGTCGAAGCGATCGACCGCGGCGGCCGAGGTGTCCTTGAATTCGCCGTTCAGCGCGACGTTGAGCACTTCCGCGCGATCGCCGATCGCCTCGAGCGCCTCGCGCCGGACGGCTTCGTGCGTCCCGTGCCGCGCAATCGACCCGAACGCGCGCGCATCGGCCAGCCGCGCCAGCGCCGCCCGCGCCACCGCTTCCCGCGGCGCCCCCTTGGCGATCGCCGACAGCGTTCGCGCATCCTCGACGACCGCCGCCGCCGCGAGGCTCTCTGCCTCGCCGATGCCCTCGAACTCCTCGAGCGCGATGTCGCGCAGCATGCCGAGCGCATGCGCGCGCACTCCCTCGTCCCGGTCGGTGCGCGCGACGGATGCGAGCGTCTGCGGATCCATCAGCTTGCCGACCGCGGCCTTCCGGACGCGCGGGTCCTCGTCGTCGCGGGCGAAGGCGGCCAGCAGCGATCCCTGATCCATCGGCAGCTCGAGCACGAACTCCTGGCGGACCGCAGGATCGGGATGGGTGTCGCGGGACTGCGTACGGAAGCGATCGAGCAGTGTCATCCTGGGGCTCCAGCCTGATGCGCGCCTCGGCCCATCAGCTTGTGCGAGCGGGCGCGGAAGCGGCCCGCCAGATCGTTTGTGCCATTCTAGTAGACCAGATGACGCGTCGACCGCGCTCATGGTTGCAGCACGCACGATTTTCTTTCGCCGACCGGCAATCTCCAATTTCGCGGATCGCGCTGGCTGCTGGCCTCGCGCTCGGCCTGACAGGGTGCGACATCCTGAAGAAAGAGAGCCCCTCGGCCCCGAGCGGGCCGCCGCCGCCGGGCTCCCCCATCGTGTATACCGCCATCGGAGCCAGCGATGCCATCGGCCACGGGAGCAGCGCCGCGTGCATTCCGTTCACCGAGTGTCCCTCGGGCCTCGGTTATGTTCAGGTGGCCGCGCGCGCGCTCCGCGCGAAGGGCCATGCCGTCTCGCTCCTGAACCTGGGTATTCCCACGGCGGTCATCGGCCGCGATTTCGAACAACTGGGGCGCCAGCACAACCGCACGATCGCCGGCAACTTCATCGAGGATGAGCTGCCGTTCGTTCCCGGCACCTCGACGCTCGTCACGATCTTCGCCGGTGGCAACGACGTGAACACCATCACGGCGGCGCTGGGCGGCGGCGCCGGCGCCGCCGATCCCGACGCCTACATCGACGCCCAGGCCCGCGCCTTTGCCTCCGACTTCGACACGCTGCTGTCGGGGCTGCGGGACAGGGCGTCGGCGCGGATCGTGATTCTCAACCTGCCGAATCTCGCCGGCCTGCCCTACCTGGCCGACGCGGCGCCCGCGCAGCGGCGGGCCGCGCAGCGGGCCTCGGTCGGCTTGAACGGCACGGCGATCAACCGCTTGGTTTCGAGCGACGTCGCCATCGTCGACCTCATGTGCGATCCGCGGAGCTATCTGCCCTCCAACTACTCCGGCGACGGCTTCCACCCAAACGACGCGGGCCATGCGTTTCTCGCCTCCGAGGTGGTCGACGCCGCGCTGTCGGCCTCCTATCCGCCGCCCAAGGCGTCGTGCGCGCAGATGTCGCTGGCGCCCTGAGCGCGCACGCGCGCCCGGCCTCGCCGCCGGGCCCTCCCGCCGACTCAACGACCGGCACTTCGTGCCGGTTCTGCACGATTGACACATCGCGAACCAGGTAGAATGACCAATATTGAATAATTGACGCCCATCTCCTGCTGATCGCGCACGAAATCAGCGATAATTGTTCGACGACGCACCGCGCGAGACGTGCGGGCCGCGGAGAGGGAAGGGAGCGAAAGGGGGCGTATGGGTTCAGCCGTGCTCTTGGATGCCATTGGCGCGATCCGGGACTGGTCGGTCGCGGAAGCAAAGGCGCCGCGCGCGCGCGCGGACGATGCGTTCGGCAGTCTCGTGTTTCACGACGCGGTGCAGCAGGCGCGCCTGCCCGAGTCGATCTATCGTGCGCTGCGGCGGACGATCACGCACGGGGAGCCGCTCGATCTGTCGGCGGCCGACGCGATCGCGTCGGCGATGAAGGAATGGGCGGTCGAGCACGGCGCGACGCACTACACGCACTGGTTCCAGCCGCTGACCGGCATCACGGCCGAGAAGCACGATTCCTTTCTCACGCCCGACGGCGACGGCCGGGTCGTGCTGGAGTTCTCTGGCAAGGAGCTGGTGCGCGGCGAGCCCGACGCCTCGAGCTTCCCGTCGGGCGGCATGCGCTCCACCTTCGAGGCGCGCGGCTACACGGCGTGGGATCCGACCAGCCCGCCCTGGCTGCTCAAGAGCGGCAACTCGACGACGCTGGTGATTCCGACCGCGTTCGTGAGCTGGACCGGCGAGGCGCTCGACAAGAAGACGCCGCTGCTGCGCTCGACCGACGCGCTCTCGAAGCAGGCGCTCCGGATTCTGCGGCTGTTCGGCTCCCCGGCCGGACGGGTCGTCACCACGTGCGGACCCGAGCAGGAGTACTTCCTGATCGATCGCTACTTCTACCTGGCGCGCCCGGATCTGATCAACGCCGGGCGGACGCTGTTCGGCGCGCGGCCGCCCAAGGGGCAGGAGCTCGAGGATCAGTACTTCGGCGCCATCGCCGACCGCGTGATGGCGTTCATGTCGGACGTCGAGTGCGAGCTGTGCAAGGTCGGCGTGCCGGTGAAGACCCGTCACAACGAGGTGGCGCCGAGCCAGTACGAGATTGCGCCGGTCTTCGAGAATGCGAACGTCGCCACCGATCACCAGATGATCATGATGGAGACGCTCAAGCGCACGGCGCCCCGGTACGGCATGGCGTGCCTGCTGCACGAGAAGCCGTTTGCCGGCGTCAACGGGTCCGGCAAGCACCTCAACTGGTCGATGAGCGACGATGAGGGGAACAACCTGCTGGGTCCGGGCGCGAGCCCGCACGACAACATGCAGTTCCTGGTGTTCTGCGTGGCGGTCCTGCGCGCGGTGAACCGCTGGCAGGGGCTGCTGCGCGCGAGCATCGCCAGCGCCGGCAACGACCACCGGCTCGGCGCCAACGAGGCGCCGCCGGCAATTCTGTCGGTGTTTCTCGGCGACATGCTCACCGACATCTTCGACCAGATCGAGAAGGGGGGCGCGAAGTCGACCAAGCACGGCGGCGAGCTGGACACCGGCGTGCTGGCGCTGCCCAAGCTCCCGCGCGATGCCGGCGATCGCAACCGGACCAGTCCGTTCGCCTTCACCGGCAACAAGTTCGAGTTCCGCGCCGTCGGCTCGAACCAGAGCATCGGCTATCCGAACATCGCGCTCAACGTGGCCGTCACCGAATCGCTCGACTATCTGGCGACCGAGCTCGAGAAGCGCGTGGCGTCGGGCCGCACCCTGAACGCGGCGGTCGCCGAACTGCTGCCGAAGGTGATCCGCGAGAACAAGCGCATCATCTTCAACGGCAACGGCTACTCGGAGCAGTGGCAGAAGGAGGCGGCCAGGCGCGGCCTGCTGAACCTGAAGAACACGGTCGACGCGCTGCCGCAGCTGATCGACCCGCAGGTCGTCGCGCTCTTCGAGCGCTATCACATCCTCAACGCGCGCGAGCTCCACGCCCGCTACGAGGTGATGCTCGAGACCTACAACAAGACGATCAACGTCGAGGGGCAGCTGATGGTGCTCATGGCGAACCGCTACATCCTCCCGGCGGCCTTCGAGTACCAGAAGCAGGTCGCGCAGAGCGTCGCCGCGGTGAAGTCCGCCGGCGCCACGTCGGTCGAGGGCAAGCGGACGCTCACGCAGGTGACCAGGCTGGTGGACGCGCTGAAGCGCGGATCGGACCGGCTGGCGAAGGCGCTGGCCCGGGACGGCGGCCGGTCGGCCGAGCAGCACGCGAAGCACTATCGCGACGCCGTCATTCCGGCGATGGACGCGCTCCGGGGCGTCGGCGACGCGCTCGAGCTGCTGATGCCGCACGAGACGTGGCCGCTCCCGACCTATCGCGAGATGCTGTTCATCAAGTAGGGGCCGGAGGGCGCAGAGGCAACCGCAGCAAGGGCCGGCTCCGGCCCTTGCTGCCTGGCCCCTCGCACCGTCAGCACGAAGAAGGCACAGCCCGCCGCTGTCTTCCAGGCGGCTCCACGCGAGGCTCTCCCCGATCGCGGGGCACTGGCGCGCACGGGCATTCGCGCGCGCCTCGCCGATGCAATCGGCAAGGCGCGGGAGCAGACGGTCCGTCGGCGACTCATACATTGCCGGAGCCGGCGCGCTAAGATAATGGCGCCTTGGCAAAACGGCAGAAACCTCGGGATCCCTCGCTCTTCGACGACGTGGTGGCCGCCGGCCCCGAGACGTCCGGCCGCGACGCGTCGAGCCGGACCTCCGGCGGCGGCGCCGGCACCACGTCGAACGTCGCGCTGCACGAAGCGGCGCAGGCGCGATATCTCAACTACGCGCTGTCGGTCATCACCTCGCGCGCCCTGCCCGACGTGCGCGACGGCCTCAAGCCGGTCCAGCGCCGCATCCTCTACACGATGTGGCAGCAGAACCTGACGTTCGACGCCAGGCACCGCAAGTGCGCGAAGGTCGTCGGCGACGTGATGGGCAGCTTCCATCCGCACGGCGACGCCGCCCTCTACGAAACGCTGGTCCGCATGGCGCAGCCCTTCTCGCTGCGCTATCCGCTGGTCGACGGCTCGGGCAACTTCGGATCGCTCGACGGCGACAACGCCGCCGCCATGCGCTACACCGAGTGCCGCCTCGCCCGCGTCAGCGGCGAGATGCTCGCCGAGATCGAGCAGGCGACGGTGCCGTTCCGACCCAATTACGACGGCACGCGGACCGAACCGATCGTGCTGCCGGCGCGCATTCCGAACCTGCTGGTCAACGGCGCCACCGGCATCGCGGTCGGCATGGCCACCAACATCCCGCCGCACAATCTCGGCGAGGTCTGCACGGCGCTCGTGAAGCTGCTCGACAACGAGGATCTGAGCAGCGCGCAGCTGTGCCGCTGGGTCAAGGGTCCCGACTTCCCCACCGGCGGCCAGATCCTCAACTCGCCCGAGGAGCTGAAGGACATCTACAAGACCGGCGCGGGCGGCGTGCGGCTGCGCGGCACCTGGAGCATCGGACCGGAAGCCCGGTCGACCAGGACGATCTACATCGAGAGCGTGCCCTACACGGTGAACAAGGCGCAGCTGGTCGAGCGGATTGCCGAGATCGTGCTGAGCCGCAAGCTGCCGCAACTGCTCGACGTGAAGGATCTGTCGACCGAGGACGTGCGCATCGCGCTCGAGCTGAAGAAGGACGCCGACGAAAAGATGGTGATGGCGTACCTCTTCAGGCACACGCCGCTGCAGATCAACGTCGCGGTCAACCTGACCTGCCTGATTCCGACCGAGCAGCCGGAGGTCGGCCGCCCCGAGCGGCTCGACCTGAAGCAGATCCTCTGGCACTTCCTGCACTTCCGGCTCGACGTGGTGACGCGGCGGCTCGAGCACGAGCTGGCGGCGCTCCGCAAGCGCATCCATCTTCTCGACGGCTTCGAGAAGGTGTTCGACGCGCTCGACGAGATCATCCGCCTCATCCGCAAGTCGGACGGCAAGGCCGACGCGGCCGCGAAGATCATCGCGCGGTTCGGCCTGGACGCCGAACAGGCCGATGCGATCCTCGAGCTGAAGATCTACCGGCTCGCACGGCTCGAGATCCTGATCATCCGCAGCGAGCTCGAGGAGAAGCGCAAGCGCGCCCGCCACCTCGGCACGCTGCTTGGCAACGAGGCGGGACGCTGGGCCCTGGTGCGGCGCGAGATCGAGCAGATCCAGGCCGCCTACGGCGACAGGCGGCGGACCGCGATCGAGAGCGATCGCGGCGAGCCGGAGTACTCGGCCGACGACTTCATCGTCGAGGAGGACAACGTCGTCATCGTGTCGCGCGACGGCTGGGTGAAGCGGCAGAAGGAAGTGAAGGACGTCGCCGCGACGCGGCTTCGGGAAGGCGATGCCGTGCTCGCCGTGCTCGCCGGGAGCACGCGCGCGACCTGTGTGTTCTTCACCAATTTCGGCGTCGCCTATACCGCGCGCCTGATCGACGTCCCCGCGTCGACCGGCTACGGCGAGCCGATCCAGCGGCTGTTCAAGCTGAAGGACGGCGAGCGGGTCGTAGCGGCGCTCAGCCTCGACCCGCGGGCGATCGGCGAGATCGCCCCGAAGAAGGAAGGGGCGGCGCCGCCGGTGCACGCGGCGGCCGTGACCAGCGACGGCTACGCGCTGCGGTTCGGACTGGGCGGACTGGTCGAGCCGAGCACGCGCGCCGGGCGGCGCTACGCGCGCCCGGCCGGGGGCGCGGAGGTTGTCGGCGTGGCGCGCGTCACCGGGCGCGAGACGCTCATCGCGGCGACCGCCGCAGCCCGCGGGCTGCTCTGCGGAGCCGGCGAGGTGAACTTCCTGTCGGGCCCCGGCCGCGGCGTGATCCTGATCAAGCTCGCGAAAGACGACCGGGTGCTCGGGTTCATCGCCTCGGGCGGCGATCGCGACCTGCTGACCGTCGAGACCTCGCGCGGCGCCGAGCTGACGATCAGCACGGCGAAATACGAGGTGGCCGGGCGCGGCGGCAAGGGGCGCGAGTTGCTGCAGCGCGGCGGGTTTGTCCGGGTGATCGCGGAAATTCCCGGGCTCCCGGCGCCTCTTGGCGTACAATAGGGCATCGCCTCGCCCCGAGGCCGCCGCCGACCGCTGCGAACCCTGGCTGGAACGTGCGTCCCAGCCGCTGCCGGCCGGCGCGACGTGGTCCACGTGACGTGGACGCTACGTCTGCATGGGACTGCGGACACCAACGAACGCACAGGAACCACCGCGTGGCACAACACGATCGCCTGAACATCGCCATTTTCATCGACTTCGACAACATCGAGATCGGCGTCAAGAACACCCTTGGCCAGCAGTTCGACGTCGGCCTGATCCTCGACGCCATCAAGGAGCGGGGCGAGGTCGTCACCAAGATCGCCTACGCCGACTGGACGCGCGCCGGCGAGTACAGCCGCTCGCTGACCCAGCACGCCATCCGCCTGGTGCAGCGCAATCTCACGCCGGGCGGCGACAAGAACGGCGCCGATATCAACCTGGCGCTCGACGCGCTGGAGATGGCCTTCACCCATCCCCACATCAACGCCTACGTCATCGTCGGCGGCGACAGCGACTTTCTCTCCCTGGTCGAGAAGCTCAAACAATACGACAAGAAGGTCTTCGTCGTGGGCGGCCGGCAGTTCACCAGCGTGATCCTGCAGCGCAACTGCCATGAGTTCATCGCCTACGAGAACCTGCACGGCGTGCGCAAGGCGGCCCTGCGCGGCGGCCGGCCGGTGCCCGCGGCGGCGGCGGCCAGCGCGCCGATCGCACAGGCGTTCCCCTTCGTGCGCCGCGCGCTGAAGATCCTGGCCGACCGCGAGGTCACGCCGCAGACCGGCCTGCTCAAGAGCACGCTGCTGCAGCTGGATTCGACCTTCTCCGAGCGCAACTACGGCGCCTCGTCGTTCCTCGACTTCGTCGAGAAGCTGGCGCAGGCGGGCCTCGTGCAGATGAAGACCTCGGGGCGGAGCGTGATGGTGGAGCTCAATCCGTCGGCCGCCGAGGAGAGCGACGGCGGCGGGCGAAGCGGCGCGCCGGAGGCGGAGGCCGCCGCGCCCGCCACGCCGGCCCTCCCGGCCGCGCCGGCCGCGCAGGCGGCGCCGATCGAGCCGCCGCGCGTCGTCGAGATCATCGGCGATCAGGCCGACGGCGTGCGCCGCGTCGGCGGGATCCTCGCGGCCGCGACGCAGGCGCGCTGGCCGATGTCCCTGCGCAACGTGAAACAGATCCTGCGCGCGTCCGACAGCAGCTTCGACGAACGCCGCTACGGGTTTGCCGGCATCATGGATCTGCTCCGCGCCTGCCAGCGCGAAGGGCTCATCCGCCTCGAGCGCGACCGCCGCGGCGGACTGCGCGTCTTCCAGGGCGGCGCCCTCCAGCACACGACCGCGCCCGCACGGCCGGCGATCGAGCCGGCGGTGTCTCCGTATGCGAGCGAGTCCGACGAGACGGCGGCCGCCGCGCCCGTGGAGATGCCGGCGGCCATCGACGCCGACATCGTCGATCTCGAACCGATGCCGACGATCGATCCGACGGCGGAGCTGCTGGGCCGCGCCAAACCGAAGCGCCCGAGGACCCGGGCGGCGGCGCCGGCCGCGCCGGCGGCCAAGCCGAAGCGCCCGGCGCGCGCGGCGACCCACCGCCGCACCGCCAAGACGCGGACCGCCGAGTCGTAGTGTCCGCGCGCGTGCCCTCGCCGCCCCCGAATTGAGAGACATGGCGTCCGCCAGCTATACCGCAAAGGACATCACCGTCCTTGAAGGCCTCGAGCCGGTCCGCAAGCGGCCCGGCATGTACATCGGCGGGGTCGGCGCGACCGGCCTGCACCACCTGGTGTGGGAAATCCTGGACAACTCGGTCGACGAGGCGATGAACGGCTACGCCTCGAACATCCGGGTGACGCTGCACGCGAACGGCTCGTCGATCACGATCGAGGACGACGGCCGCGGCATTCCAATCGATCGGCACGGATCGGGCAAGGGCGCCCGGAGCGCGGTCGAAGTGATCTTCACCGTGCTGCACGCCGGCGGCAAGTTCGAGCGCGGCAGCTACAAGACCGCCGGCGGCCTGCACGGCGTGGGCGCCAGCGTGGTCAACGCGCTCTCGAAGGAGCTCGTGGTCACCGTCAAACGCGACGGCGCGAGCTGGGAGATGCGCTTCAAGCAGGGCCGGGCGGCGGGCGCGCTGCGGAAGCTCGGCCCGGCACGCGGCACCGGAACGCGCGTCTTCTTCCAGCCCGATGCGGCCATCTTCCCCAAGATCGAATTCGATCCGGCGGTCATCCGGCAGCGGCTCGAGATCGCGAGCTACCTGCACAAGGGATTGAAGATCGCCTTCGAGGACGAAGCCGCGCGCGCAGCGGTCGTCTTCGAGCACCACGACGGGATCCTCGATTATCTGCGGGCGATTGTCGGCGCCCGCGCCGCCCGGCCGGTCCACGAGACGCCGTTCACGCTGGCGAAGGACGAGGCGCTGCGCGTCGACCTCGCGCTCCAGTGGACCGAGGCGACCGACGAGGAGCTGCGCTCCTACGTGAACGGCATCCCGACCGGATCGGGCGGCACCCACGAGAGCGGGCTGCGCGCCGGCGTCGGCAAGGCGATCCGCAACTTCATCGAGACGCACAACTTGTCTCCGAAGGGGGTGACGATCGCCGCCGACGACATCCGCGAGGGCATGACCGGCGTGCTCAGCGTGTTCCTCGCCGAGCCGCAGTTCCAGGGACAGACCAAGGACCGCCTCAACAATCCCGAGCTGGTGTCGGCGATCGACGGCCTCGTGCGGCCGGCGCTCGAGCACTGGCTGCACCACAACATCAGCGTCGCCGAGGCGATTGTCGCGCGGATCATCCTCGCCTCGCGCGCGCGCGAGGCGAGCCGCGCGGCGCAGGCCGAGGTGTCGCGCAAGAGCGCGACGTCGGGCCGCCTCAACCTGCCGGGCAAGCTGAGCGACTGCACGAACCCGTCGAGCGAGGCCAGCGAGCTGTTCATCGTCGAGGGCGATTCGGCCGGCGGTTCGGCCAAGCAGGGGCGCGATCGCGTGCGCCAGGCGATCCTGCCGCTGCGCGGCAAGGTGCTGAACGCCGAGAGCGCCTCGCTCGCCAAAGTGCTCGAGAACAAGGAGCTGTCCGACCTGGTCACCGCGCTCGGCTGCGGCCTCGGCAAGAACTTCGAGATCGGCCGGCTCCGCTACGGGAAGGTGATCATCCTCGCCGACGCCGACTCGGACGGCAATCACATCGCCACGCTGCTGCTGACGTTCCTCTATCGCCACCTGCCACAGCTGGTGGCCGGCGGCCGGGTCTATCTCGCGCAGCCGCCGCTCTACCGGATCGACATCGGCAAGGACACCTTCTGGGCGCTCGACGACGCGCAGCGGGATGCGACGCTGAAGCAGCACGCGAACCTCCGCGGCACGCCGGAGATCACGCGGTTCAAGGGCCTTGGCGAGATGATGCCGAAGGTGCTCTGGGAAACCACGCTGAACCCGCGCACGCGCCGCCTGCTGCGCGTCGAGATCGCCGATCAGATCGCCACCGATCGGATCATCAACGAGCTGATGGGCAAGGATGCGTCTGCGCGTTTCCGGTTCATCATGGAGCGGGCCGACGAGGCCCAGGAGCTCGACGTGTAGGCGCGCCGTGTTCGCGCAGGCCGGGCCCCTCGACCCATCGGCGCTCTCGATCGATCCTCGCACGGCCGCCGCCTTCGCGGCGGCGATCGCCTGCGGCCTCCTGCTGCTGCAGTACGCGCATCGGCGGCACCCCTTCATCCTGATCTGGGCGGGCGGCTGGCTCCTGATGGCGCCGGCGATGCTGGCGGTCGCCCGCCGATACCCGTCGCCGTGGATGGCCCACGCGGCGGTCGGCGTGGCGCAGCTGCTCGGCGTGGGCACGGCCGCGCTCTTCCTCTGGAGCGCCGACGTCTACCGGCAGACGCGGTTCGTCCGGCGCGCGCAGCTGCGCTGGCTGGCGGGAGCCGCCGCCTGGTTCCTGCTCGCCCCAATCGTCCTCGGCGATCCCGCGGCCACCCTGCCCGGCTCGCTGCTCGCCGCGATCCTCCTCGCCGGCGCCGGCGCGATGTACGCCGCCGTGCTCCTCGAGCGGCGCATGATCGGCGCCGGCCTGATTGCCTGCGTCTGTTTCGGGCTCGCCATCTCGAGCGTCACGGCGGCGCTCACGGGCCTGCCCGCGCCCTGGAGCGCCGGACGCCCCTACGCGATGCTCGTCGTCAACACGGTGCTCTACGCTGCCGGCGCGCTCGGCGTCCATCTGCTGATCTTCGAGGACATGACCTACGAGCTGCGCGCGGCCAATCGGCGCCTCGAGGCGGCGCGGGCGGAGCTGCTCGAGGCGGCGATCACCGATCCGCTGACGGGCTGCCACAACCGCCGCTTCCTCGATCAGGTGATCGCCCGCGAGCTCCAGCGCCGGGCCCGCTTCGACCTGCCGCTCTCGCTGCTGTTCATCGACATCGATCGCTTCAAGCTGGTCAACGATACGCTCGGGCACGACGCCGGAGACCAGCTCCTCCGCGACGTCGCGTGCTTCCTCCAGCGGCACATCCGCGAGGCCGACTACCTGTTCCGTTGGGGAGGCGACGAGTTTCTCGCCCTGATCGCCTGCCCCGGCGACGAAGCGCGCCGCAAGGCGGCCGTCCTGAAAGCCTCGTTCGACGCTGCGCCGACGGCGGCCGGCCTGCCGCCGGGCGTCGGCTTGAGCGTCGGCTGGATCGAGGTGCCGCACGGCACCACCGATCTGATGCCGCTCGTGCGCGAAGCCGATGCGCGGATGTATCGGGACAAGGCGGACCGCATCTCGTAGCGCACCGATCGCCGTCCGCGACGATCGGCCGCGTGCTTGCATGGCACGGCCGCAGACCGGCCGATGTCTTCTTCCCATCTGGCGTGCGCCGCATCGTTTGCGCTGATGTCGCTGGCCGCCGTTCCCGCCGCCGCGCAGCTGCCGACGATAGACGATGCCATTCAGGCGCTCGCCGAAAGCGCGCCGCCGAGGCGGCTCACGCTGAGCGCGCAAGCGGGACGCCTGGCAGCTACCGATTGGAGCGACACGGTCCTGCTCGGATCGGTCGGCCCGGCCGGCATCGTCGAGCAGGTGGTCGTGCGCGACCTGGGTCTCGAGCCGGCCACCCAGTTCAGCGGCGGAGTGACGTATTGGCGGGGTCGATGGGGTTTTCGCGCCCACGGCGCCTTTGCAGCATCGTGCGTCCGCGCGGAAGGCCGCGGGTGTTCCGGCACCGGCGTCAACGTCTGGCTCTTCGACGCCGGCGGCGCGTATGCCTTTCGCGAGCCTCGGCGCGCACGCGATCGCGTGGCGCCCTACGCCTTCTTCGACGTCGGCGCCGTGGCGTACGATGCCGAGCGGCCGATCGGCCCGGATGTGCTCGCCCCCGCGCAGACGCCGGGGGCAGCCGGCCGCACGCTCGTCGTGATAGACGACTCCGATCAGTTCCTGCTGTCGCTGGATCAGGTACGGCTCGAGGCCAAGCCGATCGCCGGGTTCGGCCTCGGAACCGACATCGCGCTGCCCGTGGGATCGGGCGCCATCGGCGTCCGCATCGAAGTCGCGGACCAGATCTCGCGATCGCCGGTGCAGCTCGCGCTGACGCGGCTCGGCCGTGCGCCGTTCGGCGCGCCGCGCACCCGGCTCGATTTCGGTCCGGTGCACCACTTCAGCGCGATGGCCGGCATCGTCATCGGCGTCGACCTGCGCTGAGCGCCAGGGAACCGGGGGATCGATCAGTACAGCGAGACGCCGCCCGGCGCGCGCACCGCGTCGGCCACGATCACCGGCACGCCCGAGAACGCGGCAACGGCCCGGCGCGTGAGCTGCGGCGGCCAGCCCTCGTACGCGCTCGCGCCCGCGAGCGTGTACGCCCGTCCCAGGACCTGCACCGCCACTCCCTCGACGAGGGCGCTGCCGGCGGGATGCCGCAGCAGCACGAGCGCCCGCGTGCCGTCGTGGTCCGCGGTGCCGACGACGAACGCTTGAGGCGAGACGAACCGCTCGACCCTGAGGTCGAGCACGCGCACGTAGCGGCCACCGAGCGTATCGAGATTCGAGGCGATGAGCGGGAGCGTAATCGGAATCGGCAGCTCCTGGCCGGCACGCTCGACACGTCGGTTCTGGGTGGACGCCGGCAGGGCGAGCAGGAGCAGCGGCAGCAGCACGGCTGGTTTCACGCCACGATCCTCGCGATCCTCATTGGAACCGTCTGCAGGGAACGTGCCCGCACGTCAATGAGGGCGGCGGCACTTCAGGGAAGGCGCCGACGGCGGCGAAGCCGCCCGGCATGTCAGGCCGTCCGGAACGACCAGGACGCGCCGGGCCAGGTGAACCCCTTCGGCAGCGAAGGCTGGGGCCGCGACGCCTGAGGGCAGCGATCGGCGGGCGCCGAGCACGGCTGGCCCCATCGATGAATGCGATCGACATGTGCTGCGTCCTCTGCTGCTCGGCCAGATTGCGCTGCTCTGCTCGGCAGCAGCCGCATTCGCCCAGGCAGGGGCGGGCCGTCCGGTGTCGCTCGAGGAGGCGCTGGAGCTGGCCGAGGCGTCGAGCGAACAGGTGGCAATGGCGACGGCGGCGGTCGAGCAGGCGGGTGGACAGATGGCGCGCGCGCGCAGCGATCTGTTTCCGCAGTTCGCCGCCTCGGTCTCCTACGATCGCGCGCTCGCGTCGGAATTCCAGAATCTGTTCGCCAGCGCGGGTCCGCCGTGTCCGCCGTTCGTACCGATGCCGCAGGGGTCCGTCGACCAGCGCCTCACCGAGCTCGAGCGTGCCGTCGACTGCGGGGCGACCGGTGCGCAGGCGCAGGAACAGGACTTCAGCGATCTGCCGTTCGGCCGGCGCAACACCTGGCGGGCAAGTCTCACGTTCTCCCAATCGCTCTACAGCGGAGGCCGGATCGGCGCCGCGACCGCGTCCGCGAGGGCGGGGGGCGAGAGCGCCCGGATCGGGCTGGCCGCGACCCGCGCGCAGCTTGAACTCGACGTGGTCGGCGCGTATTACGACGCCGCGCTCGGGCAGCGGCTGCTCGAGATCGCCGACGCGACGTATCGCCAGGCGGAAGCGACGGTGCAGCAGGTGACGCTCGGGTACGAGGCCGGCAGTCAGCCGGAGTTCGAACTGCTGCGGGCACGGGTGACGCGCGACAACCTGCGACCGGCGGTCATCAGGCAGCGGGCGCAGCGCGACCTCGCACAGCTCAGGCTGCGGCAGCTCCTCGACCTGCCCGCCGCCGAATCGATCGTCCTGACCACCGCGCTCGACAGCGACACGCTGCCGCCGCCCGCGCCGTTTGCCGCGCAGCTGGCAGCTGCGGGGCAGGCGGTGCCGCCCCGCGCGCCGGTCCGGCAGGCCGACGCCGCCGTTCAGGCTGCCACCGCCGCTCTGGACGCGGCGAGGAGGCAGCGCTGGCCGAGCCTCAGCCTCGACTCGTCCTACGGCCGCGTCGCCTACCCATCGGGCTTCTTTCCCAGCCTCGCCAGGTTCCGCACCAACTGGACCATTGGTGCCACGGTGCAGATCCCCCTCTTCGACGGCGGCCGCATCCGCGCCGATGAAGTCGTCGCGCGTGGCGGCGTCAGCGCGGCGCGCGCGCAGCTTCGGCTCGCGCGCGACCTTGCGGCGCTCGATACCCAGTCCGCTCGCGACACGCTGGCCGCGGCCGAGGCGGTCTGGCAGGCGAGCGCTGGGACGATCGCACAGGCGCAGCGCGCTTTCGAGATCGCCGAGATCAGGTACCGCGAAGGAGTGTCGACGCAGCTCGAGCTGAGCGATGCCCGCCTGGCGCTGGTGCAGGCCCAGACGAATCGCGCACAGGCCGCGCGCGATCTGCAGGTCGCCCGCGTCCGGATCGCGCTGCTCCCGGATCTCCCGTTTGCGGCGACGACCGGCGCAGTCGCGGTCCCGGCAGCCACGCCGGAGCCCCCCGCCCCGCTGCTGTCGGCACCGCAGCCCCCGGCGGGGCCACCGGCCGTCCCGGGCGCGCCCGCAGGCATTCAGCCGTGATGCGGCTCTGGATGCTCGTCCCGCTCGTGCTGCTGGCCGGCTGCGGCGGAGGCGCGGTCGAGCGCGAGAGCCAGGCGCCGGCCCCCGTCCGGATCGCTGCGGAGAGCGTCGCCACCGTACAGCAGGGAACGATACGGACCGGTCCGCTCATCTCCGGCGAGCTCACCGCGGAGCGCGAGGCCACGGTCCGTGCGCAGGTCGGCGGATCGATTGTGGAGGCGGCAGCCGACGAAGGCGAGCACGTCCGCAAGGGAGCGCTGCTCGCCCGGATCGAGGCGCGCGATCTCCAGGCGGCGGCGGTCTCCGCTCGAGTCGCCGTGGACGGAGCGGAACACACGCTCGAGGTCGCGCAGAGGCAGGCGGCGCGGACCGCGGCGCTCGTCGAAGCGGGTGCGCTCGCCCGGCAGGATCTCGAGACCGCACGCAGCGGCGTCGCGGCGGCCCAGTCGGAGCTCGCGAGCGCCCGCGCGCAGCTCGCCTCGGCGCGCCAGAGCCTTGCCGACACGAAGGTGACCTCGCCGATCGCCGGCGTCGTCAGCCGCCGATCGGTGAGCGTCGGCGACGTCGTGTCGCCCGGCGCGGCGCTCTACACGGTGATCGATCCGTCGAGCATGCGGCTGTCCGCCTTCGTGCCGTCCGAGCGGATCGGCCAGCTCCACGTGGGCGATCCCGTCGAGTTCGCTGTCAGCGGCTACCAGGATCGATCGTTTGTGGGCCGCGTGCAGCGCATCAATCCGGCCGCCGATCCGACCACCCGACAGGTTCCGATCATCGTGACGATCCCGAACGCCGACGGCCGGCTCATCGCGGGTCTCTACGCCCAGGGGCGCGTGAACACGGAGTCGCAGACCGGGCTCGTCGTCCCTCTGGCGGCCGTCGATCGCAGCGGGCCGTCGCCATTCGTCACGCGCGTGGGCGGCGGCCGGACCGAACGCGTCGGGGTGACGCTCGGGCTCGAGGATCCGGAGACCGAGCGCGTGGTGGTCGGGGGCGGCCTGCAGCCGGGCGATCTCGTCCTGCTCGGCGCGGCCCGCACCGTGATGCCCGACACGCCGGTCACAATCGTGCCGCCCGCGCCGGCAGGATCCGCCGCCCGGTGATCCTCTCCGACTTCGCGATCGGCCGTCCGGTCGTCACGATCGTGACGATGCTCGCGCTCGTCGTCTTCGGGATCGCGGCGCTGCTGAAGCTCAACACCGACGAGTTCCCGGAGGTGCAGCCGCCGGTCGTGGCGATCGCGATTCCGTACCCGGGCGCCTCTCCCGAGAACGTCGAGCGGGACGTCCTGGATCCGGTCGAGGATGCGATCTCCGGCATCAGCGGAGTCGACACGGTCACCTCGTCGGCGCTCGACGGCTACGCGACGATCGTCGTCGAGTTCGTCTTCGGAACCGACCTGCAGCAGGCCGAGCAGGAGATTCGCGACGAGCTGTCGCGCATCCGCAACGATCTCCCGTCGGAGATGAAGGAGCCGGTGCTCACGCGGTTCGATCCGGCGGAGCTGCCGATCGTGTCGCTCGCGCTGACCTCGCCGGCGCTGTCCGGTCCGCAGCTGACGACGCTGGCCGATCCCGGCATCACCCGGCGGCTGCGCGCCCTGCCAGGCGTCGCCGACGTCCGTGTTGCCGGCGGGGTCTATCCCGAGATGACGGTCGCGCTGCGGCCGGCGGCGCTGCAGGCGGCCGGCGTCGGCATCTCAGAGGTCGTCGACGCGCTGCAGGCGCAGAACCTGGCCGCGCCGGTCGGGCGGCTGGATGGCGCGCTCGACGAGCGCACCATCCGCCTGATCGGACGCCTCGACACGGCGGTGGAGTTCTCGCGGCTCGTCGTCACGCGGCAGGGCGGGCAGCTCGTCCGCCTCGGCGATGTCGCGGACGTCCATGTCGGCAGCGAGGAACAACGGTCGATGGCGCTCTACGACGGACAGCCTGCCGTCGGCATCGACGTCATCAAGGCGCGGGAGGCGAGCACGACGGCCGTGGCCGGCGACGTGGTCGCGGAGGTCGGCGCCATCGAGCGGACGCTCGGGCCCGACGTATCGCTGAAGATCGTGCGGAACGCCGGCACGCGCGTCGCCGACTCCGTCCGGAACGTGCAGGAGGCGCTGGTCGAAGGGGCCGTCCTGACCGTGCTCGTCGTGTTCCTGTTCCTCAACTCCTGGCGGTCCACGGTGATCACCGGCCTGGCGCTGCCGGTGTCGGTGCTCGCGTCGTTCGTCGCGGTCTTCGCGTTCGGCTTCACCCTGAACACGATGTCGCTGCTCGGCCTCTCGCTCGCCATCGGCATCCTCATCGACGATGCAATCGTGGTCCGCGAGAACATCGTGCGGCACGTGGAGATGGGCGCGGACCACTTCAGGGCGGCGCACGAGGGCACGTCGGAGATCGGGCTTGCCGTGGCCGCGACGACCTTCTCAATCGTCGTGGTGTTCGTGCCGATCGCGTTCATGGGCGGCCTGGCGCAGCAGTGGTTCGCGCCGTTCGCGCTGACGATTGCCGCCTCGGTCCTGGTGTCGCTGTTCGTGTCGTTCTCGCTCGATCCGATGCTGTCGGCGTACTGGCCCGATCCGCGTGCGCGCGCCGGGGCGCCCCGCCGGATCACGCGCGTCCTGCGGCGCTTCAACCGCTGGTTCGACCGCCAGGCCGACGCCTACAAGGCGCTCATCGGATGGGCGCTCGATCACCGCTGGTCGATGGTGGGGCTGGCGCTGCTGGCGTTTGCCGGCGCGCTCGCGCTGCCCGCGCTCGGCGTCGTCGGCGGGGCGTTCTTCCCGGTACAGGATGTCTCGGAGTTCAACGTCGCGATCCAGACGCCGCCCGGATCCAATCTCGAGCTCACGCGCCTGAAGGCTGCCGAGGCGGCTCGCGTCGCGCGCACCCTGCCAGAGGTCGAGTACACCTACACCACGATCGGCGGCGGCACCGGCGTCGTGGACGAAGGCACGATCTACGTGCGCCTGGTGCCGAAGACCGAGCGCGCGCGGCATCAGGACGCGATCGCCGCCCTGCTGCGCGACGATCTCGGCCGTATCGGCGGCCTGACGGCGTCGATCTCGAGCGGCATGTTCGGCGATCAGAAGCAGATTCAGCTGCAACTGCACGGACCCGATCTGGACGTGCTGAGCCGGATCGCCGAACAGATGGCCGCGCAGGTCCGCGAGGTGGCCGGCGCCGTCGACGTCGGCCTCTCCACACGCGGGCAGGAGCCCGAGATCGACGTGCGCGTCGATCGCGGCCTCGCGGGATCGCTCGGGCTCACCGTCGCGCAGATTGCGCAGGCCCTGCGCGTCGCCTTCGCCGGCGTGGATGCGGGCGACTGGGTGGACCCGTCCGGCGAGACGCGCGACGTGACCGTCCGCCTCGCTCCGGAGGAGCGCGAACGCGAGCGCGATCTGCAGTCGCTCCCGATTGCGCTGCCACGGGGCGCAGCGGCCGCTGCGGCGGGCGGCGAGGCAGGTGCGGCCCCATCGGCCGTCCCCCTCAGCCAGGTGGCGCGCATCACCAGCAGCCCCGGGCCGGCGCGCATCGATCATCTCGATCGCGATCGCGTCGTCAGCGTGCAGGCGAACACCGCGGGCCGCCCTTCTTCGGCGGTGATGCGCGACATCCAGGCGCGCCTCGCCCGAATCGAGCTGCCGCCAGGCTACGCGCTCACGCTCGGCGGCGAGTCGAAGGATCAGCAGGAGGTGTACTCGCGGATCTTCACGTCGCTCGGGATCGCGATCCTGCTGATGTACGTCGTGCTCGTGGTCCAGTTCGAATCGTTCCTCGATCCGCTCGCGATCATGATGTCGCTGCCGCTGTCGCTCATCGGCGTGATGCTGGCGCTGCTCGTCACCGGATCGACGCTGAACCTGATGAGCCTCATCGGCGTGATCCTCCTGATGGGGATCGTCGCCAAGAACGCGATCCTGCTGATCGACTTCGCCAAGTGGTCGGAAGCGGCGGGCACTCTCAGGCGCGAGGCGATCGTGGAGGCCGGCCGCGTCCGCCTGCGGCCGATCCTGATGACCACCTTCGCGCTGATCGCCGGGATGGTACCGGTCGCGCTCGGCATCGGCGAGGGCGCCGACTTCCGCGCGCCCCTCGGCCGCGCCGTGATCGGCGGCGTGCTGACCTCCACCATCCTGACGCTGCTGGTGATCCCCACGATCTACGAGATCCTGTCTGACTGGCGCGATCGCTTCCTGGGCTGGATTCACGGGCGCCGCCCGCCGGACGACCGGGGCCGCGCGGCACCAGAACGACCCGGGGCGGGCGCGTAGGCCCGCCGATGCGGAGCATTTCTTCGCCCGGTGATCGCTGGTACTACCCCGTTGGATTCGCAGGTCGATCTTCGCGAGTGTGTGCATGGTTCAAGGCAGTGGGGTCGCGTCGCAGCGAAAAGGGCGTGGGTATTTCCGTGACGGCCGCGCGAGCTGCCGGCAGGGTTGGCGGGTGCGCGCCCGCGCGGCGGCGCGCGCCCTGCGCCCAGGCGTAGCCATGGCGGCCAGGACGACGTGGCGGTGCCAGCCGACAGACGACCGCCCCTCGAAATGATCGAGCCCGAGTGCGTTCGTCCTTCCGTTCTTCGCGCCGTTGTTCGATCCCCCATCGGCGGTGGGCCGGACCGGGGATCGAAGCGAGGCCGTCGGCGCAACGCGACGGGGCAGGCCTTGATCCGCGGCGTTGTGCCGAGCTGGGGCTCGAAGAGCCGCTCGTCTTCAGGGGCCGGCCGGTGAGCGCGCGCTCCGAGATTGTGCCGCTCGGCATCGGTTTGAGCGCCGGTTGGATTGAAGTGCCTGCACGCACGGCAGATCTGACGCCCCTGGTGCGCGCGGTCGACGCCCGCGTGTACCGCACGAGGCGTGCCGCTGGTGGGCTAGACTGTTCACCTTCCCGATGAACGCCCGATAGCACGCGGAGGAGCACACATGCGGCGCGTCCCGGCGGTGTCGATCTGCCTCGTTCTTCTCGAGCTCACCTCGGGACCATCCGGTGCGGTGCTCTCGGCGCAACGACCCGGATCGGCGCCGTCGGTGGCGCAGGTTCGCGCCGACTACACGGCCCGGGCCTATAACGCGGAATACGATCCGGCCGCGATTCAGGATGCGCTCAAAGCGGCCGGCGCCACGTCGCAGCAGATGGACGAAATCCTGAAGGACATCCTGAGGGTCGTCGACAAGGCGAAGGCGCGCGGGCGGAATGCCGGCGCGGATCAGAACGCGAGCGGCACGGGCGACTGGAATCTCGGCGGGATCTTCCGGGGCCAGACCTACAACCTGGCGTTTCCGCTCACGAACCAGTGCCGCGTGCCGCAGACGGTCACCATCGCGTACCCCGGAACGATCGACCTCACGGGTCCCGAGACGGTACTCGTCCCTCCCAAGTCCACGATCGACGTGCCGCTGGTGTTGAAGGCCGCCGAGCCTAACTTCATCGGTCCGGTTCCGCTCGGCCTGAACCTGTCGTGCATCGACGTGACCGGCGAGATCTCGATGACGCACCCGGAGCTGCGCCGCGAGGAATCGACGCCGGCGGGCAAGTACACCTACGTGTGTCACGAGTCGAAGGTCACCTACGACGTCAAGCTGCACATTCACGCTCCGCCTCCGGACCCGCCCGGCGGCGGCGGTGGCGGCGGCGGCGGGGACAGGAAGACCTCGAAGGCGTGTGAGACGTACTGGCGCACCGGCGAGTTCTTCCCGGACAAGGAGCACCCCTCGCCCGATGCCTGCAGGAACGACCTCGAGGAACTGAGCGCCGAGATGCTCGTGAACGAGATCGCGCCGCTCCAGGCGCAGCACGACCCCGGCATGTTCGCCTGGCTGCCGAAGGGGGTCGATCCGGCGAAGCTCGCCAGCAAGGCCGATGCCCGCTCGGCGCTGAAGGGCCTGTCCAGCGAAGAGATGGCCGACCTGCGCCGCAAGGCGGACAACGCGGTGCGGATGATCGATTGCAGCCAGTGGATCGATCCCAACGCCTGCGCCGGCGGCGCCTCGCTGAACGGGGGGCGGCCATGAAGCGGCCGCGGTTCTGCGCCATGCTCGTCGCACTCGGGCTCGCCAGCGCGGCGCTGCCGCAGCCCGCCCCGGCGCAGGCTCCGGGCGTTGCCGCGGCCAGGTCGAGCCAGGCCGACGCGCTCGCACGCGTGCGCGCCGAACGCGCCGCCGCCGAGCGGGCGATGAGCGCCGCGGCCACTCCGCAGGACGCCGCGCGCGCGGCGGACCGCTTGCGCCAGGCGACCGCCAGCCAGATTGCGATTGAAACGGCCGGCCAGGATCCGCAGCAGATGGCCCAGACCGTCAATCGCATCCGCCAGGAGGCCGTGCAGCGCCAGGCGGAGATCGAGCGGACCGCGACGGAAGCCCTGGCGAGACAGTTGTCGGGCGCCGCGTCCGATGCGGCGCGCGAGGCGGTCTGGCGCGCGCACGATGCGTCGATGGCGTCCGTTCGCATCACGCAGGAGGTCTCGGGCGAAGCCGCCCGGCGCCTGAACCCGGTCGTCACGGGAAACGATTTCGGACCGCGCCGGGGGAGCTTCAACGCCACCCAGTACCGGATGGACGAACTGCTCGAGCGGATCACGAATACGCACGTCGAGGCGGCGCGCCTCCCCAGCTACACGAATCCGGACGGATCGCGCGCCACCGATCTCGACAGGGAGATCGAAGAGCACCGCAGGCGCACGCAGCGCGACGCCGACGTTCAGGAATACCTCCGGCTGGCGGAAGGCGGGATCTTCGTCGATCCCGCCACGGGCGGGGCGCTTTCACAGGAACTGCGCGATCGCATCGCGAAGAACGCCAAGCTGCAGCTCGCCGACGTGCTGCGCGCGCGCGGCTACGAGTCGGGCGTGGTCCGCACGCTGTTCGGCTGGACCGACAGCCGCGATGCGCTCGGACAGCAGATCGAGGGCGCGGTCAGGGACAACAGTTGGTATCAGGCCCTCGACATGCTGAACCCGACCGTGACCGGCGCCGATCCCCGGATGATCGCGCTCGCCATGGCGAACGTCCTCAGCCTGTCGGCGAACCAGATCGAGGCGTGGCGCGCGGGGCAGTTGCCGGAAGGGGGCGAGGGCGGCGTCACCGGCTGGCTCTACGAGAACTTCGTCGCGAAGCAGCAGACCGGTCTCGGCACCGCCCTGCGCGTCGAGGATCTCGAGGCAGGCGGCGAGATCGATCGCATGCTCGCCGCCTACCGGGCGGACGTCGACGCCGCGGTCGCCGCGCTCAACGAGATGGCTCGCACCCCCGATCCAGCCGAGCTCGGCGAGGAAACCCATCGGCTGCTCGAATCGATGGGCTTCATCTCCCGGACCGACGGACGCGAGAGCTACCGGATCCCCACCGGCGATACCGCGCAGCAGCTGCAGCGCAAGCTGAATCTGCCGGGCGCCTCGATGCTCGATCTGATCAAGGCGACCAACATCATGAAGATCGTGGTGATGGTGGCGCTGCCGCAGATGGCGGCAGCGCGCGCCGCCACCGTCGCCGAAGGTCTCGAGCTCGGGGCCGGCGCGATCGGCACCGGCGAATTCGTGGCCAGCGTGCTGGGCAACGCGGCCCTCGATGCGGCCTTCCAGAAGATCGAAACCGGCACGGTCCAGTGGGATCGGGTCGCGCTCGATGCGGCCGTCACCAATCTGGGGCTCGCGGCCGCCGGCCAGATCACCGGCGGGGTCGCGAAGGCGACCGTCACCGGCACCATGTCCGCCGAAGCGCGGGCGGTGGCCGAGGCGCTCGGCAGGAATCCCCAGGCGCAGCAGACGGCCGAAGCGATGCTGCGGCAGGTGCTCGGCCTCACCGCCGATTCCGCGCTGCTCACCTACTGGCAGAGCCGCGTGCAGGGCACCGGGATGTCGTACGACGACTTCCTGGCCAACCTGCTCAACGGCGTCGTCGGCCGGGTGGCGCCGGCCGCCGGCCGGGCCGCGAAGGACGCGGTGGCCACGGGAATCGGACGGGCGCCGCGGACGCTTCGCGACGCGATTTTCGGCATGAGCCCGGAGCTGCGCGAGGCCTTTCTCAACGGCCTGTCTCCGGACGGACTCGCCCGGTACATCGAGACCAACAGGATCGCGACGCAGGAAGAGGCGCGCCGGGCGTCGCTCGATCGGCTGCGCAGCGTCGTCGGCGAAGACGCGCTCACGATGGAGATCACCGACCCCCGGCTCGTGCAGCAGGTCACGCGCGCGCTCGAGACGGGCCAGCTCGCGTTCAGCGACTTGAAATCGGTGCTCGGAGACAACCCGTCGCTCAACAGGCTGATGGACGCCGTCAACGAGACGCGGCTCCGCACGTTCAACGAGATCGTCGACATCGCCAAGGTGTTCGCCGAGGGCGACATCCTGGCCGAATACGACGCGCGCGTGCAGCGCCTCAGGGAGCATCTCGGCGACGATCACCCGGACTACCAGCAAGCCGTCCGGACGGCCACCGAGTGGCGCGACGCCGAGATCGCGAAGCTGAACGACGAGGTGCAGGCGCCGGGCTCGAAGAACAACACCAGCGACATCGACCGCTCGATCACGAGCACCTATCTGCGCAACGCCCTCAAGATCACAATCGACGAGGTCTTCCGGCTGCAGACCGGATCGGAGCGCGTGGCGACGTCGGCCGCCGCGTACGACGTCAACGAGTACTTCAACATCTTCCGCGTCATCGATCGCATGCAGTCGCACCGGTTCGCGGACGGCGTGACGATGTCGCACGCCGACTACATGGCCGCTCTCGACCTGGCCCGGCAAATGCTCGACATGACGCCGCCGCAGCGGCAGGAGCTGCGGCAGAATCGCGCGCGGACGGGCAACCGGGCGCGCGACGACCAGATCTGGCGCAAGGCCGAGGAGACGCTTCAGCGGGGCGAGGCACTGCGAAACGACTTCGGCCGGCTCGCCCGGGAAGGCCAGATGGATCTGACGGGCGCCACGCACCGCTTCGCGGACGGGACGACGATGTCCCACGCCGATTACATGGCGGCGCTCGATCTCGCAACCCGGATGCTTGACATGAACCCGCAGCAGCGCGCGCTGGCGCTCGGCAACCGCGTCCGCACGGGCGACGCGGCGCGCGACGCGCAGATCGCCAGGAAGGCCGAAGAAAGCCTGCAGCAGGGCGAGCGCGAGCTCGCCGACGAGGTCGCACGCCTCGAAACGGAGGGCTACGACCCGGACAATCCCGATACCGTCACGCGCGCGCGCGACAATCTGTATGGCCGCCGCGCGACCGGTCTCGCGCAGAAGGAAGCGACGCTCGCGCGCCTCGATCCCAATAGCGAGTACGCGCGCGACCTCGCGGCCGAGATTCAGGCGGAATGGGCCGTGGCCAAGCGCGAAGGCATCGAAGCCTATACCAACATCACCGGCCTCGACATCGTCGTCAAGAAGGGCCAGATGCGCGGCGTCACGATGCGCGAGTTGATCACCGGCCAGGTCGATCAGGACGCCCTCGATTCCTCGAACGCGGGCCGCCGGCGCGAAGGCAGGCCCGAGCGAACCGCCACGCAGCAGCAGGAGCTCATCGATCAGTCGCTGCGCGAAATCCGGACGGAATACCGCCCGGAGGACATGCAGGGCGCGATCGACGACCAGATCAGGTTCATCACGCACCACCTCAACGGCTACTTTCAGGGCCACGAATCAGCCACGCAGGCGGCCGCCGCGCTGTCGAAGTACATCGAGCGCGTCATGGTCTTCAGCAGCCTCGCGGGCCGCACGGTGACCGGCGGCCAGGTCGGCGAGCTGAACGCGCTGGCCGGGGAACTCGTGCGCAATCGCGGCAATCTCCAGAATCTGACCCGTTTGATCACCCAGATGGGGAACGGCGACGCGGATGCCGGCATGCGGCGGATTGCCACGCTCGTCGAACAGGGCATTCCCGGGTTACAGGGCCTCTTCGATCCGACGCTCGTCAACGGCCTGGCCGCCGGCGGCGGCGGTGCGCGCACGCCGACCGGCCCCGGCGCGGGTTCGCTGAGCGTGTTCCTGCGGCAGCGTGAGCTGGAACGCGCGGCCGAGGCGCGCCGGAGCGGATCCGCGAGCGTCGCGCAGAGCGCCCGGCAGGAGAAGCTGCAGCAGGAAGCAGAACTGGCGCGGCTTCAGCGCGAGAAGGCCGAAGACGAGCGGCTGGCCACGCAGTACGACCGCTCGGACTGGCGGCTCGCCCGAGACCTGGAGGCACAGGTCGCCTCGCTGGCGGTGCAGCTCAACGCGCTGCCGCTGACGAAGACGGCGACGGCAACCTACACCGGTCTGGCCAATTCGCTGCGAGATGCCCAGGCGCGGCTCGATGCGCTGAAGAAGCGGCGCACGTCAACCGGCGCACGGCCGACGGAGGCCGATCAATGGCGCGATCGGCGGATCGCGTCGCTTCAGGCACAGATCGCGCACACGGATCGCGCGATCGCCCGGTACACCGATCGGGCCGCGCGCGAGGCCGCCGATGCCCGCAACCGCATCGAGACCGGGAGCTCGACGTTCAACCCGATCAACGATGCGCAGCGCGTCACGACCGGCCCGCCATCCAGCACGCCGGAGCTCGACAAGTTCGGCGCCGAGCTGGCGAAGATCTGGGACGAGCCGCCGCCGCTCTACACACTGCCGCCGCCAAGCCCCGTCGTCGAGCCGCCGCCGCCGCCGACCGCCACCGGCGGACCGAACCCATTTCTGACCGGCGGCCTGTCCAACGGCGGCGCCACCATCACGGTACGGGCGGACGGTTCCGTGGCGGTCCGCGTGGGCACGACAACGTACCCAGGCCTGGTTCGCGATGGCGGCGGCTTCACGATCTGGGCGCCCGACACGCCGATCGACCTGAACGCGCCGCCGCCGAACCCCATCGCGATCACAGAGCCTTCGCCGCTGCCGACGGGCGGCCTCACTCGCAATCCTGACGGCTCGACCACCTATCCCGGAGTTCCGATCACAGGACTCCCGGGCTCGGGCGGCAGCGACGGCACGACATCGCCGCTGCCCGGCGCGATTCGATTCACGCCGACCGCACCAGGGTCGACCGGGCGCGCGAGGACGGGCGGCGGCGCTGGAGCCGGAGGGGGCGCCGGCGGCGAGAGCAGCACGATTGGCGCGATCGGCGGATATCCTGGCGAGCACTATCTCGGAGAACATCCCGGGATGGGGTTCGCAGAAAGCGAGTCGTTCGTCCCGAACCCAGATGGGCCGATGACGTCCGGACCGGTCATGGAAACGTTCGTCGGCGAAGGAAATGCGGAGATCGATCTCGGCGGCGGCACGCTGGCGGGCGATCCAGGCACCTGCTGTACACCGGGCGTGCAGGTGATGACGCTCGATTTCGGCGACCCGGCGACCGTCGCCCCCTTCGCGGCCCCTGCCGGGCCCGGCCAGGCCGCACGGCGCGGGGTCGTCCCCCGTGCGCTGCGCGGCCTGGGGCGGGCGCTCGCGTCGCTCGTCCGCGCTCCACAGCCCGTCGCGGCCTCGCGCGCGCTTGCTTTCGCGAATCAGCCGATCGGCCTGCCGCCGGCGTTCGGCGCGTCCGAGCCGTCGCGGCTACCCACCGGCGAAGGCGAACAGGTCCCGACGATGCCGAATTCCCTTCAGACGTTCCTCGTCGCCAACGGCAACTCCCAGGGCGAAGCCTTTGACGTGCAGATCGTCAACACAGGGCCGAATCCGATCACGGTCTTCGGCAGCGGCGTCGTCGTCGAACCGATCAAGCGGGAGCTGCAAGCGCAGGCGCGCCAGCAGATGGCGCGGCTGATCGGATCCGGCGCGAACGTGCTGGCCCGCAAGGTCGACGCCTACTGCCTGCAGTACGCGCTGTCGCCGCCGTCGCCCGGCATGCTGTTCCAGATTGCCTCGCCCGCGCTGCAGAGACAGTTCAAGCCGGCAGGGATGATCATGTCGGCGGCACGGCAGCTCGCGGCCGCCGGCGCGCTGAGCCCCGACAGCAATCCGAGGTCGTATCTCGACTCGATCAAGCAGTACGCGATCTGGACGAAGTTCGAAGGGTGGGACGTGAAGAAGTTCGGCGAGGTGCTGCTCGAGAAGACGAAGGCGGCCGCGGCGGCGGCGAAGGCGAACTGGACCGGCCAGATGACGAGCGCGCTGATGTCCGCGGTGCCGAACCGCTGGCGCGACATCCAGACCGTGCTGTCGGCGGCGCAGGAACTGGCCGCGAGGCCACAGCCATGAGCGAGGGATGCTCGAACGGCTCGACCGGCCTGCGGCGGCGGCATCTGGCCCAACCCGCAGATGGCCGTCAGCGCGGGCGTGTCCCTACCGCCACCGCCGGCGAGCGGACTCATGAAGAACGACGGCGACGCGCGCGCGTCGCGCAGCGCGGCGGCGCTCATCGCGCCCGCCGCGCTCACCGCGCTTGGAAATGCCTGTCCGGCTGCCGCGCGCCTGATTAACCGTCCGATCGCTACTGCTGCGTCCCGGTGACGTTGTAGACGATCGCCTGGCCACCCGGGAACTCGCGGTTGTTGCCCGCCGACAACTGGCCGCTGATCGTCGCCTTCGACGCCAGCGGGCGCGCCAGAGACGCCGACGGGGCCGTCAGAGACGATGGGAGCGTCAGCGTGCCGTTGAACGAGACGCTGACGTTCGAACGGCCCGCCAGGGTGCCGGACCCCGACGTGCTGAAGGCGCCGGTCGACGCGTTGTAGGTGCCGGTCAGCGTCACCCAGGGCGACGGACCGGTAATGGTGATGCTGCTGCCGGTGACGGCGATGGTGATGGCGGTGACCGTCTGGAGCAGCACGAAGCTCTGGTGCCCGCCGGGATCCGTGCTCACCACGATGTTCACGTTATAGGGGCCGTTCGGCGTCGCCGGCGTGGGTGTCGGCGTCGGCGTGGGTGTCGGCGTCGGCGTGGGCGTTGGGGTCGGCGTCGGCGTCGAGGTGCCTCCGGTCTGGCCCGTGCTGTCGTCGCCGGAAACAGCCGCGATCGTGCCGACGATCGCCGCCACGCCTCCGCCGATCAGTCCCCACTTCAGGAGCTGGCTGCCTTCGTTGACCGTCATCGTGCCGGCGGCCACGTTGATCGTGATGGCGCGTGCACGGTGCAGCCAGAACGCACCGATGAGCCGGCGGCGACCGCAGGGATCGTCTGGGGCCGGCGACCCATGCTCGACCATCTTGACGACGACTCTTGCCGGCGACGGCGGCTCGGGACAGGTGAACGTGTAGACGTCCATCTGCACCTGCGGCTTCGATTGGTTGGCGAAGTCGAACACGCTGGCGGCCACCCCCTGGTCGTTGGCCGTGGCCGAACCGCTCTTGCCGATGTTGCCCTGGGCCAGCGCGAACTCGACCTGCTGGCCGGGCGACATGTTCTCGAATCGGAGCTCGATGCGCTGCGACGACTGGGCCTGGGCGCTCACCGAGCCGAGCACCAGGGCGACGATGAGCGCGACGCTGATTCCCGACGACATCGACCTCATCGGTAGCCTACCAAGTGACATGACTCCTCCCTTGACGATCCGATTCGACCCGATCCCATCCTCATTGTTGGTGGCCAGCGGCCGGCCTCCCGTCCATACGCGGAACGAACTCCAGGGATCCTGGCGGTTCGTGGCACGCTGAGGTGCAGCCGGGCTGGGTCCCTCCAGTCAATGCCTGAGTTCGCGCTTGTGAAGGGGGGATAGAATAGATGAGCTACTGCTCCAGGGCAAGCTCGAGAGATCTGCACCACCTCTGCTTTAATATCTCTCCGGAGGTCGCTGGTGCGCGCACGATGGCTGGTCCGCTGCTCCGCTCTCCTTCCGGCCTTCGCGCTCGCGGCCGGGCCGGCGGCCGCGCAGGCGCTTGAGCCGCTCGGCCTCCGCCAGGCGCTGAGCGAAGCGCTCCAGGCGAGCCCCGCGCTTGCCGGCGCGCGCGACGCCGTCGACATGGCGCTCATCCAGGAACGGCTTGCCGATTCCCGCTTCGCGGTGAAGATCCAGCCGACGATCAACGCCGCCACCGCGCCGTCCGGGCTCGGGCAGCGCGTGATCGGCATCGACGTGGCGAGGCGGTTGCCGTTCGGCAGCGAGATCACCACGAGCCTGAATTCGACCTCCATCGGCACGGGCGCTGCGGCCATGCGCGACACCGGCTATACCATCGGCCTCACCCAGCCGCTGTTCCGCGGCGCCGGCGCGGCCGGCGCCGAACTGAAGAACGCGCGCCGTTCGGTCGTCGGCTCCGAGCGCGGGATGCGCGACGCGAGACAGCAGCTCATCGTCACCGTCGCCGATCGCTTCTTCGCCGTGCTGAAGCAGCGGCGGCTCGTCTCGGCGAGCGAGCGGGCGCTCGATCGCGCGCGGACGATGAGCGCGGCTTCCGAAGCGCGCGCACGCGTCGGCCTCGCCACGCAGCTCGACGTGCTGCGCGCGGATCTCCTCGCGTCCCAGGCCGCGGCGACGCTCGCCTCGCAGCGCGAGGCGCTGGCGGGCGCTCTCGAGGATCTGAACCTGCTCCTCGGCCGCGGCCCCGCCCAGCCGCTCGACGTGGTGAACGAGGACGTGTCGGACGAGGGGCTCGCGGCGCTCGGCTTCCGCGTGCCGGATGCCGGCGCCGACACGGTCGAACGGCTGGTCGCGCTCGCGCTGGAGGCGCGGATCGATCTGCGCGAGGCGCGCGACCGCATCGGCGACGCCGAGCGGAACCTGAGCGTATCGCGGTGGAACCTGCTGCCGCAGGTCAGCCTGAGCGCCAGCTATACCGAGCGCGGCCTCGGACCTTCCTCGATTCCCGGCCTCGCCGAGCTCCTCAACGGCTGGCGCGTCGGCATCGCCACCAACTATGCGCTGGACCGCTCCGAACAGATCGCGGCGGCCGGCAGCGCCGCCGTGTCGCTCGCGGCGGCCGAGCGCGGCGCCGGCGATGCGCGGCGGCGCGTCGAGACAGACGTCCGGCGCGCCTACCGCGGCTGGATGCGCTCGAGAGAGACGATCGACATCCAGCGCAAGACCGTCGAGCTCGCCGAGCGCCAGGTGCGGCTCGCGCAACTCCGGTTCGAGCGCGGCCTGTCGACGAGCCTCGACGTGGTCGATGCGGAAGACAGCCTGTATCAAGCGCAGTCCGCGTTGATCGACGCGGAGCTCGGACGAGCGCTGGCGTTGCTGGCGCTCGAGCGCGCCGCCGGCACGCTCGAGCCGGAGCGGTTCGCGAACGCCGGTGCGCCGGTGCCGCCAGATGCCGGCGGCGGGGGTGCGCCGTGAGGCAAGGCTGGATCGAGCGCGCGCCGCGGATCGTCCGCCAGCGGCCGCGGGAGACGGGCGCCGTGACGGTGGCGGTGCTCGTCCTGCTCATCGGCGTGCTGTCGCTCGTGCCGAAGCGCCAGGCGGTGCGGTGGCCCACCGCCGTCGCCGCGCGCGAGAGGTTCACCGAGACGCTGGTCGAGATCGGCAGCATCAGCGCGGCCCGGCTCATGGTCTATTCCTCGACGGTGCCGGGCACGCAGGCCAAGATCGTCGAGCTCGCGCCCGAAGGGGCCTCGGTCGCACCCGGCGATCTGCTCGTGCGGTTCGAGACGGCCGGCTTCGAGCAGAACCTCGCGCGCGAGAATGCCGCGCTGCGCCAGGCGGAATCCGAGGTCCGGAGCGCGCGCGAGGAGCTGCGGCTGGAGCAATTGCGCGGCGGCGCGGAGGTCGAGCGGGCGCGCCAGCAAATCGGGTACGCCGAGAGCGCGCTGACCGACGAGCTGGAGGGCCGCGGGCGGCTGCGCGTCGCCGAAGCGGAGGCGGCGGCCGCCGAGGCCGCGCGCGAGGCGGCCCGCCAGCAGACGGCGTACGAGGACATGCGGCCGCTCTTCGCCGAGGGCTTCGTCACGCGCGCCGAGCTCGATCGCGCGGAGCAGGCGGCGGCGCGGGCGGCCGAGCAGAAGCGGCTCGCCGATCTGAGCCGCGAGGCGGTCGTGAACTACGAGCGTCCCGCCGCGGCCGATCGCTCGCGGCGCGAGCTCGACGCCGCGCGCGACGGGCTCGCGCGCCAGACCGAGGCGGCCGCCTCGCAGACGGCGCAGCGCCAGGCGGCGGCCGCGCTGGCACGAAGCCGGGTGGAGGAGATCGAGGCGCGCATCGCGATCCTCCAGCAGCAGATCGCGGGCAGCACGATTCGGGCGGACGTGCCGGGGCTCGTCGTCTACCGGGACCTCTTTTTCGGCACCGATCGGCGCAAGCCGCAGGTCGGCGACGAAGTCTGGCCGAACCAGCCGCTGATCGCGCTGCCCGACACCACCCAGCTCACGGTCGAGACCCGCGTCCGCGAAGTCGACCTCCACCGCCTCGGTGCGACCGCGCGCGTGCGCGTCAAGGTCGAAGCGTATCCGGAGCTCGAGCTGCCGGGCACGATTGCGCTGATCGGCGCGCTCGCCCAGGACGATGGGGCGCGGGCCGGGACGAAGTTCTTTCCGGTCACCGTCCGCATCGACGGCCGCGACGAGCGGCTCCGCACCGGTATGACGGCCACGGTGGAGATCGAAGTCGCATCGCTGGCCGATGCGGTCGTCGTACCGGCGCAGGCGGTGTTCGATCGCGGCGCACAGCCGTACTGCTACGTCCTGCGCCACGGCAGGCCCGTGCAGCAGCGCGTCGCCATCGCCGGCGACAACGAATTGTCCGCGGCGATCGCGAGCGGCATCGATCCGGGCGACGTCGTGCTGCTGGTCGATCCCGCCGCCGGCGAGGCACAGGACCGGTGACGCGGGCCGACCTGTTCGGCGAAGCGGTCCGCGCCCTCGATGCGCATCGCCTGCGCGCCTCCCTCTCGTCGATCGGCATTGTCTTTGGCGTCGCCACCATCGTGGCGGCGCTGGCCGTCGCCGACGGAGCGCGTCGCGAGGCGATCGACGAGATCGGCGCGCTGGGCATCGCCAACGTGTTCGTCCGGGCGGTGAGGCCAGCCGACGCGCCGGGCGATCGCACGCCGGCGGCGCCGGAGCTCACGACCGCCGACGCCGGCGCGCTGCGTGCGCTGCCAGCCGTCGGCGCGACAAGCAGCCTGCGGGCAACGCGCACCGAGATCGCCAACGGCGGACGCCATGAGGCGGCGACGCTTGCCGGCGTCGAGCCCGGCTGGCAGCAGATCGCCGAGCCGCAAGTCGCCGCGGGCCGGTGGCTCGTCGACGCCGACCTCGCCGCGGCGCGTCGGGCGATGGTCCTCGGCCACGGGCTCGCCCGGCATCTGTTCGGCGACAGCGCACCGATCGGACGCCGCGTGCAGGCAGGCGGCAACTGGTGGGTCGTCGTCGGCGTCCTGGCGCCGTCAGTACAGGCCTCGGGCCGACCGTCGCCCGTCGCGGCGCTCAATCGAGACGAGGCGGCGATGGTGCCGCTGACCGCGATGGATCTGAGCCTGGGCAACGGCGATCGGATCACCCGCGTGTCGGAGATCGCGCTCGCCTCGGCGCCCCCAGAGGGCGTCGCGCAGCTGGCGGCGGCGGCCGGCGCGCTGATGCGACGCCGGCATCCCGACGGCGGCTGGGAGCTGGTCGTGCCGCGCGAGCTGCTGCAGGCGCGGATGCGCGCCGAGCGGGTCTTTGCCGGCATGCTCATCGGCATCGGCGGCCTCGCCCTGTTCATCAGCGGCATCGGCATCATGAACATCATGCTGGCGAGCGTGGCCGAGCGGACGCAGGAGATCGGCGTGCGCCGCGCCTTCGGGGCCCGCGCGAGCGAGGTCGTCGCGCAGTTTGCGATCGAAGCGACGCTGCTTGCGGTCGGCGGCGGGATCGTCGGCGTCCCGACGGGCGTGCTGCTGGCGGCGCTGATCGCGGCACTTGCCGGCTGGCCGATAGCCGTCTCGGCGGCGAGCGTGCTGCTGGCGCTCGGCGTCGCCGTCGGCGTGGGGTTGTTGTTCGGCGTCTATCCGGCACGCGCGGCCGCGCGGATCCAGCCGATCGACGCGCTCCGGGCTCCGTAGATGGTCCTTGGGCGCGTGGCCTCGGGCCGCGGGAGCGGGGCTGGGGCCTTCGCCGGTGCCGGCCCTGCGCGGCCCTGGTGTCCCCCGTGTTCTCCGTCCTCCGCGTTCAGGCGACGATCGCGCGCAATCCCCCGACCAGCCTCCCGATACCCTCCGCGACCGTGTCTTTCTGCAGCGCGCCGTAGGCCACGCGGAAGTAGCAGCCGCCGGTCATCCCGAACGCCGACCCGGGAATCACGGCGACCCTGTGCTCGCGAATGAGCCGCTCGGCGAGCGCGAGCGGATCCATGTCCGTGTGCACGCGCAGCAGGACGTAGAACGCGCCGTCGGCGGCCGGCACCGTCGCGATCGGGCCGAGCTCGGCGAGCCGGGCGAGCACGATCTGCCGGACCTCAGCGAGCGCGCGCACGTGCGGCGCGCAGTGCGCGCGGCCGGCGCTCAGCGCCGCGAGCGCCGCCGCCTGGGAGGCGATGGGCGCGCAGATGAGCGTCGTGTCCTGGATCTTCGACATCGCGTCGGCCAGGTGCTCCGGGTACGCGACGTAGCCGACGCGCCAGCCGGCCATGCCGTAGGCCTTCGACAGCGAGTAGATGGCGATCGTGCGGGCCGCCGCGCCGGCGAACGATCCCGGCGAGACGTGCGCCGCCGGCCCGTAGGTGAAGTACTCGTAGACCTCGTCGACGATGTGATAGAGGCCCCGCTCGGCGCAGAGCGCGTCGACCTCGTGCAGCGACGCCTCGCTCAGCACGGCGCCGCTCGGGTTGTTGGGCGAGACGGTGACGATCGCGCGCGTGCGATCGGTGATCGCGCGGCGGAGCGCGTCGGGCCTGAGCTGATAGCGCTCGTCGGTGGCGACGCGAACCGGCGTGCAGCCGGCCATCTGCACCGCCATCTCGTGATTGAAATAGAACGGGACATTCAGGATGATCTCGTCGCCCGGCGCGGTGATCGCCGTCACCGCGTGCGTGAACGCCATGTTGGCGCCGGCCGTCACCATCAGGCGCCAGCCGCGGTCCACGTCGATCCCGTTCTCGCGCCGCAGCTTGCCGGCGATCGCAGCGACGAGCGCGGGCGTGCCGAGCCCGTCGCCGTAGTCGTGGGTCTCGGGCCGCGCCAGCGCCTCACGCACGGCATCGGCCGCCGCCGCCGGCGGACCGTAGTGCACGACGCCCTGGCCGAGCGAGATCGTGCCCGGCGACTGGCGGATCAGCTCGGCGACGAAGGGCACGATCGGCGGCTGGACGGCGTCCATGCGCGTGACCGAGCGCAGCAGGCGCGGCATGAGGGCGTTCAGTATACGGGACATGCGCGCGCGGTGAAAGGATCCGCACTGTTCGCACCGGCGCGTCGCCCCCCACGCGGCCGCCGCTACAGCCGTCCGATCGCTTCCAGTTGCCTGGCGTGGTGGATCTGATGGCCCGCCATCTGGTGGACGATCCAGTCGACCGTCAGCGTGCCGTACTCGGGGTGCGAGAGCGTCCGCGCCCGGTCGGCCGAGGACAGCCCCGCGAACGCGGCGCGGTTGAGCGCGGCCATCGCGACAAACGCGTCGATCGCCTCCCGCGCGTCGAGCCCGGAGTCGAGCGGCAGCCACCTGTCCGGGTCGAAGGCGTGGGCGGCGTAGCCTGGGATGGTGAGCGCCATGCGCGCGCGCGTGCCGAGCGCCAGCTCGGTCTGCGCGAGGTGGATCAGGATCTGCCGCGCGGTCCACTTGCCGGGCGCGTACGTCCGTTCGAAGTCGGCCGCCGTCCATCCGCCCGTCATCGCCCGGATGCGCGGCGGCGTGTCGGCCATGGCGGCAATCGGATCGCGATCGCCGAGCTCGCCGGCGTACGGCGTCTGGGGCGCCATGTCCTTCCTCTCAGATCGGGATCTGCACGACGGTCTTCGCGCTGCGGTGGGAGGAGATCATCTCGGCGGTGAGCTTCTTGCTCAGATAGACTTTCGACTCGGCGTTCGCCGAGACGTTCCGCTCGTACTTCACCACCTCGAAGCGCAGGTGATCGAGCGTGCCGCGCATGTCGTAGAACCGGTTCTTGGTCTTGACGACGATCTCGTCGAACCCCTGCTCGATCGCCCAGATCTCCTGCTGCTCGGTGAGCGCGCGGAAGAATCCCTGGCCGCGCCAGTCGCGGCGCGTGCCGCCAATCCAGGTGTAGAGCACCCGGCGATCGCGGAACCGGACGCAGCCGTCGAGCCGGTCCACCAGGTCGGCCAGCTTCGATTCCTTCTCGGCCGCGCCGATCTCGTGCGCGACCTTGAACGACACGGGCACCACCGTTCCCGGATCGTCGGGCAGCGCCGCCGTCGCCAGCAGGATCAGGTGCGCCCGGCCGGCGAGCCGCTCGACGATCTCCGACGCGCTCTTCTTGCGGGGAAACTCGCCGAAGTACTCTTCGATGTACTGGATTTCGAGGGCGCCCTGCTCGAGATCGTACTGAGTGATGTGGTATTCCAAGGCCCTATGGTCCGGGACGCTCCAAACGGCCGGTATTGTACGACAATGGCGGCCGCCCGGCTGCGGCGCGCCGGCGGCCTCAATCGGCGAGCCGCTCGAGGGCGCGGACGCCGCTGCGCATCGAGGCGAGCCACACCCACAGCGACAGGGCGATGGCCGCGGCGGCGCAGAGGGCGGCCAACGGCCATACCGGCGGCGGCGCCGCCGCGCGCCGGATCTGCCGGAGCAGGTACACCGACGCGGGCCATCCGGTCAGCGCCATCATCACGATCACCAGCAGCACCGCCTGGATCATGAAGGCAACGCCGCCATAGGAGCCGGCCACCTGGCCCGGATCGCCGCCAAAGCGCGGATAGCGCGCGCCCATGCCGGTCGCGAGCCCGACGAGCGCAACGCTCAGCAGCGCCACCGCGAGCGAGGTCGCCGCCTCGAGCACCGGATCGACACCGAGGAATCGATTGGCGGCCAGCGTGAGCGCCTCGGTGAGCGCGAAGACGGGCGCGAACCCGGTCCAGAACTTCGACCAGAGGAAGTCGCCCAGCCCGATGGGCGACGTGCGGATGATCCAGAAGGCGGCGCCCTCGGCCGACACGGCGGGAAAGACGAAGCGCACGCAGAGCGTCGCCATCACCAGGCCGGCCAGCCCGAGATTCACCAGCGCGTAGAGGTTCTTGAGGAAGCCGCTCATGTAGGGGATGCGCTGCAGATCGAGCACGCTGAAGTTGTAGAGGTACAGCAGCACCAGCGCGAGCAGCAGCAGGAGCTGCGACCACTGGCTCACGTCGCGCAGGAAGATCTTCAGGTCCTTGATCAGGAGCTGCCGGCGGACGGGCGCGATCGGCAGCAGGCGCGCGAGCGGGGCGACGGCGGCGAGCCGCGTGAACCGTGCGCGCGGCGCGTCCTGCGATCGGCTGTAGCCGGCGAAGTGCCAGCGGGCGCTGGCGGCGCTCAACACCACGATCGCGGCCAGCGCCGTGCTCCACAGCGCCGCCGCGTGCACCCAGTCGGGCCGCCCGGCCAGCGCCGCAAAGAGCGTCTCGCCCGCCCAGAACGACGGCAGCAACGGCGTGATCGGCGACTGGAGCGACGCGAAGAAACTGGTGAGGTCGGGCAGCGACTCGACGCGCAGCAGCTGCTCCGGCCTGATCATCCGCAGCAGGATCACCAGGCTGGCGGCGAACAGCAGCCCCATGAGCACGAGGATGTCGCGCGCGCGCCGGGCCGGACAGGTGTTCACCAGCAGCAGCGTCGCTGCCGTGCCGGCGGCCACCGGGATCATCGAGAAGGGGACGATCGTCAGCAGCGCCGCCCCGTAGAAGGCGGCGGGGGCGCAGCGGGCGCGGCCGATGCCCGCGAGGACCGGCGCCAGGAAGATCACCACCATCCACGACGCCTGCAACAGCGTCCGCGCGAAGCGCGCGTGAAAGAGCCGGCGCGCGGCGATCGGCGCGGCCATCAGCAGTCGCAGATCGTCGGCGAGAAAGAAGGTCGACAGCGCCGTCACGATCCCGCTGAACGCGAGAAACGAGAGGAACGTGAGAAACAGCCACGACAGCCCCAGCCGCAGGAGGTAGTCGCCGAGCTCCGCGTAGTCGAGGAGATGCCCCGTCACCCAGTACGAACCCTCGTAGAGCGCCAGGCCCACCGTCAGCCCGATGCCGCCGAAGAGGAGCGCGCGGCGGAGGTCGCCGCGCTCGCCTCGCCGCGCCCGGTTGCGCGCGCCAAGCAGATCCGGCAGCAGCAGATGGGGAAACGGCCTGACGGTCACAGCGCCTCGTCGATCTCCTGCAGCGCCCCGCCGCCTGTGAGCCGCAGGAACACCGCGGTCAGCCGATCGTCGCCGCCGCCGCCCATCGCGCGGATCTCGTCGACCGTTCCGCTCGCGATGATCCGGCCCTTCTGGATGATGCTGATGCGGTCGCACATCTCCTGCGCGACTTCGAGCGTGTGGGTGCTCATCAGCATCGCCACGCCGCGCGCGCTCATCGCGCGGAACACGCCCTTGACGAGCCGCGCGCCGCGGGGGTCGAGACCCACCATCGGCTCGTCGACGACGAGGGCGCGCGGCCGGTGCAGGAATGCGGCGCACATGACGAGCCGCTGCTTCATGCCGTGCGAGAAGCTCTCCACGAGCTCGTCCTTCCATCGTGCGAGCTCGAAGAGCGCCAGCATGTCGGCGATGCGGGCCTCGAGCGGGCCGGCCTCGAGCCCGTACAGCGCGCCGTGAAAGGCGAGGAACTCGCCGGCCGTCAGCTTCTCGTAGATGAACGGCCGATCGGGAATGTAGCCGAGCGACATCTTCGCCGCATCGGGGTCGGCCGCCAGGTCGTGTCCGTTCACCACGATGGTGCCGGCCGTCGGCTTCGCGAGGCCGGCAATCATCCGCAGCGTCGTCGTCTTCCCGGCGCCGTTGGGGCCGAGAAAGCCGTGAATCTCGCCCGGATGCACCTCGAGGCTGATGCCATCGACGGCGGCGAAGCGGCCGTAGTGCTTGACGAGGTCGCGGATGGCGATCATCGCTCGCAGGCGCAGCACGCCCGCTGCGGGCGCGGGAGGGGAACCGAGAGGCCGCCGAGATCGGCCGGCTGGCGCCCGACGAGGATCGGCGTCGAGCCCGGGGCGAGCTCCACGTCGATCACCGCCATCTGCATGCGGCCGACGAGCGGGAGAATCGCCGCCTGCCGGTCGAGCCCGCCCCGCGCCAGGAGCAGGTGCGTGGCATCGGCCGGGAACTGGTTGAGCGTCGGATCGACCGGCAGCCACAGGCCGCGGCCGCCGCTCTCGGCGAGATACACCTCCGGCCAGGCGTGATAATAGAAGGCGCCGTGCACGAAGACGAGGCCGACATCGATGCGCGCGGGAATGCCGACCGCGCGCGCCATCGCGACGTACAGCGCCGTGTGCTCGTTGCAATCGCCCACCCGCGTGCGCAGGACCTCGCGAGCCGAGGGAAGGCTCACCGTCGGCTTCTTCTCGAGCAGCGCGTTGACGTGGCGGGTGAGCCGCTCTGCACGCGCGCGATCCCCCGCGACGCCGTCCACCGCCGCAGCCGCCTCGGCCAGAATCTCGGGCGCGTCGCTCTCGATGAACGGCTCGGGCGCGAGGAACGCGGCCGCTGCCGCGTCCGACGGCCCTGGCGCGATCGCCTGCGGATCGATCAGCTCGACGATGCCTCCGTCGACGCGCTGCCAGGCGCTCGCCAGATCGGGCGACGACAGATCGATCTCCCCGAGCCCGTCCAGTCGCAGGCGCATCCGGCGAACGTCGCGCGGCGCGGCGATGGGCGTGCGCATGTCGGGCACCACCGCCGCCGCCTCGAGCAGATCGATCCGCATGCGATTGGAGACGGCCATCGCCTGCGCGGTCTCCGGCGACTCGCGCACGGTGATGAGGCCGAGCGGGCTCTCTTCGCGAACGACCTCGCCGGTGTCGGTGACCCACGAGGTCGTGCGCAGGCCGGCGAACTCCATGCCGACCCGGAAGGCGGGCAGCGGGACCGGGAGACCCCGCACGAGCTCGCGCCCGCCGACCGTCACCGTCATCGGCGCGCTGCTCGAGGTCGCCGGATCGAAGATCGTCCACGTGTGGCGCGCGCCTTCGACCAGGCCGCCGTTGGCGAGCACGCGCGGAAGATTCAGCGCGAGCGCGGGCGGTGCGTCGAGGCGGCGCGTCTCGGTGCGCGTGGCGCCGCCGCTGGTGATCTCGAGCGTCAGGTCGCGATCGGCCAGCCGGCCCCTGACGTGAATCGGCCCGGTGCCCGGGTCGAGCGAAAAGTCGAACGCCCGCAGCGCGAACGCGCGATCGACCTGTGCCGTGGTGCGGATGGCCGCGGCACTCGTCGCGCCGAGCAGCGACATCTGCAGCCGGCCGTCTTCCTGGATCTCGAATCCGTCGGGCGTGGCGACGGTCTGGCTGACGGTGAAGCCGATCTTCTCCCCGCGGTAGTACACCCCCCGCCAGGCCGCCGACGACCCGTACCGCGCGAGGTCGGCCGCCAGCGTCGGTGACGCCTGCAGGTACGACTGGCGGACGAGCGCCGTCATGGCGGCGACCCACGCGACGAGGACGAGCGCGGACAGGGAGCGGGTGATGATCGGCGGCAGCGGCCGCAGGAACGCGCGCATGGGTCCGCAGTCGTTTATCGGCCCGAGGGCCCGACGCGCACAGGGCCCGACGCGCCGCCCGTTACACTCTTCGTCGGATGTTTGCCCAGGCGTCGCGGAGCGAGACGGTGCGGTTGAAGACGAGCGCCCCCGGCCGCGAGTCGGGGTCGACGCAGAAGTACCCGAGCCGCTCGAACTGGAAGCGGTCGCCCGGCGCGGCGTCCGCCAGGCCCGGCTCGACCAGGCATCCCCCGAGCGTCTCGAGCGAGGCCGGGTTGAGATGATCGAGGAACGTCCGCCCCTCCGGCGCGTCCTCCGGATCCTCGACCGAGAACAGCCGGTCGTAGAGGCGCACCTCGGCGCCCACGGCATGCGCCGCCGACACCCAATGGAGCGTGGCCTTCACGCGGCGTCCGTCCGGCGCATCCCCGCCGCGCGTGGCCGGGTCGTACACGCAGCGCAGTTCCTGGACCGCGCCGCGCGCGTCCTTGATCACCCCGGTGCACGTGATGAAGTACGCGCAGCGCAGCCGGACCTCGCGCCCGGGCGCGAGCCTGAAGAACTTCTTCGGCGGGTCCTCGAGGAAGTCGTCCTGCTCGATGTAGAGCACGCGCGAGAAGGGCACGCGGCGCGTTCCGGCGGACGCGTCCTCGGGGTTGTTGACGACGTCCACCTCCTCGACCTGGCCGTCGGGGTAGTTGGTGAGCACCACCTTCAAGGGACGGAGCACGCCCATCACGCGCCGCGCCCTGCGGTTGAGATCCTCGCGGACGCTGTGCTCGAGCTGCGCGACGTCGATGACGTTCTCCTTCTTGGCGACGCCGATGCGCGCGCAGAAGTCGCGGATTGCCTCTGGAGTGCAGCCGCGCCGGCGCAGGCCGGCGATCGTCGGCATGCGCGGATCGTCCCAGCCCGCGACGTGGCCCTGTTCGACCAGCTGGAGCAGCTTGCGCTTGCTCATCACCGTGTAGCTCAGGTTCAGCCGCGCGAACTCGATCTGCTGCGGCATGTCCCCCTCGAACAGCGCGCGCACCAGCCAGTCGTACAGCGGCCGGTGATCCTCGAACTCCAGCGTGCAGAGCGAATGCGTGATCCGCTCGATCGCATCCGACAGCGGGTGCGCGTAGTCGTACATCGGGTAGATGCACCAGGCGCCGCCGGTCCGGTGGTGGGCGGCATGCCGGATGCGGTACAGCGTCGGATCGCGCATGTTCAGATTCGGCGAGCCCATGTCGATCTTCGCGCGCAGCACGTGCGCGCCGTCGGGGAACTCACCGGCGCGCATCCGGGCGAACAAATCGAGGTTCTCGCCGACCGATCTTGTCCGGTAGGGACTGTCCTTTCCGGGCGTCGTGAGCGTGCCGCGATGCTCCCGAATCTGGTCGGCGTCGAGGCTGTCGACATACGCGAGCCCGCGCGTGACGAGATCGACGGCGAAGCCATAGAGCCGCTCGAAATAGTCGGAAGCGTAGAGCTTGGCGCTCCAGGCGAAGCCGAGCCACCGGACGTCCGCTTCGATCGCGTCGACGTACTCGACATCCTCCCTGGTCGGATTGGTGTCGTCGAAGCGGAGGTTGCAGGTGCCGCCGTATTCGCCGGCGATGCCGAAGTTCAGGCAGATCGACTTCGCATGGCCGATGTGGAGATAGCCGTTGGGCTCGGGCGGAAACCGCGTGGCCACGCGGCCGCCGCGCCTGCCCGCGGCGATGTCCTGTTCCACGATCGATCGGATGAAGTCGAGCGGCGCCGCAGGCGCCCGCGCCGGAGATTGGTCAGCCATCGGACCGACCTATTCTAGTACGACTTTGTCAGATCACAGGATTCCCGAGGGAATCGGTGAGCGATCGAAATTGAGGACATTGTACGATTTGCTGATTTTCGGTACGCTGCGCGGCGGTGCTCGATCGGTCCGCGTGGGCGC
>JADZED010000026.1 GCA_020850715.1 Acidobacteriota bacterium
CAGCGGTGCCCCAGACGATTTTGTCGCCCTCGTCGGCCGTCCCCCAGTCGATGTTGTCGCCCTCGTCGGCCGTTCCCCAGACGATGTTGTCGCAATCGGCGCCGCCGCAATCAGTACCCCAGACGATATTGTCGCCGCTGTCAGCCGTGCCCCACACGATGTTGTCGCCGTCGTCCGAGGTACCCCAGACGATGTTGTCGCCGTCGTCGGCCGTGCCCCAGACGATGTTGTCGCCCTCGTCGGCCGTGCCCCAGACGATGTTGTCGCCGTCGTCAGCCGTGCCCCAGACGATGTTGTCGCCGTCGTCAGCCGTGCCCCAGACGATGTTGTCGCCGTCGTCGGCCGTACCCCAGACGATGTTGTCGCAGTCGCCGGCGCCGCAGGCGGTGCCCCAGACGATGTTGTCGCCGTTGTCGGCATGAGCGACGCCCCAGTTGGTGCCGACGCTGAACGCGTTCGCGTTCGGATCGAGGACGCCGTAGCGCAGGCGGTGGTTGCCCCACAGGAGCTGCTTGCTCCACATCTGCTGGATCGGAAGCGACGCGCCGGGCTGCGCGCTCGCGTAGAACTTCGCGAGCCGTACGGCGCCGACGGCGTTCAGGAAGCCGGCGCCTTCCGTCAGCGCGTTGTATCCTTCGCGGTTTTCAGCCGTGTACTGCAGGATGGCCTTCACCGCATTCGGCGTGAGCGATGGATTCGCCTGCAGCATCAGGGCGACCGTGCCCGACACGACCGGCGCCGCCATGCTGGTGCCGCTCAGCGCCATGTAGGGCGGGAACGCGGTCGCGAGGATGCCGCCGAGCAGCGCTTTCGGGTTGAGGTTGTACAGCGTGCTGCCGGGAACCGACAGCGAGTACGAGCTCACGCCCGGCGCCGTCAGGTCGGGCTTGGCCGCCCAATCGAGATACGTCGGACCGCGCGAGCTGAACGACGCCATCGTGTCGTCGGAGCGATCGGCGGAGCCGTTGGTCGACGTCGCGCCGACGGTCAGCACCCAGGGTGCGTTGCCGGGCGCCGAAATCGCGCCGTACTGCGGCTCACCCTGGGCGTTCTTGCCCCGGTTGCCAGCCGCAGCCACCACGACCACGCCGGCATCGACCACGCGCTTGGCGGCAAGCGTCAACGGGTCGGTCCAGTAGGACTCGGTCACGCCCGCGCCCACCGACATGTTCACGACGCGGATGTTGTACTGCTGGTGGTTGGCGAGCACCCAGTCGAGTGCCGCGATGATGTTGCTGATCGTGCCCTGGCCGTTGGCGTCGAGCACTTTGAGGACTACGAGGCTCGCTTCGGGCGCGCTGCCCGTCTTCTGGCCGCCCGAATCGCGACCGTTGCCGGCGATGATGCCCGCCACGTGCGTGCCGTGCCCATCGTCGTCGTAGGGCAGGGCCTGACCGCCAACGAAGTCGACGAAGGCCGAGACGCGCTGGTCGCCGTAGGGGAACTGCTGGCTCGTGGTGTTCGTGAGGTCGTCGTGCCAGGTGGTGATGCCCGAATCGATGACTGCCACGCCGACGCCGGCGCCGGTGAAGCCGAGCGCCGTGTTCACGGCGCGGGCGCCGGTCGTCAGAATCGTACGGTAGTTCTCCTTGACGAGCGGACGGTCGAGGTGGAACTCGGCGACGGCGGGGTGGTTCGCCAACTGGTTCAGCAGGCGGTTCGGCACCTCGATCGCCTGACCGTTGATGATGCCCAGCTGTCCGGTCCGCCGCGCATAGCGTGCGAGCGCCTGGGGGATCCGGTAGCCAGGCTTGAAGGTGACGATCACCTTGCTCGTGCCGGACGGGTCCGCGCCGCCGGCGCGGCGAGTGAGCGTCCGGTCCATCTTGCGATGGACGGCGTTCGAGTTGGGCCGGCCCTCTCGGACCGCGCGCACCTGCTTGCGGGCGCCGCGGCCCGGGTCGCTCGGCGCGGCCCACGCGCCGGGAGCCAGGGCGAAAAGGACAAGCAGCGCGGCGGCGAAGGTGCGTTTCGGCCCCCACACTGCCTTGCGCCGTTCGGATTGAAGCTTGCCAGATAGACTCATGACGGCCGTGACGTTAGCAAGAGACCAGCCACAGCCGTATCGGTAGCCATCGTTTGTTAAGTGACTTTCTTTCATTGTTTTACAGGTGTTACAAAATTCGACCTCACGAAGATGGCGTCTCTTCCTGTACCGATGTGACACATCGAAGAACCGGGAGGTGCGCGGAGTTCGTGGAAAACGGAACGAAAACACAAGATCGCGATGGTTGTTCCGTCATGAGGCACCATTATCAAAATAGAGCATCTATGAACCGCAAAAGTTCGTTAGAGTCGTATCGAATACGATATCTGACCTGTCTATTGTCGTTATCTGTGCGTTCCGGCTGGAACGGTTCAGGCTGAACGAAGGCGCTGATTGCGAAGCGTCAACAGCGTGCGGGCTCGTAGGCGAGCGCGGTCGAGAGCCATCGCTCGATCGTTTCGATCGACTCGCCTTTCCGCCGGGCATAGCTGGCGATCTGGTCCTCGCCGAGACGGCCCACGGTGAAGTACCTCGCCAGCGGGTGGGCGAAATACAGACCGCTCACGCTCGCCGCCGGCATCATGGCCGCGTGCTCGGTGAGCGCCATGCCGATGTCACCGGCGCCGAGCAGGGCGAACAGCTTGAACTTCTCGCTGTGGTCGGGGCACGCCGGATAGCCGAAGGCGGGCCGGATGCCCGGGTGCGCTTCCGCGATGGCCTCGGCCGGGTCGGGCGATCCCGGCCCGACGCCCCAGTCGGCGCGCGCGCGGGCGTGCAGATAGGCGGCGAACGCCTCGGCGAGCCGATCGGCGAGCGCCTTGACGAGGATCGCGCTGTAGTCGTCGCGATCGCGCTCGAAGCGGCGTGCGAGCTCGTCGGCGCCGAGGCCGGCGGTCGCCGCGAAGGCGCCGAGATAATCGGCGGCGCCGCTGTCGCGCGGAGCCACGAAATCGGCGAGCGACAGGTTCGGCCTGCCGTCGGCGATGGCCTCCTGCTGGCGCAGCATGTTGAAGCGTGCCATCTCGCCCGATCGGCTGCGGTCGCGATAGAGCACGATGTCGTCTCCCTCGCTTGCCGCCGGCCAGAAGCCGTAGACGCCGCGGGCGGCGAGGAGCTTCTCGCGCACGATCCGGTCGAGCAGCGTCCGCGCGTTCGCGTAGAGCTCGCGCGCGGCGGCGCCGTACTGCGGGTGATCGAGTACCGCGGGGAAGCGCCCCTTCAGCTCCCACGCCGCGAAGAAGAACGTCCAGTCGATGTAGGGCACCAGCGTCTCGAGCGGCACGTCGCGCACCTCGCGGCCGCCGACGAACGACGGCACGGGGAGGGGTTCGCGCGCCCAGTCGATCGCGAGCCGGTTGTGCAGCGCGGCCTCGTAGGACAGCAGCGACCGCTCGCGCCGCGCGCTGTAGCGCTCGCGGAGCTCGGCCTGGATCTCGCGGTTCTGCGCCTCGAAGGCCGGCCGCGCCTCGGCGCTGACCAGGCGCGACACCACGTCGACGACGCGGGAGGCGTCGAGCACGTGCACGGTTGCGGCGCCGTACTCCGGCGCGATCTTCACCGCCGTGTGCTGTCGGCTCGTGGTCGCGCCGCCGATGAGCAGCGGCAGCCGGATGCCGCGCCGCTCCATCTCGCGGGCGACCAGGACCATCTCGTCGAGCGAGGGCGTGATGAGGCCGCTCAACCCGATCAGATCGGCCTTCTCGGCCAGCGCCGTGTCCAGGATGCGGTCGCACGGCACCATCACGCCCAGATCGACGACCTCGTAGTTGTTGCACCCGAGGACGACGCCCACGATGTTCTTGCCGATGTCGTGCACGTCGCCTTTCACGGTTGCCACGACGATCTTCCCCTGCGAGGCGGCGGGCGCCGCGCCGCCGGCGGCAAGGCGCGCCTCGCGTTCGGCCTCCATGAACGGCTCGAGGCAGGCGACCGCCTTCTTCATGCCGCGTGCGCTCTTGACCACCTGGGGTAGGAACATCTTGCCGGCGCCGAACAGATCGCCGACGATCTTCATGCCGTCCATCAGGGGGCCTTCGATGATGTCGAGCGGCCGCGCGTAGAGCCCGCGCGCCTCCTCGACGTCGGCCTCGATGAAGTCGACGATGCCGTGGACCAGCGCGTGCGACAGCCGCTGCTGCACCGGCGCGGCGCGCCAGGCGAGGTCCTGTGCCTTCTTCCGGCCCCCGCCCTTCACCGTCGCGGCGAGCTCCACCATCCGCTCGGTCGCGTCCGGCCGCCGGTTGAAGATGATGTCCTCGACGTGCTCGAGCAGCTCCTTCGGAATGTCCTCGTAGACGGCGAGCTGGCCGGCATTGACGATGCCCATGTCCATCCCGGCGCGGATCGCGTGATAGAGAAATGCCGAGTGGATGGCCTCGCGCACCACGTCGTTGCCGCGGAAGGAGAACGACAGGTTGCTCACGCCGCCGCTGACCCTGGCGCCCGGACAGGTCGCCTTGATGATGCGCGTCGCCTCGATGAAGGCGATCGCGTACGCGTTGTGCTCCTCGAGGCCGGTGGCGATCGCGAGGATGTTCGGGTCGAAGACGATGTCGGATGGATCGAACCCGGCGCGACCGGTGAGCAGCGCGTAGGCGCGCTGGCAGATCTCGACCTTCCGCTCGATCGTGTCGGCCTGCCCGCGCTCGTCGAACGCCATCACGACGGCCGCCGCGCCGAAGCGTTTCACGACCGCCGCCTTGGCGAGGAACGCCTCCTCCCCTTCCTTGAGGCTGATCGAGTTGACGATCGGCTTGCCCTGCACGCACTTCAGCCCGGCGAGGATGACCGACCACTTCGAGGAGTCGATCATCACCGGCACGCGCGCGATCTCCGGCTCGGTGGCGAGGTAGTTGAGGAAGTCGGTCATCGCCCGCTCGGAGTCGAGCATCCCTTCGTCCATGTTGACGTCGATCAGGTTGGCCCCGCCGCGGACCTGCTCGAGCGCGACCGCCGCCGCCTCCCCGTAGCCGCCCGACTTGATCAGGCGCGCAAAGCGCGCCGACCCGGTGACGTTGGTGCGCTCGCCGATCATCTGGAAGTTGGAGTCCGGACGGATGGTGAGGCGCTCGAGGCCGGCCAGGCGCATCAGGCCCTGGTCGCCGGCCGCCGTCGCCTTGGGACGGGGCGCGAGCCCCTCGACCGCCTGCGCGATCGCCGCGATGTGCCCGGGCGTGGTGCCGCAGCAGCCGCCCACGATGTTCACGAAACCGCTCGCGGCGAGCTCGCGCAGCAGCGCAGCGGTCTCCGCCGGCAGCTCGTCGTACTGCCCGAAGGCGTTCGGCAGCCCCGCGTTGGGATAGCAGCTCACGTAACAGTCCGCCAGCCGCGAGAGCTCGGCAACGTAGGGCCGCATCTCGCGCGCGCCGAGCGCGCAGTTGATGCCGACGCTGAACGGCCGGCTGTGCGCGACCGTCGTCCAGAAGGCGTCGAGCGTCTGCCCCGAGAGCGTGCGGCCGCTGCGGTCGGTGATCGTGACCGAGATCATCAGCGGCAGCCGGACCCCGCGCTCCGCGAACACCTCGTCGATGGCGACCAGGGCGGCCTTGGCGCTCAGCGTATCGAAGATCGTCTCGAGCAGCAGCAGATCGCAGCCGCCGTCGATCATCCCGCGCGCCTGATCCCGGTAGGCCTCGCACAGCGCATCGAAGGTCGTCGCCCGGAACGCCGGGTTGTTCACGTCGGGCGAGATCGACAGCGTCGTGCTGGTCGGCCCCATCGAGCCCGCCACGAACCGCGGCCGGTCGGGCGTACGGGCGGTCCACTCGGCGCAGGCGGCCGCCGCCAGCCGTGCGCCCGCCAGGTTCAACTCGTAGGCGAGCGCCTGCAGGCCGTAGTCGGCCTGGGAGACCGCCGTGCTGTTGAACGTGTTGGTCTCGATGATGTCGGCGCCGGCCTCGAGGTACTGCTGGTGGATCCGGCCGATCACGTCGGGGCGCGTCAGCACCAGCAGATCGTTGTCGCCCTTCAGGTCGCGCGGGTGCGCGCGAAAGCGCTCGCCGCGGAAGTCGGCCTCGGCCAGGCCGCTGCGCTGGATCATCGTGCCCATCGCGCCGTCCAGGACGAGGATGCGCGTTGCGAGCAGGTCATCGAGCTGGTGCCGGACGTCTCTCATGGGGAGTCTCGGAATAGTGGAATTCGAGGATAGTGGGATTCTGGAATCTTCGGATCCGAGGGCCTTGGGACCTCAATCTCACGAGCTGACGGGCTTGATCCCCGACGCGATCAGCACGGCGAAGGGATCGCCCGTCCTGCGCGCGCCGACGCTCACGATCACCTGCGAGAGACCGGCCGCCGCGAGCAGCCGCTTCAGCTCGCCGTCCTCGAACCCGAGGCGCCGATCGCCCAGCTTGGCGCGGACCCACTCTTCCCCGTGGCTGCGCAGGTCGAGCACGACGACCCGGCCGCCGGGCAGGGTCACGCGGGCCGCTTCGACGACCGCACGCGCAGGATCGTGCGCGTGGTGCAACGCCTGGGACCGCAGCGCCACGTCGACGTGCGCGTCGGGCAGCGGCAGCCGATCCAGCTCGCCCCGCTTCCAGCGCACATTGGAGACGCGGCGGCGCCGCGCCAGCGCGCGCGCCCGGGCGAGCACCGCGGCGGACCGATCGACGGCGACGACGTGCGACGCCCAGCGCGCCGCTTCGATCGTCAGATAACCCTCGCCGCAGCCGAGATCGGCCACCGAGAGCTTCGGGATCAGCAGGCCGAGCGCCCGCGACCACGCCGCCCAGCTCCGGCCGGGAACGAGCTGGCGGGCGTCGCGCGTATCGGGCCCGGCGTGCGCGTCGAAGTTCTCCCGGCGCAACCGCAGCACTTCCTGCAGCCTTGCCTCGTCGGCGCGAACCAGCGGGTCGCCGGCCCCCTCGTCGAACAACGTCGCCAGCATCGGCCACACGCCGCGGCCGTCCTCGCCGCCGCCCGGCGGCGCCGCGAGCCGGTAATAGCTGAAGCCGGCGTCCTTCTCTTCGGCCACCAAGCCGGCGTCTTTCAGGAGGCCGAGGTGGCGCGACACGCCCGATTGGGCCAGGCCGAGGACGCCCGTGAGCTCGGTCACGTTGAGCCGCTGGCGCGACAGGACCCGGAGCAGACGCAGGCGCGCCTCGTCGCCCAACAGGCGGTACACTGCCGCGGCCTGCTTCACATCGATAAATCTACATTTATCGATGCGAACACGCAAGTATCCGCCCCCGCCTCCGCCGCGCGGCCGGGGTGCCAGCCCTGGCGTGGGAAATGCACCCCTGGCCCCGTACGGCCGCCGCCTTGCGGGATTGCGGCGACGTCCAACCTCATATGCGCGTCCTCGTCCTGGCAGTCGTGATCCTGATGGCACCCCCGGCGGCGTTCGCCCGCCAGACGTCCGGGAATCCGGCCGATCAGTCCCCGCCGGCGCCCTCGCCGCAGGACACCCTCATCCTTCCCGTGTCGATCGAGAAGATTCAGAAGGCCCTGGCGCAGGAGCCGATCCCGCCGCTTCGCGGGCTCGACGTCGTGCCGACCTTCCGCGTGTCCATCGAGGAGCGCCAGAAGTTCACCTTCAACGACATCATCGCGGCCATGGAGTTTCAGGGCGGGCCTCCCGTGCCGGGCGGCGTGTACGCCTACGAGCAGAACCGGCTGAATTTCGCGCCCGACAACCCGGTCCGCGATCCCTATGCGGCATTCAGCCAGTCGGAACTGCTCACGATCGTCATCGAGAATCTCGCCGTCCGCTACCTCGGAGGCAAGGCGCTCAACGCCGTGACAGCCGAGGTGCGCGAGGCGGCCGAGCAGGCGGCCCGCCACGAGGTGCAGACCTCCATCGCCGCCTACTGCGCCGCCAAGCCCAACGGCGGCGCCGGCATCCGGTTGTGCGACGTGACGCCTCGCTGAGGCGCGCTCCTTGCTTCAACAGGAGCCTCCCATGACCTACCGCCCCGCCGCACTGCTCGTCGTGTTCTCGGTGGCCCTCTCCGGCAGCCCAGCCCATGCACAGGAGTACTTCGGCCAGAACAAGGTGCAGTACAAGACGTTCGATTTCCAGATCATGAAGACCGAGCACTTCGACATCTACTTCTATCCAGCCGAGCGGGAAGGCGCCGCCATCGCCGCGCGCATGGCCGAGCGATGGGATGCCCGGTACCAACGGCTGCTGTCGCACACGCTGCGCGGGCGCCAGCCCCTGCTCCTGTATGCGTCGCAGGTCGACTTCCAGCAGACCAACGCCGTTCCCGGGCAGATTGGCGAGGGCACCGGGGGCGTCACCGAGTCGGGCCGGCGGCTGATCGTGCTGCCGATGGGCGGTCCGCTGGGCGACACCAATCACGTGATCGGCCACGAGCTCGTGCACGCCTTCCAGTACGACATCACCACCAATCCGAATGCGCCGGGGGAGCCGCGCGCCGGCCAGCTGCCGCTGTGGTTCATCGAGGGGATGGCGGAATATCTGTCGCTCGGCCCCGTGGACCCGAACACGGCAATGTGGCTGCGCGACGCGCAGCGCGACAACAGCCTGCCGGCGGTCAAGGATCTCGACAACCCCAAGTACTTCCCGTACCGCTGGGGCCAGGCCTTCTGGGCCTACGTGGGCGGACGATGGGGCGACGACGCGATCCGCCCGATGTTGAACGTGGCCGCCGCGTCGGGCGGCGACATGGAGCAGACCTTCCAGAAAGTTCTGGGGATCTCGACCAAGCAGTTCTCGGAGGACTGGCACGCCGCCATCCAGAATGCGTACGCGCCGGTGCTCGAGAAGACCACTCCGGCCGCGGAGGTCGGGCGCGTGATCGTGAAGGGCAGCGGTCTCGGGGGGCAGCTCAACGTCGGACCGGCCTTGAGCCCCGACGGCCGGCTGCTCGCCTTCCTCTCCGAACGCAGTCTCATCTCGATCGATCTCTACGTCGCCGACGCGCACACCGGCGAGGTGCTGCGCAAGCTGACGAGCACCGCGACCAATCCGCACTTCTCGAGCATCCAGTTCATCTACTCGGCGGGCGCCTGGGCGGGCGACAGCCGGCGGATCGCGATTGCGACGGTGACCGGCGGCCGGCCCGCGCTCGCCATCTTCGACGCCCAGAACGGCAACAAAGAGCGCGAGATCGACCTCCACGAGCTCGACCAGATCTTCAACCCGACGTGGGCGCCCGACGGGCACGCCGTCGCATTCACCGGCATGGCCCACGGGCTGACCGACCTGTACGTCTACGATCTGCAGACATCGGCGCTCCGGCAGTTGACCGACGACCCGTACGCGGATCTCCAGCCCGCCTGGTCGCCCGACGGCCTGCGGATCGCGTTCGCCACCGACAGGTTCACCACGAGGCTCGAGACCCTGGACATCGGCCCCTACCGGCTCGCGCTCATCGATCCGCAGAGCGGACGCATCGAGGAGGTTCCCGCCACGGACGCCGAGAACATCAATCCGCAGTGGTCGCCCGACGGCCGGCTGCTGTTCTTCATCTCCGATCGCAACGGCATCCCGAATCTGTACCGCGTACCGCTCGACGGCGGCGGCGCCGAGTCGCTCACCGACGTGGCGACCGGCCTGAGCGGCATCACCGACAGCAGCCCGGTGCTCTCGGTGGCGGCGGAGACCGGCACGGCGGCGTTCACCGTCTACCTCGGAGGCGACTACGCGATCCACGCGCTCGACAGCGCGGCGACGGCAGCGCCGGTCGCGGTGGACACGACGGCCGCGCGTGCGGCCACGCTGCCGCCCGTCGATCGCAAGCCGAGCGAAGTGGCGCAGATGCTGGCCAACGCGACGATGGGCCTGCCGGCCGCGAACGCCGAATTCCAGATCGCCGCGTACAAACCCAGGCTGCAGCTCGAAGGGGTCGCGCAGCCGTCAATAGCCGTCGGCGGCAGCCGGTACGGCGCGACCATCGGCGGCGGCATCGGCCTGCAGTTCGGCGATCTGCTCGGCAACCACGTGCTGACGACGGTCGTGCAGGTCGATTCGGGCGTCGGCGGCAGCTTCAGCGTCAAGAACACGGCGGCGCAGCTCGCCTATCTGAATCAGTCACGCCGATGGAACTGGGGCGCGGCCGCGGGACAGCTGCCATATCTGAGCGGCGGATTCCAGAGCGGGATTGGCAGTTCGCCGACCGGCGAGCCGGTGGAGATCGACCAGGCGATCATCTTCAGGCAGACCGAGCGGGCGGCGTCGGGGATCGCGGCCTATCCGTTCAACCAGGCGCAGCGCGTGGAGCTGCAGGCCGGCGTATCGCAGCTCTCCTTCGATCAAATCACGCGCACCACGGTGTACTCGCTGAACAGCGGAGCGCTGCTGAGCGACGACACCGCGACGGTCGCGCTCGCGCAGCCGCTGACGCTCGGCACGACGTCGGCCGCGCTGGTGTACGACACGTCGACCTTCGGGGCCACCAGCCCCATCGACGGGCAGCGCTACCGGTTCGAAGCCTCCCCCTCGTTCGGCTCGATCGACTACACGAGCCTGCTGGCCGACTACCGGCGGTACCTCATGCCGGTGTCGTTCTACACGATCGCCGGACGCGTGGTGCACTTCGGCCGCTACGGCAGCGGCGGCGACGACCAGCGGCTCTTCCCGCTCTATCTCGGTTATCCGCAGCTGGTGCGCGGCTACGACGTCGACGACTTCGATGCGATCGACTGTCCGCCGACGCCCGACGCCTCCTGCGCGGCGTTCGATCGCCTGATCGGCTCGCGCATCCTGGTGGGCAACCTGGAGCTCCGCTTCCCGGTGCTGCGCCCCTTCGGCGTCTCGCAGCGGATGTACGGCCCGGTGCCCGCGGAGGTGGCGCTCTTCGTCGACGCCGGGGTCGCCTGGGATCGCGGCCAGTCGCCGTCGTTCCTCGGCGGCACCCGGCACGGCGTGAGCAGCGCGGGCGTGGCGCTGCGCGTGAACCTGCTCGGGTTCGCCGTCGGGCAGTTCGACATCGCGCGCCCGTTCCAGCGGCCGGGGCAGGGGTGGGTGTTCCAGTTCAGTCTGACGCCGGGGTTCTGATCGCGTCGGCACTGAGGAGCCGGCGCTGGAGGAGCGCGAGATAGGCGAACGCGCCGATCACGACCAGCCGGTCGGCGTGCACGACGAGCGCGCCCGCCGCGCCCAGGTGCGGCACGAGCCACCGCAGGTTCACCGGGAGGTCGAGCATCAGGGCGGCCTGCATCACGGCCGCCACGGCGCGCCGGGGCCAGCGCGTCGGCGGGTCGCGCACCAGCAGCAGGAACGCAAACGCCGGGAACGCGAGGAGCACGAGATTGTTCCCGAGGTGAAACCACACGAGCAACGACCAGAGGCAGAACAGCGGCGGCGCCGCCGCGCCGGCGCGCGACGTGCGCCAGTTGCCGTCGGCCGCCGCCGCCCGCCACGGCACGACGAGAAGCGCGGCGCAGATCGCCAGCCAGGCCGCGTTGGCCATCGCGGCGTCCGGCGCCATCGCGGCGGCCCAGGCACGGAGGCCGGTGCGTCCGACGTACTCCTGGGGGCTGGCATACAAAGTCGTCAGCACCCGCCAGTAGCGCCCCGCGACCAGCAGAGGACTACCCTGCACGTGCAGGGCGTACACGCCGAAGCCGAGCGCGACGACGCCGGCCGCCGCCAGGAGCGGCTTGAAGCGGCGCGTACATATCATCCAGAGCGCGATCGGTCCCGAGATGTGCGGCTTGGCGAGCGCGCACCCGAGCAGCAGGCCGCTCGCAATCGGACGCGTGTCGACCAGCAGCAGCGCGCCGTAGGCCACGACCATCGACAGGCGGCTGAACTGGAGCAGCATCCGCACGCCGCCCCAGCACAGGAACAGGACCACGGCCGGCAGCGTCGCCGCCGGCGCGGCGCCGACCGAAGAGGCGCGGGCGACGAGCAGGGCGCACAGCGGCGCGAGCGCCGCGTTGAACGCCGCCCACACGGGCACGATCGCCGGCCATGCCAGCAGTGCGAGCGGCGCGTACAACACGATGGCGTGCGGGGGATAGTCGGTCGGGCTCGCCGCCAACGAATACAGACGACGACCTTCGAGGAGCCACTGCCGGCACCACGAGTACACGAGGTACAGGTCGGCGGCGCGCGCCTCGGGATTCAGCGCGATCAGCACCGCGGCGAGCAGCAGGTTGGCGGCCGCGTAGACGAGGGCCGCGCGCCGGAGCGCCGCCCACAGGTCTCCCCCACCGCTCCCTCTCCTGGCGAGATCGAGCATCCGGCCTCGTTATCGACCCGGCGATGACAGGACATTACCGCGCCGTGCCGCACGGCGCCCCGGCAACCTTTTGTTCTCCGTTCAGCGACCTTCCGCGCGGCGGGGATCCTGCCACTGCCCGAGATCCGGCCGTTTTCCCGCATTTCGGCGCCGCTCAGCTCCGCACGCCTCTTGCTACGACCTTCAGCGAAAGGATGCCCATGCCTCGAATCGCCTCGACACAAACGCTTGCCGCGCTCGTCTGCCTCCTCTTTGCGCGGAGCGCGACCGCGGCCACCTTCGCCGTCAACAGCACGGGAGACTCGTCGGACGTTTCGAAGGGGAACGGCGTCTGCGCCACGTCTTCGGGAACGTGCACGCTCCGGGCGGCCATCCAGGAGGCGAACGCCTCGGCCGAGGCCGACACGATCGTGTTCGCCCTCTCGACCGGCTACCAGCGCATCGCGGTGAGCTCTCCGCTGCCGACGATTACGCGCCCGCTCGTGATCGATGGCGCCACCCAGGCCGGCTTCGCGGGCAAGCCGCTCATCGAGATCTGGGGCAAGGGGACGGTGAACGGCGCAGGGCTGGCGATCTCGAGCGGACCCACCACCGTGCGCCGCCTCGTGGTCAACGGCTTCGACGGCCCGGGCATCTATCTGAATGGGGCGACCGGCGTCACCCTGGAGCGCAACTACGTCGGCACCAACGTCGACGGCACCGCGGCAGTGTGGAACCGGGAGAGCGGGATCCGCCTGCGCCGCGCCGACAACAACGTCGTCCAGTACAATCTCATCTCCGGCAACGCCAAGGATTCGCAGGCGTATCCGTCCGGCAGCTACACGAGCCTCGGCGGCCTCGAGATGCTCGACTCCTCCGACGGCAATCTCGTGCAGGGCAACATCATCGGCCTCGACGTCACCGGCCTGCTGCGCGTGGGCAACTACGGGCGCGGCGTCGCGGTGCACGCCTCGAACCAGAACGTCTTCCGCGGCAACGTGATCTCGGCCAACTACGGCTCCGGGTTCCGGATCTACGGCGAGGGCACGGGCAACCTCGTGGAAGGCAACTACGTCGGGCTCGCGATGGATGCCACGCTGCGAGGCGTCGGAAACTTTGCCGGCGTCCAGATCCGGTCCAGCGGCAACACCGCACGCAACAACGTCATCGCCGGCAACGAGGACAACGGCGTGCTGATCTTCGGCTCCGGGTCCGGCGAGTACAACATCACCGGAACCGCGTCGAACAACCTGATCCAGTCCAATACCATCGCCTACAACGGCCAGAACGGCGTCGGCATCTTCGACGGAGACGGCAACACGGTCACCGGCAACGCGATCTGGGGCAACCGGCTGTGGGGCATCGACGTCTCGGAATACGTCCGGTTCGATCGGACCGGCGTCGCCGGCGACACCCGGGGCAACAATCGCGCGGGCGACGATCTGAACGTGAACGACGTCGACGATCTCGACGGCGGCACCAACGATCGCCAGAACTATCCGGTCATCCGGTGGTCGATGTTCGAGACCGCCGGCACGCGCCTCGCCCTGTCCTTGAACAGCGAGCCCTCGTCTCAGATGGCGATCGAGTTCTTCGCGACGCCCGAGTGCGACGACACCGGCTACGGCGAGGCGGAGTACCCGCTGGGCTCGATCACGGTGCCGACCGATGCGGGCGGCGACGTCCACTTCGAGGTCGTGATCCCCAACGATCTGCGCGGCTACTACGTCACGACGACGGCGACCAACCCGCGCGGCGACACGTCCGAGATGTCGGCGTGCCAGGTCGTGGTGCCTTAGGCCGCGCTCCCGGCGATGCGATGAAATGCCGCAGGCGGCAGGGGTCCGGTCCTGCGCAGACGGTCCGGTCCTGAGGGAACCTCGCGCCTGTTCGTGCGATCCCGAACGCGCGGCGTGCGCCGCGCGTTCGAACCTCTGAGCCGGGTTCAACGATCGCGACGACTCCGGTGGCCAGCGCAACCGAGCTCGTCCAACGCGGCGCGCGGTGCGATCGACGCGGGCGTATAGATTGTTCACGGCGTTCCGTGAAGGCTTCACGGCGTTTCACGGCAGCGATGCCGCCGCTGCCGTCGACAAACCGCTGTGGCCGAACGAGGCGAGGCACGCCGCCGCCTCGAGTACAGGCGCATCAGGCGCCGGGGCTGCGCCGCCAGATCGCACCGCGCAATCCCGCCAACCAATGACAGCATTGAGATTACGGGAACGGAATCGGTCTGCGTCCCGACGCGACGCCAAGCCGGCCGTCCGCGCCGCGCCCCCCAAAAACGCCTGATGCAGCGCCACTTACCGCGCCGCGGCAATGGCCAATCGCGGCGGCAAGCCTCATGCTCATGCGGGAGGCATGCGCTCAGCTCGAATGACCTTCGCACTCATCCTCGGCGTGCTCGTGATGTCCCACACGCCCGAGGCAGCCAATAGATGGTATCCACCGATCGGCATCCCCGCCCCGCCCTTCGGCATCGATGAAGCGGCCCCGGTCGCTCCGGGCGCATGGGGCGCGCCAGTACCAGGCTTCTATTACGTCGCGGCCGACGATCAGCGCGCGACCGACGATGCCAACCCGTACGGCTGGGCGGCACGGCCGCGCCGGACGATCCCGACGCGGCTCCCGGCGGGCGCCGTCGTCGAGCTGCACGGCAACTACCCGGAGAACCACAACAGCCCGCGCGGGATCGTGGCCGAGGGGACGCCGGAACGCCCGGTCTTCATCAGGGGCGTGAGCGATCAGGAGCGGCCCGTGGCCACCTCCTGCTGGGAGGTGAACGGCACCTATCTGGTGGTCGAGAACATCGAGTTCGCCGGCTGCGGCAACATCGTGATCCTGGCGCCGTCGAAAGGCGTCGCGCTGCGCCACAGCGACGTGCACGGCACGAAGGACGGCGGCGGCGTCGGCGTGCTGAGCTGGAACGGCGAGACGACCGAGTACGTCGTGCTGTTCGACAACCTCATTCACGACAACGGCGACGTGGGCGCCTCCTACGATCAGGACGTCCACGGCATCGCCGTCGGACGCAACGTCCATCATCTATGGGTGGTCGACAACCGGCTGTATCGCAACAGCGGCGACGGCATCCAGATCAATGCCGGCAGCAAGGCCTTCCAGCCGACCACGCACGACATCTACGTGGGCAGGAACGGATCCTTCTCGAACAAGCAGAGCGGCTTCTGGGTGAAGCAGGCGGTCGACGTGATCTTCTCGGAGAACCAGAGCGCCAACCATCGTCCGAGCAACTCGTCGATGGGCGCCTGCATGGGCGGCCAATACGCGCCGGAAAACGTCTGGTTCATCAACAACCAGATGTGGGACTGCGACTACGGCATCCAGATCGCGTCGGATTCCGACCTGGGCTCCGGGACCCATCAGTTCATCATCGGCAACCTGATTGCGCGGATTCACGATTCCGACGGCAACTTCGACCCCAACACGGCGTGGCAGAGCTGCGGCATCAGCCTGCCGGGCGGCACGGTCCGCTACGTGATGGCCAACAGCCTCTGGGACGTCGACTCCGGCATCTGCGTGCCCAATGCGGCCGGAGTCGTCCACTTCTACGACAACGCGATCTGGGGCGTCCGGTCCAACGGCTACCACGTGTTCGCCGAATCGGAGGCGCTCGCCCAGGCGTCACGCGCCGCCGAGGGCAATCTCTTCGGGCCAACCTATCGCCTGAGAGTCGGCGCCAACGTGTCGGTGTACCCGGGAGGCACCGGCGGCGGCAACAAGGTGTCGGGCGAATCGTGGTGGGTCGATCCGGCCCGCGGCGACTTCCACCTTCGTCCCGGGTCGCCGGCCATCGACGCCGGCGTGATGGGCCGCTTGGGCATCTGGCAGATGTTCAAGGCCCGCTACGGCGTCGACATCGACCGCGACGTTTACGGGACGCGTCGGCCCGCCGGTGGCGCCAGCGACATCGGCGCGACCGAGAAGCCCTGATCCCAACGGTGCGCCCGCACTCCACGGCAGGTGTTCTGGCCTGTCGTGGAGCAGGTCGCCGCCACGTCGGATTCGAACGCGCGCTAACGCGGCGCGACGGCGGCGGTCGCGGCCGCCACTCGAACCGCCTGGGCAGCCGGCAGGCGCAGCTCCCCGGTGAACGTTCGCACCTGCTGGACGGGCACCGCCTCGAACACGCGATCGGTCGCGAGGATTGCGCCGCCGGCATCGCGAAACTCGATTGCGACGTCGGCCGCCAGGTTCACCGACAACGACGTGTTGCGCAGCGAGCAGGTCCACTGGAACACCCAATCGAACGCGTTCCGGCCGGCGACGCGGTAGGTCAGCGCGTCGATCGTCCAGACGGCCGCACGGATCTGATCGAGCCTCGCGTCGGTCCCATCGTCCGCCACGCCGGCGCTCGTCTGATCGGGTTCGGCCAGCTGCGACGCCAGATACGAATTCAGCCGGCCCCGCAGTTGGTCGGTCGGCGTGATCGCGTCGACCAGCGCGAGGTTCTGGATCGACGGCGGCACGTTCCCGGTGGCCAGCCGCAGTTCGCGTGAGATCGCACCAGCTTGCTCCGGCAGCACGAGCCCGGCAAGGGCCTCCAGCGAATAATCGGTGCCGGCGGGCGCACGTTCGACGATCACGACATACGGCACCGTCCCGGCTTCGGCCGGCGGCGCCTGGCTCCGGAACACTTTCAGCGAGAGCGCGGGCACTGCCGCGCCGGATCCGTCCGGCTCCTTCAACTGGTGCAGGATGCGGACGAGCAGGTCGTCGAACCGCGTCGTCTGCTCGCGAAGCACGGAGTAGATCATCACCTTCGCATCGACCGTCGTGACGTGCTGCTGGCCGGCGCCAGGGCGTGCGGCGGCGCAGGCGATCGCCAACGCGAGCAAGACCGGCCGGCTTCTCGTCGTCATGGGCACCCTCAGGATGGTTCGGAACGGGCGGCCGGCCTGACGAGCGGGCGCGCGTACCGGTAGTACAGGTTGATGAGGGACCCTGCCCCCGCAAGCGCGTACATCGCCGACACGCTCATCACGAAGCGCCCCAGCACGCCGGATTTCAGCTTCTGGACCATGAGATAGCGCAGGAACTGCCTGGGACCGCACGAATTCACGGGCGGCATGCGATCCAGCGCCTGCATCAGTTCGGCGGCGCCGATCTCGGTACGTCCGGCGAGATCGAATGCCTTGAACATCCGCTCGTACCGCTCGGAGTTGTTCGCCATCATGATCGCCTTCATCAGCCCCCCGGCCGCGAGCCGGCGGCGGCTGATCGGCGACTGCGCGCGATACACGCGGTACGACAGCGCGACGCGGTCGGTATCGGCATCCTGCGTACGGTGAATCATGTCGCCGCGCAGCAGCAGCAGGTCGCCGGCATCGAGCATCGGCGTGTGCGCGAGGTGCTCGAGGTCGCCGCGCATCCTGTGAACCGTGCCGGCATCGTCGCAGACGATCAGCTGCAGGCCGCCCATCCGGACGAAGCGCGCCGCGCCGCCGCGCGCCACCCGGCGGTACGTCGCGGGGCTGTCGCGCTCCAGGACGTCGAACGGCACGATGCACAGGTTCGACTTCTCTCTGAGAGGCTTGACGATGGGGATGTAGAAATTGAGGTAGTCGTAGTGGTTCTGGAGCTCGAAGAAGCTCTCGTGGTCCTGGTGCCAGCTGAACCTGACGCCCCCTTTGGCGCCGGTCGCAAAATAGCTGGCCGCCTGGGGAGCGTCCGGACGGAGCCCCGTCTGCTCTCTGACGCGCTCGAGGACCTCCTCGACGCGGATCCGGATCCTGGCGTTCGCCTCCACCGATGCGGGGACCATCCGGTAGTTGCGGTTGGCCGCGTCGACCGGTTGTCGATCGAAGTCGATCCGGTACTCGCGGAGCTCCGCGTCCGAGAGGAAGGCGCGGACGAGGACGAACCCTCGGGTTTCCAGGTCGGCGAAGTCGACATTCAGCATCGTCCGCCTCTCAGCAACACCACGCGGCGCATCGCTGGCTCAGTACTGGGCCAGCGTGCCGGCCGCGCGCGCATACCGGAGGGCCGCGCCGAATGCGGCGAGGCTCACCGCGGTCAGCACGACGCCCGACGCCAGGAGGATCTGGAGGTCGCCGCGCAGCAGCGCGTAGTCGATGTTCGTGTCCAGCAGGGCTCGCCGCATGGCCCGCAGGCCATAAGTCAGGGGCACGAAATCGGACACGCGGGCGAGCCAGTCGGGAATCGCGGTGGTCGGGTAGTACACGCCGCCCAGGATCGTCGAGACCCAGACGATGATGCCCTCCAGCGGCCCGGCGGTTCGGAACGCGAGAATGAGCGCCGCGGCCATCACGCCGAACGTGATGTGCGTCACGACGATGAGCGCGAGGATGCCGGCGGCCATCAGGCCGCGTCCCCAGATGAAATGCGCGCCCATCAGCCAGGCGAGGCCGACGAAGACGATCGCCCGAACGCCCGTCCAGACAAACGAGTATCCGATCAGGCCGCCCAGCAGCGCGGGCATCCTGGTCGGCGTGCCGAGCATGGCCTCGAGGGTGCCGCTCGCAATCGCGCGGCCGACCTCCTCCGGCAGCGAGCTGATCGCGGTGCGCAGGAAGGCGAACGTCACCATGCCCACGACCAGGAACGCGAGATACTGTCCGCCTTCCTGGGCAATCGATCGCGCCATGAGCGGCTGCAGGGCGTTGGCGATGTAGAAGAACGGCAGCGCGGCCGCAAGGAGACCCGCCAGGGTGAAGACCATCTTCACGCGGTAGCTCAACGCCTCGAGCCAGCTCGCGCGGACGAGCGCGAGGACCTTACCCATGCTGCCCTTCCTTCGACGACTGCACGACCCGCTCGATCAGGTCGGCGAGCGACATGCTCACCCGCTCGAATCGCGCGATGACCGCGCCGGCGGCTGCGAGAAACGCGAGGATCTCGGCCGCGCACTCGGATCCGCGGGGCAGCTCGAGCTCCAGCGTCGCCCAGCCCTCTTCGGCGCTCCGCTCGGCCGGCGCCGTCTGTACCGCGCCCAGCCGCTCGAGCTCGTCGAAGGCGCGGTGCTGCGGCGTTCGCGTCCACACGCGATACCGGTGATGGGCGAACGTCTCCTGCAGCGTCTCGGCCGATCCGACGACCAGGAGCCGTCCCCGTTCGAGAATCGCCACGCGATCGCACAGCTCGAACGCCTCTTCGGCGTTGTGCGTCGCGAGCAGCACGGTGCAGCCCTGCCGCGCGCCGATCTCCTCCCGCAGGAAACGGCGGAAGTTCCTGGCGAGCACCGGATCGAGCCCGCGCGTCGGTTCGTCGAGCAGCAGAATGCGCGGCCGCGGGATCAGCGCGCGCGCGATCAGCAGCCGCTGCTTCATGCCGGTCGAGAACTCCCCCACGAGCTTGTAGCCGGTATCGTGCAGGCCCACCGCTTCGAGGAGCTCGCCCACCCGATTGTCGATCTGGTCGAACGGCACGTCGTAGAGCCTCGCGTACAGCCGCAGGTTCTCGCGGGCGGTGAGCCGCCAGCGGAGGCTCCGTTCGTCGGCCACGGCCGGGGTGACGAGCTGTCGCACCGCCTCCGGGTGCGAGCCCAGGTCGTGGCCGCCCACGACGGCGGTGCCGACATCGGGGGTGATGAACGTGGCCAGCGTCTTGAACAGCGTGGTCTTGCCTGCGCCGTTGGGTCCGAGAAGTCCGAAGAACTCGCCGGCGTAGATGTCGCAACTGACGTTCCGCAGCGCCTGCTGGAAGGTGCGCCGCAGGGGATGGCGCAACATGTCGCGCAGGCTCCGGCGCGCCACGAAGCGTTTGCTGACGCCGCGAACGCTGATTGCCACGTCCGGCGGACCGCTGCCCGGCCGGAGATCGAGGGCACGCGGCGCGCCGGGCGCGATCGTCGCGGCGGATCCGGCCGCCAGGGCTGCTCGGGTCATCGGCCGAATCTCTCCGCCCAGGCGTCCAGCACCTCGAAGAGCGCGGCCTGGCTCGATCGCAGCGTCAGGCTGTGATCGGATCGCGGGAACATCTTCAGCGTCAGCCTCGCATCGTCGACGTCGGCGCGGGCGCCCCGGCCGAGAATCGCCGACATGTACTCGACGCTCGTGTCGCCTGCAGAGCAGATGACGATGGTGCGGACGCCCCGGGCATCGAGCGCAGCAAAGTCGGCCGCCAGCTGCCGGCCGATCGAGGCGACGGCGGCGCCGCGGCGCCGGCCGGGCAGACGCATCCTGAGCAGGCCGAGCAGGCGCAGGTAATCAATCCGTCCGCTCAAGGCGCGGCGCCAGCTGTCGGGCCGGAACAGGGCCCGGCGGTAGCTGCGCGCCTGCGTGCGGGCGACGACTTCCGCGTTCCACGTCCGATCGGCGCTGAAACCCTGCGGGTTCATGAGCACGGCCCCCACGACCCGCGGATCGCGCACCGCCGCGCGGAACGCGGTCACCGCGCCTGAGCACAGCCCGACCAGGATGAAGGGTCCGAGCCCCAGCCCTGTCTCGGCAGCCAGCATGACGCGACACGCATCCTGAACGGCGGCCTCGTCGGCCGGCACGCCGTCGCTCCGATGCTGGCTGTCGCCGATCCCCGAGAGGTCGAACCGGATCGAGGCGAATCCCCGCGCCGCGAGCCGGCGGGCGAGCTTCACGTGCAGGCGATTGGGGCCGACCCGGTGCACCAGCCCGGCATTGATGAACACCAGGCACGGACGCGCGCGCCTCTCGGCGGCGATCGGTTCGGTGAAGATGCCGAAGAGCTCGCCAGATGCGCCGAACCGCACCACGTGCTCGATCGGCGCCGGCGCCGCGCCCACGGCGGCCGGCACAACGACCGGCACAGCGGCCGCGGTCGCGAGGGCGGCGCTCATCGGCCGGCCACCGCGTCGCGGAAGGTCCTCAGCAACCCGCCGCCGCCAGCTCCGGCTGCCGCCGCCACGCGCGCCTCCCGCTTCTGATCGCACAGCGTGGCGAGCTGCGCGGCCGTCTGAAAGATGAATTCTTCGATCGCGACGTGCACGCCGAGCGCCTGCTCGATGCGACTGACGGCCTGCACCGCGGTCAGCGACGAGCCCCCGAGATCCAGGAAGCTCTCGTTCAGCTCGATGTCGGAGATGCCCAGGACGCGGCGCCAGACGTCGATCACGACTCGCTGCGTCGCGGTCAGCGAAGACGGCTCGTCCCCGGGTGCGACAGGCGGCGGCAGGGTACCGGCCGCCTGCGCGGCGCCGCGATCGGCGCCCGGCCGACCTCCCGGGGCGTGGACCCACTGATTCAGCCGCGCCCCGAGACTGCTGGTGGAAATCACCACCTGATCGGCGAGGCGAGCGGACAGCAGCCGGTCGAATACGCCGGCGGCCTCCGCTGGTGTCAGAGCAAGCCGCGCGAGGTTGCCGGCCGGCTCATCGCCAGACAATTCGGTCCAACGCCATGCGTCGAAGTTGGCGGCCAGCCACCGGGTGCGATGGCGGCGGTTGTGGGCGCGCACGAACCCGTCGAGCAGCACGTTCGCGGCAGCATAGGCGCCGTACCCGAGCCCACCCAGGACGGAGGACAGCGACGAGACGACGAGACAGAAATCCAGCGGCCGATCGCCGAGCGCCTGCTCGAGCGCGAACAGCCCGTCCAGCTTCGGCCGGAACTGCCGCTCGCACTCGATCGGCCGCAGCGCGCCGAACGTCTTGAACGCGGCCGCATCGACAATGCCCGCGGCCCCGATCACGCCGTGCAGGCGGCCGAACCGGCGCTCGGCCGCGTCGAGCGCGCCAGCCATCTGGGCGGGATCGCCTGCATCGGCCTGAATCACGAGCACGTCGGCGCCGAGCTCCTCCAGCATGAGGACCCGCCGCGCGCGCCGCTTCCCGGGATCGCCATCGTCGGCGCCCCCCAACCATCGGTCCCACGTCTCGCGCGGCGGCAGAGCGCCGCGTCCGACGAGCGCGAGGCGGGCCCGGCACGAGCGGGCGAGATGTTCGGCAAGCGACAGCCCGATCCGGCCGAGGCCGCCGACGATCAGATAATTCCCGCGCTCACGAAGCCCCGGCTCGCCAGCGGCCGGCGGTTCGAGAGGCATCGGCTCGTACGCGAGCACCCATCGGGTGACGCCACGAAATGCCACGAAGCGATCGGGCTCGGCCCGCAGGAACTCGCTCGCGATCTGCTCGGCGGTCAGCTCGATCGCGTGCGCTCCGACGGCGGCCCGGTCGATATCGACGCTGGCGCAGTCGATGTGAGGCCGCTCCTGCGGAATCACCCGCGCCGCGGCGAGCATCGTCATCGGCGCCAGCGCGAGCGCCTCCGAGCCGGCCACGTCCTGTGCGTTGGCCGTGAGGAGGCGGAGCGCGATCGGCCCGCTCCACTCGAGCGCGTCGAGCGCCGACATCAATCGGGAGAGGCTGAGGAATCCGGCGTCCTGCGCCGCCTTGATGGCACCGGGCGTGGCCGCCTCCGGCGTGCCGTGCGACAAGGTCCAGAGGTGCGCGACGCCGGTCGGCCGCCGCCCCGACGCGTCCAACTCCGCCAGGAGTGCGCGGTAGTCTTCGTCGCGTGCAGGATTCACGACAAACTGCCGCCCTTGCGATCCGAAACGGGCGCCGGGCGTCACCGTGACGACTCGATCGACCCCGACGATGTCGCCCAAGCGCGCGACCAGGGCGCTGGACAGCGGCGATCGATCCGAGAACACGAGCCACTGCCGCGCAGATGCATCGCCGTCCGCCAGGCTCGCCGCGCTTGCCGGGGGCAGCGCCTGGCGCCATATCGGGCGATGGAACCACGACGCGGGATCCGGCAGCCGCGTGGCGATGTCCTCTGGAAGATCTTCATCGGGCGGCGGCTGCACCCAGTGCAGCGCGCGCTCGAAGGGATACGCCGGGAGCGCCATCCTGACGCGGCGGCGGTGCTCGTGAACCGCCGGCCAGTCGATGGCGAGACCCGCCTGCCAGAGGCGCCCAAGCGCGTCGAGGATTGCCTGCTCGCCCGGGAGCCCGGCGCCCGCGCCCGGCAGGCTCGCCACGACGGCCAGGGCATGGGTTTGGACCGCCTCCTCCCGCCACGCGGCGTCCACGAATGCGCCGGCGGTGCCCATCTCGACGACGTGATGCGCGCCGTCGCGCGCGAGCGCTCGCAGATCTCGCGCGGCATCATTGCGGCGCGTCAGGGCTTCGGTCCAGTACCGCCGGTCGTCTGCGCCGCCACCGGTCAGCCATCCGCCCGAGACGGTCGACAGTATCGGGATCGAGGCAGGCGAAGGATTCACGCTCTTCCAGTTCAGCCGTCCGGCAAGAATCGCCAGCGCGTCGCGGCGGGCGAGGACGCCCGCATGACACGCGGCCACGTATTCACCGGCTCCGTGCCCCAGCACCGCGGCCGGCCTGACGCCCCAGCCGATCCAGAGAGCCGCCAAGGCGGACTCGACGACAAACGTGGCGGCCTGAGGCGAGAGGGCCGGAGCAGGATCGGGACGAGCGGAACCATCGCCGGCGGCATCGATGGCTTCCCGCACAGCGGCCCAGGTCGTCTCGCCCAGCTCTCGGACGCACGCGTCGACTTCGGCGCGAAACGCGGTCCACCGGGCGTACAGCCCGTCGAGCGCGGCGAGACAGCCGGGGGCAATCTGCGCCGGGAAGACGAAGGCCACGGGGTGCGACTCCCCTGCATGCCGATGCGTCCGCACGGCGGCTGCGCCGGCTCGAGCCTCGAGCGCATGCACGGCCGCACTCGGACTGGCGCATGCGAGCGTTCGACGGCATGCGAAGAGCGCGCGCCCGACCTGCAGCGTATGGGCGATGTCGGCAAGGCGGTCGCGCGGCGCCGTTCGAAGATATGCCAGCAGGTTCGCCGTCGCGCGCTCCAGCGCCTCGGGTGTACGGGCGGACCAGACGAGCAACTCGCAGTTCCCGGTTGCCGCCTCGAGGGATGCCGGCGCGGCCTCCTCGAGCACGACGTGCGCGTTGGTGCCTCCCATGCCGAACGAGCTGACGCCCGCGCGTCGGGGCAGGCCGGGTCGGGTCCCGGTTCGCCAGTCGAGCGGCGCCGCATTGACGAAGAAGGGCGTCTTGCCGAACGCGGCCTTCGGATTCGGCTCGCTGAAGTGGAGCGTGGGCGGGATGACGCCGTGGTACAGGGCGAGCGTCGCCTTGATCAGGCCGGCCACCCCGGCGGCAGAGTCGAGATGGCCGATGTTGGTCTTGACCGAACCGACCGCGCAGCGCGCGCGCCCCGGCGAGCGGCCGAACGCCTTCGCGAGCGCCTCGATCTCGATCGGATCGCCGAGGGGGGTCCCCGTCCCGTGCGCTTCGACCAAGCCGATCGAATCGGCCGCGACCCCGGCGTCGGCGAGCGCTTCGGCGATCACCTCGGCCTGCCCGACGAGGCCGGGCGCGGTGAAACCGACCTTGGCCGATCCGTCGTTGTTCACCGCCGATCCGAGGACGACCGCATAGATGGTGTCGCCGTCGCGCTCGGCATCGTCGAGGCGCTTCAGGACGACGATGCCGGCGCCGTTGCCGAAGACCGTGCCCCGCGCCTTCGCATCGAATGCGCGGCAGTGGCCGTCGGGGGAGAAGACGCTGCCTTCGTGCGCCCAGTAGCCGCGGGCGCGCTCGACGTCGACGGCGACGCCGCCGGCGAGCGCCATGTCGCATTCGTAGCCGAGCAGGCTGCGGCTGGCCAGGTGCACGGCCACCAGCGAGGTGGAGCAGCCCGACTGCACCGTATACGCCGGTCCGCGCAGGTTCAGCTTGTAGGCCACGCGCGTGGCGAGATAGTCCTTGTCGTTGGCGAGCACCGCCTGCAGCACGGCCGGCTTGTCGTCGAAGACACCGGCCGGCAGCAGGTTCCAGGCGAGATAGTTGTTGAAATTCGCGCCGCCGAAGACGCCGATCGACCCGGAGACGCTGCCGGAATGGTACCCGGCATGCTCGAGCGCCTGCCATGCACATTCGAGGAAGATCCGCTGCTGCGGGTCCATCAACTCGGCCTCTCGCGCGGTGATGCCGAAGAAGTCCGCGTCGAACCGGTCGGCATCCTCGACGAGCGCGGCGCACGGCACGTGGTGGGGATCGTCGATCTCCTCGGGGCGACCTCCCGCGGCGAGCATCTCGTCGCGGGAGAGCGTGCGGATCGACTCGACACCGCCGCACAGGTTCGCCCAGAACTGGTCGACGCTCGCCGCGCCCGGCACCCGGCACGCCATGCCGACAATCGCGATCTTCGAGACGTTGCTGCCGCCCACCCTTGGGTCCGATCCTTCCTGCGTCTCCGTCATCCCGCGGCCTGCAGCTGCCGGAGCGTCCTGGCCTCGCGCCGCCGGTCGCCGCGGCTGCGGCTGCCGTCCAGCTGCGCGGCGGCGCCGCTGTTCCGGATCACGTCCGCGAGCAGCGCCACGGTCGGGCCCTCGTAGAGGCTGACCGGCGATACCGACGCCGCCAGCAGCTTCTTGATCCGCGCGATCACCTGGATGCCGAGCAGCGAGTCGCCGCCCAGCTCGAAGAAGCTGTCGTTGGTGCCGACGCGGTCGATCCCGAGCAGTTCCTGCCAGATCGCCGCCAGGCTGCGCTCGAGATCGTCCGCGGGGGCGCGGTACTCGGTCTGGAGGTTCGGCCGCGGATGGCGCGCGGCCGCTTCCGGCGCGCTCTCCCGCGGCGCGCCGCGCATTGCCGCCAGGCCGATCCACTGATCGATTCGCGCCTGGAGATCGCCGGCCGAGACCACGATCTGCGTGCCCGCATCGGCGGCGAGCAGGCGATGGAATGCCTCGATCCCCTCGCTGCCGCGCATCACCAGATCGGTCGTCGCGGCGGCGGCGGCACCCAGGCGCGCCTCGTCTTCGGCGCGCATCCAGCTGTCCCAGTTGACGGTCAGCCATCGCGTCGTCGCCGTGCGATTGCGCCAGTACGCGAACGCGTCGATGAAGGCGTTCGCCGACGCGTAGGCGGCAAACCGCAGACCGCCGAGGATCGACGAAAGAGAGGACACGAGCACGATAAAGTCGGGGGCGACGCCGCGAGCGCGCACGACCTCGTCGAGCACGCACAGGCCGGCGATCTTCGGTGCGAACTGCCGCGCGCACACGTCCTCGTCGGTCTCCGCGAGCGGCCTGAACGCGTCGCCGACGACGAGGCCGGCCGCGTGGATGACGCCGTTCACCGGTCCGAAGCGTGCCTCCGCCTGGTCGAACGCCGCCTCCATCTCGTCGCGGCGGCTCGCGTCGGCCCCGACGACGAGCACCTGTCCGCCGGAAGCTTCGACGGCCCGGATGCGGCGGATGCGGGCCGAGGCGGGATCCGCGGCGGGATGCGCGGCGCACCAGGCATCCCACTGTTCGCGTGCAGGCAGCGGCGATCGACCGGTGAGCACGAGCCGCGCGCCGCACGTGCGCGCCAGATACTCGGCCATGTTCAGCCCGATGTCGCCCAGGCCGCCCGTGATCAGGTAGACGCCCCCGGGCGTCAGCAGCGGCGGCCGGCCGGCCGCCGGCGGCAAGGGCAACGGTGCGAACCTGAGCACCCACCGGTGATCCCCGCGATACGCGATCATGCGATCGCCGTCTTCGGCGAGCAGCTCGCTCACCAGCCAGCCGGCGGTGCGCGCGCCGCCGCGATGCAGCCGGGCCTGCGGCTCGCCCAGATCGATGCTCTTGCAGGTGATCCCGGGGCACTCCTGCGGAATCACGCGGCAGAGGCCGAGCGCGACCGCCGCCCCCGGCGACAGCGGCTCGTCGCCCGTCACTTCCTGGGCGCCGCAGGTCACGACGCCGATTCGCACCGAGGGCGCCGCGGTCCCCTCGAGCGCCTGCGCGAGGTGGAGCAGGCTGTCGAAACCGAGCGCGCGCTCGGCGGCAAAGGCCGATGCGACCGACGCCTGCGGATCGCCGCCGTCGAGGCTCCACAGGTGGAGCACCGCCAGCGGGCTGGCCGGGTCCGCCACCTCGTCGACGAGCTCCTTGTAGGCCCCTGGCGAAGCCGGATCGATGCTGAAGCGGCCGTCGCCGCGGGCTTCGAACGCGCGGCCGGCCACGACTTCGACGGCGCGCTGTCCCGCCGCGCGCAGCGCCGCCAGGACCGCGTCGCCGAGCCCCTGCGCGTCCTTGAAGATCAGCCAGGTCGTCGGGGCGTGCGCCGCGAGGTTCGCGGCCGGCCGCGGCGTGCGCGTCCACGAGGGCGTGTGGAACCAGCGATCGATCGAAGAGATCTTCGACGTGCTGCGTTCCTCGCGCGACGACGGCTGGGCGGTCCGGGGGCGGGGATTGACCCAGAAGCGCTGGCGCTGAAACGGGTAGGTCGGCAGCGGCAGCCGGCGGCGCGACTGGTCGCGATAGAGGGCGGCCCACTCCACGTCGGCGCCGCCGAGCCAGAGCCGGCCCAGCGCCGTGATCGCGTGGCGGGACGAGGAAAGCGCGTCCGCCTGCCGTGCGTGAGGCAGCGACGCGACCTGCTGGACCCGGCCCGCGGCCTGCTGCCGTACCAGCGTCACGAGCGTCTGGCTCGGGCCGATCTCCAGGAACAGACGCGGCTCGCCCTTCAGCAGCTCAGCGACGCCGGCGGCAAAGAGCACCGGCTCCCGCAGTTGACGTCCCCAGTACTCCGGGTCGCACGCCTGCGCGCGCTCGATCCAGCGGCCGGTCACGTTCGAAATGTATGGGAGGCGCGGTTCCTGCAGCCGGATGCGCGACACCGCCTCGACGAAGGGCCGCACGGCGCCTTCCATCATGCCCGAGTGAAAGGCATGCGAGGTCTGCAGCCGCTGCGCCTGGATCCCGTCCTGCCGAAGCCGCTGCTCGAACTGATCGATCGCGCCGGAGGCGCCGGAGACGACGCACAGGTCCGGCGCGTTGACGACCGAGAGCCAGAGCGACGGCGTCAGCATGCGCCGCACGCGGTCTTCGGGCAGCGGCACGGCGGTCATGGCGCCTTCCGGCATCCGCTCCATCAGCTCGCCTCGCAGCGCCACCAGCCGCAGCGCGTCGTCGAGCGACATCACGTCGGCGAGGCAGGCCGCCACCAGCTCGCCGATGCTGTGGCCGATGCACGACTCGGGACGCACACCCCAGCTCATGAAGAGCCGCGCGAGCGCGTACTCGACGACAAAGAGCGCCGGCTGCGCGTACCGCGTGCGGCGCAGGCGGTCGGCGGCGGCGGCGTCCGAGGCGGCGGGATAGAGCAGGGTCCGCAGGTCCAGGCCGATCGGCTCGAGCAGGATCGACGCGCAGCGGTCCACGATCTCGCGGAACACCGGCTCCTCCTGGTACAGATCCGCGGCCATGCCGACGTGCTGGGCGCCCTGGCCAGGGAACATGAAGATCACCGGCCGGAGCCCGCCGTCGGCGGCGCCGGTGAACGTGGCCGACGGATCGAGCGTCTCGAGCGCGCGGGCGCCCTCGGCCGCGTCGCCGCAGACCAGGATCCGGCGCTGGCGGAACGGGCGGCGGCCCGTGTTCAGCGTGAACGCCGCGTCTGGCAGCGATTCGTGGCCGCGGGCCCTGAGATGGGCGCCCAGCGCGGCGGTCGCCTGGTCGAGGCCGTCGCCGGTCTCGGCCGAGAGCGTGAGCAGCTGCCACCGCCTCGACGGGCCGGAGGCTGCCGGCTCCGGCGCCTCCTCGAGAATGACATGGGCGTTGGTGCCGCCGAAGCCGAACGAGCTGACGCCGGCGCGCCGCGGCACGCCGTCGCGCCGCTTCCACTCGGCGAGCCGGGTGTTGACGACGAACGCGCTGTTGGCGAAATCGATGTCGGGGTTGGGACGCGTGTAGTGAAGGCTCGGAGGGATCTCGCGATGGTGCAGCGCGAGCGTGGCCTTGATGAACGCCGCCACGCCGGCCGCCGCGTCGAGATGGCCGATGTTCGACTTGACCGATCCGAGCGCGCAGTACTGCCGCATCCGGTCGGCCGGGAAGACGTGCTTGAGCGCCTGCATCTCGATCGAGTCGCCGAGCGAGGTCGCGGTGCCGTGCGTTTCGACGTAGCTGACCGTCTCCGGCTCGACGTCGGCGTGCGTCAGCGCGTCGGCGATGACCTCGCGCTGGCCGCCCACGGCGGGCGCCGTGAAGCTCGCCTTCTGGGAGCCGTCGTTGTTGATGGCCGACCCGCGGATCACGGCATAGATGAAGTCGCCGTCCGCGATCGCCTCGTCGAGCCGCTTCAAGACGACGACGCCGGCGCCGTTGCTGAACAGCGTACCCTGCGCGTCGGCGTCGAACGGCCGGCAGTGGCCGTCGGGCGACAGAATGCCCGCCGGCTGATAGAGGTAGCCGCATTCCTGCGGCAGCCTCACCGACGCGCCCCCTGCCAGGGCGAGGTCGCACTCGGCGTTCAGCAGCCCCTGGCACGCCAGGTGGATCGCGACCAGCGAGGTCGAGCAGGCGGTCTGTACGGGACAGCTCGGCCCGCGCAGGTCGAGCTTGTAGGACACCCGCGTGGTCAGGAAGGCGATCTCGTTGCCGATGGCGATCGAGAGCGGATCGGTCTGGGCGAGCACCGAGGGATCCGAGTACACCAGCGGCAGGTACGAGCTCGAGGTCGCACCGCCGTAGACGCCGATGAGGCCGCGATAGGCTTTCGGGTCGTAGCCGGCCGACTCCAGCGCCTGCCACGAGCACTCGAGGAAGATGCGCTGCTGCGGATCCATGATCGTCGCCTCGCGCGGGCTGTAGCCGAAGAAGGCGGCGTCGAACTGATCCGCCCCTTCGAGCACGCCGCGCGCCCGCACGTAGCCGGGCTCGTCCAGCAGGCGCTCCGGCACGCCGGAGGCGAGCAGGCGATCGCGCTCGAACACGGTGATCGATTCGATTCCCTCGCGCAGGTTGCGCCAGTACGCGGCGAGGTCCGGCGCGCCGGGAAATCTCCCGGCCATGCCGACGATTGCAATCCCGGCGCCGTGCAGGCCGGCTTCGTTCTCAGACATCGCCACTCCTAGCGGCGGGCCGCCGCGATCCGCCGCTGTTGATGTTCCTTCTGGCGCCGCGCCTTCTCGCGCCGCCGCTGGGCGAGTTCGCGATCGTCGTGCGCGGGAGCGCCATCGCCCGCCCCGTCGATGGCCTGGGCGAGGTAGGCGACGGTGAGTCCTTCGTACAGCTTCGCCACCGGCACCTCGGTGCCGAGCACCTCGTTCATCCGCGTCATGGTGCGGACCGCGAGGAGCGAGTGGCCGCCGAGCTCGAAGAAGCTGTCGTTCACGCCGACCTGCGCGATCCCGAGCATGTCGCGCCAGATGGCGCAGATGCGGCGCTCGGTCTCCGAGCGCGGCTCGACCAGCGCCGTCGCGACCTCCGGCCGCTGGTGGCCGGCTTCCGCGCCGGGCGTTGCGCCCGCCTGCGGCTCGTCGGTTGCGTCGCGCTCGCGCATCACCTCCGCCAGCACCTGGACATCGAACGAAGAGACGGCGATCTGCGCATCGGGCGCGGCGGCCAGGACGCGGGCGAACGCATCCGCGCCGTCGCGGTTGGTGAGGCCCGCCGCGAGCATCTGCTGCCGCAGCGTGCTCTCGAGGGCGTCGGGCATCGCCGTCTCGACGGCCATGCCGACCTCCCGCCACGCGCTCCAGTTCACGGCGATGGTCGGCGTACCGGTGCTCGCCGCGTGGGCGCGCGCGAACGCATCGAGGTAGGCATTGGCGCCGCAGTAGTCGACCTGGCCGACGCCGCCGAGGATCGACGTGAGCGATGAGCACAGGACGAAGAAGTCGAGCCGGTGCTCCCGGAAGATCCCGGCGAGCACGCGCGTGCCGTCGACTTTCGGCCCGAGCACCGCGGCTGCCGCTTCGGGCTTCTTCAACTGGATCATCCCGCCGCCGGCGACGCCCGCCGAGTGGATGATGCCGTCGATGCGGCCGAACCGTGCGCGCGCCTCGTCGACGACCGCGCGCATCCGCTCTGCGTCGGCGACGTCCGCGTCGCCCGCCATGACCTGCGCGCCCGCCGCTTCCAGCCCGCGCACGGCGGCGATGCGCCGCGACGTCGGGTCGTCTGATCCACGCCGCGCGAGGTGGGCGTCCCACGTATCGCGCGGGGGCAAGCCCCGTCGTCCGGTGAGCACGAGATTGCAGCGCACCGCGCCCGCCAGATGCCCGGCAAGCACCAGCCCGATGCCTCCAAAGCCGCCGGTGATCAGATAGGTGCCGCCGTCGCGCAGCTTCACGGCGCCGTCCGGTCCGGCCGCGCCCAGCCTGATCGGCTCGTAGGTCTGGACCCAGCGGCGCCCCTGCCTGTACGCGATGGTCGCGTCGGTCGAGGCCGCCGACAGCTCCTGGACGAGATCGGCGCCAAGACGCGCGGGGTCGGCGAGATCGTCGAATTGCAGGTCGATCGCGCGGCTCGAGATGTTCTGCAGCTCGAGCGGCGCGACGCGCGCGGGCCCGAGCGCCGTCGCCTTCTCCGGAACGAGCCGCTCCCGGCCGGTCACATCCTGCAGGCCGGCGGTCACCACGCCGAGCTGCAGCTTCGAGCTCATGCCGACCTCGCCGAGCGCCTGCAGCAGGAACAACAGGCTGTAGAAACCGCGCGCCTGCAGCGCCGGTGCGGCGTCGGCCGGGGTGCCATCGACGCCCCACAGGTGGACGATCGTCGCCGGACGCGGCGACTGCCGGTGCAGCTCGCGGATCAGCCTGACGTAGTCGGCCGCCGCGGCCGCATCGATCGCGTAGTCGCTCCCTGCATGCGCGAAGCCGTCGGCCGCGCGGACCGTCCAGACCGTCCGTCCCTCGGCGCGGAGCCGTGCGGCCATGGCATCGCCGACGCCGCCGCGATCGGCAAAGACCAGCCACCCGCCGGACCCCTCCTCGCGCGCCTGCCTCGGTCGCGTCGTCCGCTTCCACGACGGGACGAAGAACCAGTCGGCGAGGTCGTCCTGCTGGCCGACCGAACCGGCCCGTCGCGCGGCGGCGAGGTTGACCTTGTCGGGCTCGATCCAGTGGCGCGTGCGCTCGAACGGATAGGTGGGCAGCGGCACGCGGCGGCGTTCCTCGGCCGCCGAGAAGCGGTCCCAGTCGATCGCGGCGCCGAAGGTCCACAGCCGGCCCAGCGCGCCCAGCACGACGGCCGTGTCCGCGGCGTCTTCCTGCGGATGGCGGAGCGAAGCGACGATCAGGTGATCGTCCTGCGATCGGCTCTGCTGCCTGACGAAGGTACTGAGCGTGTTGCCCGGCCCGACCTCGACGAACGCGGTGCCCCGATCGCGCGAGAGCACCGAGACGGCGTCGGCGAAACGGACTGTCTCGCGGATGTGCCGGCCCCAGTAGGCCGGATCGGTCACGAGCGCCTCGGTGGCCCAGTCGCCGGTGACGTTCGACAGATACGGGATGGCCGGCGCGCGCAGGTCGACGGCCCGCACGATCTCGACGAACCGCTCGACGGCGGCGTCCATCATCCCGGAATGGAACGCGTGCGAGGTCCGGAGCCGCCGCCCCTCGACGCCGATCTCGATCAGGCGGCGCTCGAGATCGTCCACCGCGTCATGACGGCCGGCGATCACCGAGAGCGACGGGCTGTTGGAGGCGGCCAGCCACAGGCCGTCGCGCAGCAGTTCGCGCGCCCGATCGGCCCCGAGCGGTACCGCGAGCATCGCGCCCTCGGGCATGCTCTCCATCAGACGGCCGCGCGCCGCGACCAGGCGCAGCGCGTCGGGCAGCGACATGACGCCCGAGACGCACGCCGCGACCAGCTCGCCGATGCTGTGTCCGACCATCGCCGCGGGCCGGATCCCCCAATCCATCCACAACCGCGCCAGCGCCAGTTCGACCGTGAAGACCGCCGCCTGGGTCACCACGGTGCGCGTGAGCCGCCCGGTCGCGGCCGCCCGCCCATCCGGATCCGGGTACAGCACGCTGCGGAGATCGAACCCGAGGGGCTCGTGCAGCGCCGAGGCGCACTCGTCGACCGCCGCGCGGAAAACCGGCTCGGTGTCGTACAGCCCGCGCGCCATGTCGACGTACTGCGATCCCTGGCCCGGGAACAGGAAGACCACCCGGCCGTCGCGCAGATCGGCCTGGCCGGTGCTGATCCACCGCGACGGGCCGCCGTGGAGCGCCTCGACCGCCTCTTCGCAGGTGCGGCAGACGATCGCGCGCCGGTGAGCGAACTGTTTGCGGCCGAGCTGGAGGCCAAAGGCGACGTCGGCCGGGGCGATCCGCGTTTCGCGCGACAGGTGCGCCGCCAGCCGGCGGCTCGCGGCCTCGAGCGCCGCGGGCGTCCGCGCGGAGAGCACGAGCAACTGGTGCGGCCGCACCGGCCCGCTGGAGGGCGGCGCCGGCGCCTCTTCGATGACGAGGTGGGCGTTGGTGCCGCCGAATCCGAAGCTGCTGACGCCGGCCCGGCGCGGCCGCCCGTTCGCTCGCGTCCACTCGCGCAGCACGGTGTTGATGTAGAACGGCGTGTCCTCGATCGCGATCTTCGGATTGAGCCGCTCGAAGTTGATGGTCGGCGGGAGCTGCCGGTGCTGCAGCGCGAGCACGGTCTTGATGAGGCTGCTGACGCCGGCCGCCGCGTCGAGGTGCCCGACGTTCGGTTTCACCGACCCGATGCCGCAGTAGCCCCGGCGCGCGGTCCTCGCGCCGAACGCCCGCGTGAGCGCCGCCAGCTCGATCGGATCGCCCAGCTCGGTGCCGGTGCCGTGCGCCTCGACGTAGTCGATCTCGTCGGCCGGGATCCGCGCCTCGTCCAGCGCCCGCGCGATGACCTCCGCCTGCCCGGCGACGCTGGGCGCGGTGAACCCCACCTTGTGCGCGCCGTCGTTGTTCGAGGCGGAGCTCTTGATCACCGCGTAGACGTAGTCGCCGTCCCGCCGCGCGTCCTCGAGGCGCTTGAGAACGACCACGCCGACGCCGCTGCTGAAGACGGTGCCGCGGGCGTTCGCGTCGAAGGCCCGCACCCGGCCGTCGGGCGCCTCCATGCCGCCTTCCTCGTAGACATAGCCCACGCGGTGCGGCACTTTCACGGCAACCCCGCCCGCCAGGACCACGTCGCATTCGCGCGACAGCAGCGTCTGGCGCGCCAGGTGCACGGCGGTGAGCGAGGTCGAACAGGCCGATTGGATGAAGTAGGCCGGTCCGTTCAGGTTCAACCGATAGGCGGCGCGCGTCACCATGTAGTCGGGAACGCTGCCGAAGATGAGCTGGCGGACCCCCATGCTCTTGAGGAGCTTCGCCGAACGCAGCACGTTGTTGAGCAGGTAGTTGCACCAGCTCGATCCCGCGATCAGGCCAATCACGCCCGGGAAACGCTCGGCATCGCAGCCGGCGTCCTCCAGCGCCTCCCACGCGCACTCGAGGAAGATCCGGTGCTGCGGATCGATCGTCTCGGCTTCGCGCGGATTGATCCCGAAGAACGCGGAATCGAACGCGTCCAGATCGTCGAGCACGAAGCCGGCCCGCACGTGCCGCGGATGCCGCAGCTTCAGCGAGATCCCCTCGCTGACCATGTCGTCGTCGGTGAACTCGGTGCGCGACTCGACGCCGTCGCGGATGTTCTCCCAGAACTCCGCGATGTTGCGCGCGCCAGGGAAACGCCCGCTCATTCCGATGATGGCGATATCGGTGGACCCGGTTTCAGCTGGCTGACGGCTCATGGCCGCGTTCTCCTCTCGCATCCGAAGTTGCCCGGCGGCGCGATCCGCCGCCCTGGCGCTGACGTCGAGGGCCGGGCCGGCCCGCCTCGACGATCTCCCGTCCACGCCGGGGGCCGGCGTGGTTCTCGAACAGTGCCGCGATGGACGAGGGCGTGAGGCCTTCATAGAGACCGGCCACCGGCACGCTGGTGCCGAAGCGGCGGTTGAGCCGCGCCATCACCTCGACCGCGAGCAGCGAATGGCCGCCGAGATCGAAGAAGCTGTCGTCGACGCCAATCCGATCGATGCCGAGCGCCTCGGCGAACGCCGAGCACACCGCGTGCTCCGCCTCGCGCATCGGCGCGACAAACGCGGTGGCGAGCGCGGGGCGCGGGTGCCTGTCGCGGACCTCCGCGGGCGCTTCCGGCTCCGGCGCGCGCGGCCGCACGGCCAGCGATGTCGCGAACGCCTGCAGATCCTTGGTGCAGACCCCCACCTGCGGCAGGCGCAGACCCAGCACCCGCAGGAAGGCGTCCTGCCCCTCGGCCGACTCGATGCCTCGCTCGAGCACCTCGTCCCGGCGGCGCGCCAGGTCGGCGGGAACCGCCGTGTCGAGCGCCATGCCCGCGTCGCGCCAGCTGTCCCAGTCGATCGAGATCACGCGCTCGTCGCCCGCGCACCAGCGCGACTGCGCGAACGCGTCGAGAAACGCGTTGGCGGCGCAATAGTCCGCCTGGCCGAAGCCGCCCAGCAACGACGCGAGCGACGAGCAGAGCACGAAGAAGTCGAGCGGCTCCCCGGCCGTCAGCGCGTGCAGCACCAGCGTGCCCGCGACTTTCGGCGCCAGGACCTCGGCCGCTTCGCCCCGCGTCTTGAGCGCCACGACGCCACCGCCCGCAACGCCGGCCGCGTGGATGACGCCGTGGAGCGCGCCGAAGCGCGCGCGTGCTCGCTCGAGAACCGCACGCATCGCGTCCGCCGATCCGACGTCGGCCGTCTCGAGCACGACCTCGGCGCCCGCAGACTCGAGCGCAAGGACGCGGCGGATGCGCCGGCCGATCCGGTCGTCTCCATGGGCGCGCAGGTATCCGTCCCAGTCCGCGCGCGCCGGCAGCGGCGTTCGTCCGACGAGGATCAGCCGTGCGCGCACCTCCGCAGCCAGCAGATCCGCGAGGGCGAGGCCGATGCCCCCGAGACCACCCGTGATCAGGTACACCCCCTGCTCCCGCAACCGCGCGCGACCGGCCGCCGCGTCGGCCTGCACCGTCTCGAACTGCTGAATCCAGCGATGCGCGCCGCGAAGCGCGACGGCGCCGTTCCCCTCGTTCGAGAGCAGCTCGACCAGCAGGCGATCGACGGCGCGTGAGGCGCGAGCCTCATCCGACGGATCCCAGAGGATGTCGACGTGCGCGCAGCGGAGTCCCGGCACTTCGGCAGGCAGGACGTGCACCGGGCCCGCGACGGTCGCGCGCCTCGGGTCGGGGCGCTCGTCGCCGGTCACCGCATGCGCGCCGCTGGTCACGACCGCGAGCCTGGCGCCGTCGCCGAGCGCCACGAGGCTGAGCGCGCGGCCGAGCAGAAGGAGGCAGTCGAACGATGCGGTGCCTTCGGAGACGGCCGTGCCAGGCGCCTTGCTGCCGTCTGCCGCAACGCTCCAGCAGTGCACGATGTCGGTCGGCGCACCGCCGGCCGCGTCCAGCTCGCGAAAGAGGCGCTCGTAGTCGGCCGGCTCGTCGGGCCGGATCGCGTATCGCGCGCCGGCGGCGGCGAAACATTCCCCCTGCTCGACCACGATGACGCGATCGCCAGCCGCGACCAGTCGCGAGCCGATGCGCTCGCAGAGGCCCGTTCGATCGGCAAACAGGAGCCAGCGGCGGCCCTTCGCGCGTCCGTTGGGCGAACCGGACGCCAGCGGTGCGGCCTGTTTCCAGTACGGCCGGTAGAACCAGGAGCCCACATCCGATCGCTTCACCGGAGCGGACGCCGGCGCGGCCGCCGACTCGAGCCAATAACGCTGCCGCTGGAAGGGGTAAGTGGGGAGGGCGACCGTGCGCCGGCGCGCGCCGGCACGGACGGCGCGCCAGTCGAGAACCACGCCCGCGGTCCACAATTGCGCCGCGGCGGCCGCCCAGCTGGCCTCGGGAACCGCTCCGTCCCAGCAGGCTGCGGCGGCCTCCCCGGCCGGGGCTTCGGCGCGCAGCAGATGCGCGAGCGTATGCCCGGGTCCCACCTCCAGCCACACCGGAGGCACGGGACTCGCGGCGCGCGCCGCCATCGCCGCCGACAGCCACTGCACCGGCGCGGTCACCTGCATGCCCCAGTAGCCGGGCGACGGCGCCTCGGTGCAGACCGTGCCGGTCACCGTCGAGATCCACGGCACCTGTGGCGCTGCCACCGACAACCGCGCCGCTGCCGCAGTCAGCGGGTCGGTCACTGTCGCCATCAGCGGTGAATGGAAAGCTCCGGCCGCGGGCAGACGCTGCGCCGGGAGATCGGCGGCCGCCAGCCGCGCCGCCGCCTGCTCCAGCGCCGTCACCGGCCCGGCGATCACGCACTGCCGCCCGCTGTTGATCGCGGCGACGACGACTCCCGGCGGCAAGTGTGGCGTCACGGCCGCCGCCGCCGCTGCCACCGCGAGCATTCCGCCTTCGGACGCTGCCGCCATCAACTCGCCGCGGCGCGCCGCCAGCCTCAGCGCCGACTCGCGCGACAGCACGCCGGACACGCACGCGGCCGCAAGCTCGCCCACGCTGTGTCCGATCACGGCCGCCGGCTGCACGCCCCACGCCCGCCATCGCGCCGCGAGCGCCAGTTCCACTGCGACCAGCGCCACCTGCGTCCATGCGGTTCCTGCCAGCGCCGCTGCCGACGCCTCCACCTCCGCCTCGTTCGCCGGCGCCAGCACCGACCGGAGGCTTCCTCCCAGTGCGGCCGTCACCACCCGCTCGCACTCCGCCAGTTCGGCCGCGCTCACGGGGTCGTTGTACAGGGCTGCAGCGCCCGTACTCACCGGCGCGCCTTGACCAGGAAACACCCAGATCACGGGAGGCCGCCCCGCCGTTACCGGTGTGGCTGCGCGCAAGGCGGCCGCGACCGTGGACGCGTCGGGGCCCGCCACCGCCACCCGCACCGGCAGCGCCGCCCGCCCGGTCTGCAGCGTGTCGGCCACCTCGGCCAGCGACGTCGCCG